>JAJZRD010000310.1 GCA_021845945.1 Chloroflexota bacterium
GGAGAGATGACCCTCCTCCACGTCGACGGTGATCTTGTCGCCTTCCTGGTACTCCCCGGCCAGCACCTTCCTGGCCAGGCTGTTCTCGATCTCCCGCTGGATCAGCCGGCGCAGCGGCCTGGCACCGTAGTTACGTTCGAAGCCGTGCTCCACCAGCCAATCTCGAGCCGAGTCGGTCAGCTCCAGGGTCATGGAGCGCTCCGCCAGCCGCTCTCGCAGGCTGCGCAGCATCTTCTCCACGATCTGCTCCAGCTGCTCCCGGCCCAGGCTGTGGAAGACGATGATCTCGTCGATCCTGTTCAGGAACTCCGGTCGGAAGGTCCTCTTCAGGGCACCCAGCAGCTCGGTCTTCACCTTCTCCTCGTGTCCGGAGTACTCATCCTCCGAACCCTGGGTGGCGAAGCCCAGCTGGCCTCCCTTCATCACCACGCTGCCGGTCCCCACGTTGGAGGTCATGATCAGCACCGTGTTGCGGAAGTCCACCGTTCGACCCTGCCCGTCGGTCAGCCGTCCGTCCTCCAGGATCTGGAGCAGGGCGTTGAAGACGTCCGGGTGAGCCTTCTCGACCTCGTCGAACAGCACCACCTGGTAGGGGCGCCGCCTGACGGCCTCGGTCAGCTGGCCGCCCTGATCGTAGCCCACGTAGCCCGGGGGCGAGCCGAACAGCCTGGAGACCGTGTGGGACTCCATGTACTCGCTCATGTCGAGCCGCAGCAGGGCGTCATCGTCGTTGAACAGGAACTCCGCCAGCGCCCTGGCTAGCTCCGTCTTGCCCACACCCGTGGGGCCCAGGAACAGGAAGGAGCCGATGGGCCGCCGCGGGTCCGCCAGACCCGAGCGCGACCGCCGGACGGCGTCGGCCACCGCGACGATGGCCTCGTCCTGGCTCACCACCCGCTCGTGGAGCGCCTCCTCCAGGTGCAGCAGCTTCTCCGCCTCCTCGGCGTAGATCTGCGACGCCGGGATGCCGGTCCAGTTGCCGACCACCTCCGCCACGTCCCTGGCCGTTACCGATACGGTTCCCTGCGGGGACTCGACCCCCAGGACCTCGGCGTCCTTCTCCAGGGCCAGCCGCTCCTGGCGTGCCCTGGCCGCCCGCTCGTAGTCCCGGCTCTGCCAGGCCTCTTCCTCCTCCTGGAGCAGGGTCCGGATCGTGGTCCGCAGCTCCTGCTCCTCGGGCTTCATCTCGACCCCGAACTGGCGCAGCCGCACCTTGCTGGCGGCCTCGTCCATCAGGTCGATGGCCTTGTCGGGCAGGTAGCGCTCCGTCAGGTAGCGGTCCGACAGGCTCACGGCTGCGTCCAGCGCCTCGTCCTCGATCTTGAGGCCGTGGTGCCGCTCGTATCGCTCCCGCAGCCCCTGCAGGATCGCCAGGGTCTCCTCCAGGTCGGGCTCCCCCACGTAGATCGGCGCGAACCGTCGCTCCAGGGCGGGGTCGTGCTCCACGTGCTCCCGGTACTCGTCCAGGGTGGTGGCGCCGACGACGTGCAGCTCGCCCCGAGAGAGGGCCGGCTTCATCAGGTTGGCAGCGTCAAGGGCGCCCTCGGCAGCCCCGGCCCCCACCATGGTGTGCATCTCGTCGATGAAGACGATGATCTCGCCCTTGTGGCGGATGATCTCGTCCATGACCCCCTTCAGCCGCTCCTCGAACTCGCCCCGATACTTGGCACCGGCCAGCATGGAGCCCATGTCCAGGGCGACCACTCGCTTGCCCTGCAGCGGCTCCGGCACCTCGCCCGAAGCGATCCGCTGGGCCAGACCCTCCACGATGGCGGTCTTGCCCACACCGGGCTCGCCGATCAGGACGGGGTTGTTCTTGGTGCGGCGGACCAGCACCTCCATCACTCGCAGGATCTCCTGCTCTCGACCGATCACCGGGTCGAGCTGTCCTTCCCTGGCCATCTGGGTCAGGTCTCGACTGTATTTCTCCAGCGCCTGGTACTTGGCCTCGGCGTTCGGATCGTTCACTCCCTCACCTCCGCGGATCGACTCGAGCGCTCTACCCAGACTATCGGGTGTAACACCGTAGCTGCGGAGAGTCTCTGCAACAGTGCCTTGCCGTTGGACCACCAGGGCCGCCAGCAGGTGCTCCACACCGATGAACTGGTCGCCCCGGCTGTTGGCGGCTGCCATGGCCCCCTCCACCACCACGCGGGTGCGATCGGTGAAGTAGAGCTGCTGGCTGCCGGCGGGGGCGGTCAGCACCTTGGGCTGGCGCTCCAGCCAGTTTCGCAACTGATTCTGAAGGGCCTGGACGTCGACCCCGAGCTGGTGGAAGAGCTGAGAGGCCAGGCCCTCAGGCTGTTCGATCATGGCGAGCAGCAGGTGCTCCGGTTCTACGGCCTGATGGCGCAATTGATTGATGAGCTGCTGGGCGCGGGCCAGCACCTCTTGAGCCTGCTGCGTGAAACGTTCGATAGGTATCATCGTCAACTCCCACCGGGTGGCGCTCGGTTGGACGGCCCGACGGACCGAAGCGTCAACCCTGACAATGAGTTTGTCAGCTTTGGTGATATTATAGTCGCAAACCTGGGAAATGTCCAGGAGTATTATAGCGGAATGGAGATGGGGCTAGGAGAGGCTCCGAGCGGTGGCGTACTCCGGAAGCCGGAGTACGCCACCGTCCCTTTCTACTGATGGAGGGTCTTCAGGTAGGCGATGATCTGGTTCACCTGCTCTGGAGTCAGCTTCCCCTGGAAGCGAGGCATCTCCGGGTCTAGGTTGTCTCCATTCTGATCCTTGCCTTCCAGGATCGCCCGGGCTATGAGGGCATCGTTGTTCTTGTACGTGTTCTCCAGCCCAGGCGACCGAAGGTCGGCAGAGGTGGAGTTCCCTACCTTCACGCCTCCTGCGCCGTTGGCTCCGTGGCAGGCCGCGCAGTTGGTCGTGTAGAGCGCTTGGCCGGCGGCCGTGGCCCCAGTGGTGGCGACGGGTGATGCCGCCCTGGTGGGGGCCGCGGTGCCGGCCACTGTTGGGCTGGCCGCGCCGGTGGGGGATGCCGCCGGCCTGGTCGGTGCGGTGGTGGCGGTGACGGCGGTCGTGGCGGTGGCTGCTGGGGCCGCGGTGGCTGCCGGAGGCGCGGTAGCCGCCGGAGGCGCGGTGGGGCTCGGTGCCGCTGTAGGCGCGCAACCACCGGCGGACAGCAACGCGAGGCTCAGGGCGAGCAGCCCGCTGGTCATAAAGAACGGCCTTAGCTTCATCTCTCAGGTACCTCCTCTGGATCGCTGTGAATCAGGGTTGGCGTCCGGACCCAGGAGGTGGGGCAACCCATCTCCATCAACAGCCTTCCCGCAAGTAGCTTGCCAACCGCCGCCCTCCAGACCGGCTTCAACAGAATCATAGTGGAAGTATTGACGGCGACCGCTCACCTATGTATACTCATCGGCGACTCAGCGAAACGTATCGCTGGCTACCGTTGGCCAAAGGAGACCGTCCGTGACTACTACGAGAGATGTCGCCCGTCTGGCCGGGGTATCCGTGGCGACGGTTTCCGCGGTCATCAACAAGAACAAGTTCGTAAGCTCGGAGCTTGCCCAACGGGTGGAGGGGGCGATTGCTGAACTGGGTTACCGCCCCAACCTCCTTGCCCAGATAGG
>JAJZRD010000311.1 GCA_021845945.1 Chloroflexota bacterium
GCGGGAGCGGGCGGCTGTGGCACTCTCCTGCCGGGGAGCGGTAAAGGCGGGGCAGCCGCTCTCCTTCGAGGAGATGCGGTCGCTGGTAGAAGCCCTGGAGGAGACGGACATCACCCAGCACTGTTCCCACGGCCGGCCGACGGCCATTCTGCTGAGCCACAACCAGTTGGAGCGGGAGTTCGGCCGGAAGTGACCTGTCTTGCCGGCGGCTGGCCCCCGCGGTTGGCGGCGGCCAGCCCTTGGTTGCGGCAACGGTTTTCAGGCGGACTTGGCCATCCCGCTGGTGCCTGTACCGGTGATGGGAATGTATCGCTGCTCGCTCTTGCCCCCGGGAACCAGCTTCCACAGTTCGTTGGAGGGCATGTCGAGCGCTTTGGCGAGCCTCTCGATATCCTGGGCCGAGACGTACTTCCGGCGGCCGGATTCGAGAGCGCTGATCAGCGAGTGGCTGACTTCGGCCTTCTCGGCCAGCCGCTGCTGGGTCATTCCCTTAGACACACGAAGTTCCTTGACCTTTTGTCCTAGTGCCGTCATCTGTCCCAGCGCTCCTCCCTCAATGCGCTCTATCTACGCTTGAGTCTTCAATATAGATTTAGTACCTTGGAGGGAACAACATGAGCACGAACAGTGCCATCCTGATGTTCCATCCTTCTGCTCCACCACGCGGCCGAACCGCCCCTGCGCCTCGAGGGAGCCCCATTCATCGCCGGCTGCCCCATGCCGTGCAGTTCATCTCAGCATAAACAAGTTTCATGCCTGACTGGTTGCCACTCTAGCGCTTTTAGAGTAGCTCACCCGGCATGCTGCCGATAGGCGCCGAACTTGCTCTATTAAGTAGAGTATACCACTTCTGCGGCTGTTTGCACGCAATTGGCCACGTGAGCGGCGGGGGCATGGGCACGCCCTTTGCCCAACGGGTGCGGCTGCGGCCTGGGGGCGACCGCAGCCGGAGGTCGGGGAGCGGGACCTCCCGGAAGGTCCAGGAGGGAGGATGTCTGCCATGGGAAAGAAGCCCGAAGAGCGAGCGCCTGCGAAGCGGGATGACAGTCACAAGCGACACCTGCAGTACCCGCAGGAGTCTTGGACCGAGGTGGATGCCGAGGGGAGCGACTCGGAGATGGCTCAGGGGAAGCAGTCCGAGGAGCCTTTCTACACCCCGCTGGTCACGGAGGCCGCGGAGCGGCGGCTGAAGAAGGAGCGGGAGGAGCGTGCTCGCCAGGAGACGGAGGAGGAGGGAGAGCTTCCGAAGTAGTGGAGCGGAACAGGGGTGGGGCGACGCCCCACCCCTGTATGATGCCCTGAAGCCGATGCACGACGGCTACCGGGAGTAGTTGGGCGCCTCGCGGGTCAAGAAGATGTCGTGGACGTGGCTCTCGGTCAGGCTGGCCTGGGTGATCCGGACCATCTGCCCGTTCTGCTGCAGCTCTTCGATGCTGCTGCATCCCAGGTAGCCCATGCCCGATCGGAGTCCACCCACCAGCTGGTGCAGCACCTGGGAGAGCGGCCCTTTGTAGGGAACGCGTCCTTCGACGCCCTCGGGCACCAGCTTCTGGCCCTCGGCTTGGCCGTATCGGTCCCGGCCGAAGTACTTCATCGCGCCCAGGGAGCCCATGCCTCGATAGTCCTTGTAGCGATCCCCCTGGTACACCACCACCTCGCCGGGGCTCTCTTCGACGCCGGCCAGCAGGTTGCCGATCATCACCAGGTCGGCGCCGGCGCAGAGGGCCTTGGTGATGTCGCCGCTGTACTTGATGCCGCCGTCGGCGATCAGGGGAACCTGCCCCTGTGTGGCCTTGAATACTTCCATCACGGCCGTTAGCTGGGGGACTCCCGCGCCCGAAACTATGCGGGTGGTGCAGATGGAGCCGGGCCCGACACCCACCTTGATGGCGTCGGCGCCTGCGTCGAGAAGCCGCTTCGCCCCGTCGTAGGTGGCGACGTTCCCGCCGATCACCTCCATGTTGGGGTACTGCTCCTTCAGCATCCTGAGCGCCCGGACCACGTTGCGCGAGGCACCGTGGGCGGCGTCGATGGACAGCACGTCCACGCCCGCCTCAACCAGGGCCGCGGAGCGGCGGGCCAGGTCGTCGCCGGCGCCCACCGCACCACCGACCAGCAGCCGCCCGAGGGCATCCTTGGCGGCGTTGGGGTAGCTGATCTTCTTCTGGATATCCTTCACCGTGATCAGCCCCTTGAGGACACTCCGGTCGTCCACGATGGGCAGCTTCTCGATCTTGTGGCGGTGGAGGATCTCCCTGGCCTGCTCGAGGGTGGTCCCGACCGGGGCCGTCACCAGCCCGTTGCTGGTCATCAACTGGGATACCGGCTGCTCCCCGCCCGTCTCGAAGCGGATGTCCCTGTTGGTGAGGATGCCCACCAGCCGCATCCCGTCGTCGACGATGGGAACCCCGGAAATGTGGTACTGCTCCATGAGGCGCCAGGCGTCGGCCAGGGAGTCGTTGGGCCGGAGAGTGATCGGGTTCACGATCATCCCGCTCTCGGAGCGCTTCACCTTGTCGACCTCTTCGGCCTGCAGCTCCACGGGCATGGCCCGATGGACGAATCCTATGCCACCCTCCCTGGCCAGCGCGATTGCCATTCGGCTCTCGGTGACCGTATCCATGGCCGCCGAGGCGACGGGGATGTTCAGCGAGATTCGCTTGGTGAGGCGGGTTCGGACGGAGGTCTCCGAGGGCAGAACCTCCGAATAGCTGGGTACCAAGAGGACGTCGTCGAAGGTGAGGCCTTCCGCGATGATCTTCTCCATTACCAGTCTCCCCTTTAGCCTAAAGAAAATCCCCGCCGTGGAAACCGGGCAGGGAGATATTGTGGTGGAGGCGGGGGAGAGTCGAACTCCCCGTCCAGAGCGAGTTCACCGAGAATATGCTACAAGCTTAGTCGGCATTTGGGTTCTCGCCCTCGGATCCCCTACCGACGGGGAGTCCTCAGGCCAGCCAGCTGCTCTTAGGCAACCCCTAGCAGGCGGTCAGGGCCACAGCATCTCGACTTGGTGACGCCCGACCCCAACCCATCGAGAAGAGGCTGGGCGGACGCTCGAAGCGTTGTTACGCTGCGAGAGCTACTGGTTCGTTGGCAGTTATGCCTTTTGCCACCTTTTTACGAGGCGCGATGGCACCCTCGGCTTGCAATTCTCGCGTGTCGTCCCCTGTCGAAACCTAGCGCCCCCGTACGAGAGACTTGCGACTCGACACCGGCAACCGGTGAGGGAACTCGGGACTGGAGACTCCAGCCTCTCCTACCCGGTCTCACGTCCCTGGTCGCTCCTACTGGCGAACGGCATCCTTGAGGGCTCTCTCTACCTCCCTCTCGGCTTCCTTGCGGGCGAGTGTCTCCCGCTTGTCGTATTCCTTCTTGCCGCGCGCCAGTCCGATCTCGATCTTGATGTGACCCTTCCGGTCGTACACCTTCAAGGCCACCAAGGTCTTGCCCGCTTCCTGAGAGAGGCCCGCCAGCCGCGCGATCTCGCCCTTGTGGAGCAGCAACTTCCTCGGCCTTCCGGTCTCGTGGTTGAACCGGTTGCCCTGGTCGTAGGTGGCGACGAAGCTGTTGTACAGCCAGAGCTCACCATCC
>JAJZRD010000312.1 GCA_021845945.1 Chloroflexota bacterium
AGGTGCTCTTCTCTCCGGCCAGCTTGATCTTGGGCCGATCGGCCGATTCCTCGTCCTCGTACCACACCATCTTGTATACGGCCCCCAGAGCGCCTCCCGGCGCCTTGTGCTTGATGGATCCCGCCCCGACCCCGATGCTGGTGCCGACCCCGAAGCCGTCGATGGGCGCGCCCTGGGCCACCAGATCCGCTATGCGGAACTCGTCCAGGTCGCCGCTGACCAGCACCCGCACCTCGGGCATGCGGGCATCGTCCAGCACCTTCCGCACGTACTTGGAGCCCTCCAGCAGGTCGCCACTGTCGAGCCGCACTGCCGTGAGGGTGTGCCCCTCCCTATCCTGGTACTCCCGGGCTACCTCCACCGCCGTGTGGATGGCCTCCTGCACGTTGTAGGTGTCCAGCAGCAGGGTGTAACGGTTGAAGCTCTCGGCCACAGCCGCGAAGGCCTGCCGCTCGCTGTCGTACAGCTGCACCAGGGCGTGGGGGATGGTGCCGGTGGCCCGCAGCCGGAACTCGTAGGCCGCCGCCAGGAAGGCCGAGCTGGCGCAGCCACCGATGTAGGCGGACCTGGTCACGACGAAGGGCGACTGGGCCCTGCGCAGAGAGAAGTCCGAAACCGTCCGCCCCTGGGCGGCGTGGACTACCCGTGCCGCCTTGGTGGCGATGAGGGTGGAGAGGTTTATCATGTGCAGCAGCCCCGACTCCAGCAGCAGGGCTTCCTGGAAGGGGGCCGTTACCCTCAGGATGGGCTCGTTGGGGAAGGCGATGGACCCCTCGGGCATTGCCAGTATCTGCCCCGTGAAGTGGAGGTCGCGCAGGTGGTCCAGAAACTCCGGATCGTAATCCCGGATCTGGCCCAGGTAGCGAAGGGCCTCGTCGGAGTATTGGAAGGACTGCACGAACTCCAGGGCCATCTCCAGGCCTGCGACCAGCATGTAGGTGCCCGCGAAGGGAGCCGCGCGGGCGTACAAATCGAAGGTGGCGAGGCCGTTTCTACCCGTCCGCCAGCTGATGTAGGCGGCGTCGGGGTGGTAGAGATCGGTCATGAGGCCCGGGTGGGGTCCAAGGAACACGTGGTCCAACATCCATATCCTCCGGGTTTAGCAGTCGGCAACTAAGCGCATCTAGATGAAAGGGGTTGGGCGGCTGAAGGCTTCCGCCGAACTGTATACCCGTACCCGGATCGCGTCAAGGGGACCGCGTAATGGTGTACAATCTGTATTAGCGGCGATCTCATAGCGGTAGGCGGGAGGACGGACAGCGGCATATGACTGCAGGCACCAGCATTCAGGATGTGGCCATCGAACTGGCCGCAATTGTCGTCCTCATCCTGCTTAACGCCCTCTTCGCGGCCGCCGAGATCGCCATCGTCTCCGTGCGCAGGTCAAGGCTTCGCCACCTGGCGGAAGAGGAACGTGACCGTGCGGCCATCACGGTGCAGCGGCTGCTGGAGCAACCCGGTCGCTTCCTGGCGACGATCCAGATCGCGGTGACCCTGTCCGGCTTCTTCGCCTCGGCGGTGGGGGCCGTCAGCCTGGTGGTGGTGATGACCGCCTGGTTGTCGAGCCAGCCGGTGCCCTGGATAGCCTACAACGCCTACGGCATCGCCTTCGTGCTCGTTACCCTCTTCATCTCCTTCGTCACCCTGGTATTCGGGGAGTTGGTGCCCAAGAACCTGGCGATCACCAACGCCGAGTCCGTCGCCCTCCGTCTGGCTCGTCCGGTGGAGCTGGTGGCCAGGATCGCCGCGCCTGTGATCTGGATCCTCACGGCCAGCACCAACCTGGTGCTGCGGTTGACCGGCAACCCCGAGCGGGCGCGAGTGAACCCCATCACCGAGGAGGAGATCATGGCGATGGTCGCCAGCGGTGAGGAGGATGGGGTCGTCGAGCCGACGGAGCGGAAGCTGATCGACGAGGTGTTCGAGTTCGGGGACACCCTGGCCGAGGAGGTGATGGTCCCCCGGGTGGACGTGCGTGCCCTGCCCAAGGAGGCCACACTGGCGCAGGCCCGCCAGGCGGTGGTGGAAACCGGCCATACGCGGCTTCCCATCTACGACGGCGATCTGGACAACATCATCGGCGTGGTTCACGCCAAGGATGTGCTCCACGCGCTGCCCCCTCAGGCTACCCCAGAGCAGACCGACCGGCCCGTCACCACCATCATGCGGCGCGCCTACCACGTGCCTTCATCCAAACGGACGGCGGAGCTGCTACCGGAGCTGCAGAGGCAGCAGCTTCACCTGGCGGTGGTGGTGGACGAGTACGGCGGGACGGCGGGGATTGTGACCCTGGACAACCTGCTGGAGGAGATAGTGGGCCCCATTCGCGACGAGTACGACGCCCGCGAAGAGCCGGAGATCCAGGTGGTAGGCGTCGGAGATGCGATGGTGATCGGTGGGGCGGACCTGGAGGACGTGGGTGCTGCCGTCGGCGTGGACCTGGAAACCGAGGGGGTGGATACCATCGGCGGCCTGGTGTACGCCCGCCTGGGCCGCATCCCCAACGAGGGCGATAAGGTGGATCTGCCCGACGCCGAGGTAGAGGTAGTCTCCATGCGGGGCCGGCGAGTGTGGAAGGCCAGGGTGATCCGAAAGCTGCCGGCCGAGGAAGGGACTGAGGATTGAGGCCCCAGTCCCCATGGCAGGGCAGCGGTTGACGTCTGGCCCGTGGTGGGGCGGACCGAGCCTCCCCTTACGGATATCCTCTTACTCGCGCTCGCGCGAGGGGCTGTCGAGCTGGAAGAAGTTGCTCATCCGGCCGTCGGTCTTGTGCTCCTGGAAGACGAAGACCAACTCCCGCTGGTCGAAGGTCCTGAACCAGTCCTCCCAGCTTATCTGCTCCAGTGCCTCCCCTCCGTAGCCGGGGAAGTTGAACCGGAGTACCCCCGGCCGGCTGCCATGCTCGGTGCCTGGCACCGTCGCGGGCTGGCCACCCCGCTCCTCGGCCCAGTGCCGGATCACGTCGTGGCTGCGGGTGGCCAGCGACTGGCCGGGGTGATCCTCGTGCTCGTGCGGGTCGTGGATCCACCTGGAGCGCAGGGTCGTCTTCGAGAGCTCGTTCTGATGCGCCGCCAGGAAGCGCTCGTCTTCGGGGGTCAGATTGCTGGCCCCGATGGAGAGCGTCTTCTGGCCGTGGGCCGTATGCCCGCCGCCATGGCCTCCGGCGGACATGCTGTGTCCACCCCGTTGTTTCTGCGCCATCCCTTCACCTCCCTGCTGTGGTTGAGGTCGGAAGGGGGGACGAAGCAGGAAAGATGCCAGGGGTAGAGATGGCGGGTGGGTCGGTACTGTATCCAGGATTGCGCAAACTTCGTTGGAAGGTCTCAGGCAGCGAGGAGGGCGGCTTCGAGCCGACGCGCCCAGTGTTCGGTGGATTGATCGGCCAGGTGGCGATGGCTGATAACCAGTTGGATGGCAGCATCGACGCCCTTGTCGGCATGGAAGATCGTCACCTGGC
>JAJZRD010000313.1 GCA_021845945.1 Chloroflexota bacterium
CATTGTGTTTCACACCAAGACCGGCGTCGCCGCTCTATCTGTTGCCTCCAACGCCACCCTCACCCTCGGCAAGCTGATCGTCGGCCTGTCCATCGGCTCCGTCAGCGTCGTGGCCGAGGCGATCCACTCGGGTGTGGACCTGCTGGCTTCGGTCATAGCCTACGTGGCCGTTCGGACCTCCGCCCGGCCGCCCGATGACAGCTACCCCTACGGTCGAGGCAAAGTCGAAAACGTCTCCGGCACCGTCGAGGCAATCCTGATCTTCCTTGCCGCTGGGATGATCATCTACGAGGCGATCGGGAAGCTGATGCACGGCATGGAGATGCCGCGGGTCGATCTGGGGCTGGCGATCATGGCGGTTTCCGTGGGGGCAAACATCCTGGTCTCCCGCCTGCTGTTCAAGGTGGCTCGAGAGACCGATTCCGTGGCGCTGGAGGCCGACGCCTACCATCTGACCACCGACGTGCTCACCTCCTTGGGCGTGTTCCTCGGCCTGGTGGCCGTTCGGCTGACCGGGCTCGCCATACTGGACCCTATCGCAGCCCTGGTCGTGGCGGCGCTGATCGTCAAGGCGGCCTGGGACATCACCCGCAAGTCCTTCGTGGACCTGCTGGACCGGAGCCTTCCGGACGGCGAGCGGCAGCTGATCAGCCAGACCCTGAAGCAGCACGGTGATCGGGTGGTCGGGTTCCACCAGGTGAGGACCCGAAAGGCAGGAGGCGACCGCCACGTCGATCTGCACCTGGTGGTAAATGGCGAGGCGTCGGTAGCGGAGGCCCACGCCCTGTGCGACCACCTGGAGCGGGATCTGCGCCAAACCCTGGGGGCCGCCACCTTCAGCATTCACGTGGAGCCCTGTCGAAAGGAGTGCTCCTCCTGCGCCGTCAGCTGCGACGGCCGCGCGGCTCGAAGGTAGCGGACGGCCGCGACCAGCAGCTTCGCCGCGTCGTAGGACAGGGTGCCCAGGGCATCCGGGGCGGTGCCGAACTTAACCTGGTACTTCTTGATCCGCTCCTACACCTCGGGGCGCTTATCCTCGGGGCTGTAGTGGTTGCTGAAGTAGCCGCCCTCGACGGCCTTGGCTCCAGCTCGGCCGAGTCCCAGCCGTCCACGCCCAGGAGAGTGGACTTGACGCCCTTCTCCTTGGCCTGTCGCCCGATCAGGCTGACCTTGTTGTAGTAGTCGGGGAGGAACAGCACGTCGGGGTTGTTGGCGCCCGTCTTGGTCAGGATGGCCGCGAAATCGACGTCGTCCTTGCCGTAGGACTCGTAGCTCACGACCTTCCCGCCGGCCTTCTCGAAGGCGTCCTTGAAGGTCTCGGCCAGCCCCTTGCTGTAGTCATTGCTGATGTCGAAGAGGACCCCGGCGCTCTTCGCCTTCAGGGTGTTGGTGGCGAACTTGGCCATCACCTGACCCTGGAGTGGCCGTGCTTCTTACCGGGCGGCAGGGTGACGGCTACCCGGGGGTGGCGGCAGCTCGCGGCCGCCAATCGAAGCTGGCCCGGTTGACCCTGACCCTCCTGGCCGTCGCCACCAGCGCGGCCGCGCCCTGATGCAGCGCCCTCCCTGTGGCTGGGCAAGGAGATCTGGCGGGAGGCTCGCCCCCCAACCAGCGGCACGAAAGATGCAAGGAACAACGGGGAAGTAGATGCCGCTTCTTTCAGCAGCCCATCTCCCGCCGTGGCACCACAGGGAGGTCGCGCACAATGGAACGACGGACCCGAACCCCGAGAAGAAGGAGAGAAGGAGGACCAGTCGTGGCAGCGGAAATGACCGAGCGCGCCGACACCGTGGCCTGGGGCTTCGAGCAAGCTCCCGACGAAGCCTACCTCGGCTTCAGTATGGCTTCCATCTTCGCGTCCACGGGGCTTTACCTCATGGGACGTCGGGACGATGCCCTCATGGTGGGCGTTCTGGGGCCGGCCTTCGCCATTACCGGCCTGATGATCAAGCTTCTGGGGCACACCAGGGGTGTGCCGAGGCGGGGATAGGGCGCGAGCGCCGGAAAAGGAAGAGCAGGTAGGCTCAGCATCGAGCCTACCTGCTCGTTTGTTCGCATCTCTTGTTAGCGCGCCGTTTCGGGATTGTCTTCCTTCTTGAACACCCAGAAACGGCAGGCCAGGTAGCCGAGACCACCCGCCAGCATCATAGAGATCTGCGACGCGTTGCCCACCAGCCAACTGGGGAGGAACAGCGCCATCAACCATCCGGCGGACCCCCAGAGGATGGCCGCGTTCAGCGCCATACACACTATGCTGACGGCGGCGAAGCGAGCGAACTGATTCCAGTTGGCCTCGCCGGCGCCGAAGGTCCAGCTCCTGTTCCACCAGTAACCGTTAAGGTCTCCGGCGGCGTAGGCCGTGGTGCTGCCCAACACCAGGATGATCTGGTTAGTGGGCGCCCAGAGTAAGAAAAAGAGGTTCAAGACCGCGAGACTGATCACGGTGTTGGAGGACCCAACGAGCCCGTACTTGATCAGCCGAAGGATCTCTTTCCAGACGGTGTCCCATCGTATGGTCGGAAGGCTCCATGCCCACCGAGCTGTCGTAGCTTGGGGTGGGGCCAACGCCCTTTCCTCCTTCGGATTGTCGAGTTGAAACCGCACCCGGATGGGGCACGGCGTCTCACAAATCATACCATAGATCCGGCCGGAGGCCTGACGGAAGGGTCGGGCAAGGATCAACAACCAACCGAGCTTGATCCGCTGCCTCCGGTGGCTGTACCCTGCTGCGTGATCGATTGCTGCTTCGGAGTGGATCGAACTTGCTGAAGACGCTGACCCAGCCCCAGATCCTGATTCCGGTGCTTCTGAGCGCGGCCCTTCTGGCCTTCGTGTTGACTGTCTCCGATGCGGCCGCGGTGATGGGGCAAATCCGGGGCATCCCCCTCCCCGTAATGGCGCTCTCCCTGGCGCTGGCCATCCTTTACCTGGCCCTGAAGGGGTTTCTGTGGCACTACTTGATCGGTGTGATCCACATCTCCATCGGCTGGAGGCAGTTGGCCCTTGCCTTCGTCGTGGGTGAGATGGCGGTGAGCCTTCCGGCCGGCATCTACGTTCAGAACTACCTGTTGCGCAGGATCGCCGGGGCCGATTTCTCCAGATCCTCCGCCGCCACCTCGGCGTTGCTGGTCGGCGAAGCGGCCATCTCAATGGTGGTGCTGGCGATCTTTGGCATACCGGGGTGGGATTGGCTTCGCCCCGCCGTCGCAGGGCTGTTCGCCGCCGCCGCTGTGGTGGTGGCGGTCCTCTTTCGGGTCCGGCCGGTGCAGAAGTTGGTGGATCGGCTGCTGCGGGTCGGGCCTCTCAGAACCGTCGGTCCCGAGTTTCTCGAGATGTTCGACGCGGCGAGGCTCTTCTTCAGCATCCGGGTCGCCCTTCGCTCGGTGCCCACCATCGCTCTCTATCTCCTGGCCCTGGTCACAGCCTTCTACCTGGTAGCTCACGGGGTCGGT
>JAJZRD010000314.1 GCA_021845945.1 Chloroflexota bacterium
GCACCCTGGAAACGATCTTCCACATGAGCCGAGGCGACATACCCATCCAGCAAATGCTTCGAAGCCGCCCCATCTCCCAGATGGGGCTGGTGATTCGGAACCTTATGGTGGCCGTGGCCGACAGGCTCCGAAGCCAGGTCAGGTTCGAAGAGGCCTACTTCGCCCCCTATGCGGAGAGGATTCGGCGGGCAACCAGGGTTCCGGTCCTGCTGGTCGGCGGACTCCGATCCCCCCTGGTGATGGATCAACTGCTGCGCGAGGGGAAAGTCGACTTCGTCAGCATGGCGCGCCCCTTTCTTCGGGAGCCCCACCTGGTTAGGCGGATCCAGGCCGGAGACCTTCGCCCCTCCCGATGCACCGCCTGCAACCGCTGCTTGGTGAGCGTGGCCGACGGCGGCGGCGTTCACTGCTTCGGCGGGAAAGGCTCGTAGGAGGCCCCTCCCGAGGCCGAAGCCGGCCATCGCCGGGCAGCCCGCGCTGCCTTGTGTCTTCCCCTACGGCTGTGCGACAATCCCCTCGGCCGAACCTTCCGTGGCCGGCTGCGCTGGGTTTGTTTGAGGGAGAATCATGGTAGAGAGTTCCGAGCTGCTGAGAATAGCCAGAACGGTGCTGGAGCAGTCCCTGGCCCTCCAGCCGGACGAGCGGGTGCTCATAGTCGGGAATCCCGAGGAGACCTCCCGCCTGATCTGCGATGCCTACTTTCAGGCGGCCCTGGAGATGGGCGGAAGGCCCCTCCTGGCCCGACAGCCCGCCAGGACTATCACCGACATGTCCGATCCAGGCGTGCTGGGGGCCCTGGCCACCGAGCCCGACGTCATCTTCAGCATCTCCACCGACAAGATCGGCAAAGATCCCCACGGACTGCACATCGGCTACGTTGGCCGCGATGGCCAGAAGTACACCAGCATCTTCGACAAGATCACCGAAGGCGACAAACGAGCCCGGGCCGGCACCTCGCCGGGCATCAAGATGGAGACCTTCCTGCGCTGCATGGAGGTCGATTACGCCGCGATCCGCGCCACGGCTGCCGAGCTAAAGAAAGCCGCGGAGGGCAGCTCGGAGATGCGGATCGAGACCCCGGCCGGCACCGACCTCACCGTCGGGCTGCGGGGCCGCAAGATCTTCGTGGACGATGGCGACATGCGCAAGCCGGGCACCCACGGCAATCTGCCCTGCGGTGAGATCTTCTTCTCGCCCGAGTTGGGCACGGCCCGGGGCAGGATCGTCTTCGACGGCGTGATCGCCATCGGTCCGAAGTGTCTGGTGCCGGCCGAGCCGGTCGTCATGGAAGTGAAGGACGGCTACGTGACCCACATCCTGCCCAGTGCCCACGCGGAGGCGGTGGAAGCATCCCTGAAGTTGGGCGAGGCCCAGGCGAAGGCCATGGGCAAGGAGGAGTACGCCCGCAACAGCTGGGGCATCGGCGAGGTGGGGCTGGGACTGAACCCGAAGGCGGAGATGATCCCAGACATGCTGGAGGCGGAGAAGGTCGGAGGGACCTGCCACGTGGCCATCGGGTCCAACTACGATCGGGACCTGCTGGCCCTCACCCACTACGACATGCTGATGACCGGCCCGCGGATCTGGGTGGATGGGAAACCGCTGAAGGGGTACGAGGGCTGAGGCACGACCTCGGCCCTGAAGGGGCTCACCCCATCTCGTTCGCAGTCCCTTTAGTGGACTTCGTTCTCTCAGCCCGCCACTAAAGGGGCGGGCGAGGCCGAAAGATAGCGTTACCCGATTGAGCCGTAAATGATCATCAGGGCCGGAAGAGGTCGATTCCCTTACGCCTTGACCTTGCTCTTGTAGTCCTCTATCGCCTTGTGGAGGGCATCGGCCGCCAGGTTCGAGCAGTGCATCTTCACCGGCGGGAGACCCCCCAGCGCCTCGGCCACCGCCCTGTTGCTGATCTCCATCGCCTCGTCCAGCGTCTTCCCCTTCACCATCTCGGTGACCATGCTGCTGGTAGCGATAGCGGCGCCGCAGCCAAAGGTCTTGAACTTCACGTCGGCGATCCGCCCGCCCTGGACCCTGATGTATATCTTCATCACGTCGCCGCAGACGGGGTTGCCCTCTACCCCGACGCCGTCGGCATCCGCGATCTCGCCGACGTTCCTGGGGTTGCTGAAATGCTCCATCACCAGGTCGCTGTACATCCGCCCTTGCTCCTCGATGCTTCTATTGGCCCGACGGTGTGCCGGCGCCCGCGCCCGCCATGGGCGACATCGCCCTCAGTCGCTCGATAACGGCTGGGAGAACCTCCACGACTCGGTCGACGTCCTCCTCCGTGTTGTCCTTGCCCGTGGTGAGCCGCAGGCTCCCGTGGGCCCGCTCGATAGGCACTCCCATCGCCTTCAGCACGTGGGAAGGCTCCAGCGACGCCGAGGTGCAGGCGGACCCGCTGGAAGCCCCAATCCCCAGCATGTCCAGGCTGAGCAGGATCGACTCCCCCTCAACGTAGTCGAACACGAAGCTGGCGCTGTTGGGCAGCCGGTTGGTGGGATGGCCGGTCAGGTAGGCCCCCGGTATGCGGCTGATGCCCTGGATCAGCTTGTCCCTCAGCTTGCTGGCGTGGGCGTTGTAGGAGTCCAGCCGGTCGTAGGCCAGCTTCAGCGCCGTCGCAAACCCCACGATGCCCGCCGTGTTCTCGGTGCCCGCACGACGGCCCCGCTCCTGCCCGCCGCCCTGCTGCTGCGGCCAGTAGGAGGTGCCCTTGCGGACGTAGAAGACCCCCACGCCCTTGGGCCCGTAGAACTTGTGGGCGGACAGGCTCAGCATGTCCACGCCCAGCTTGTCCATGCTGAGATCCAGGCTGCCGCCGGCCTGCACCGCGTCGGTGTGGAACAGGACCCCCTGGGTCTTCACGATGCGGGAGATCTCCTGGATCGGCTGGATCGTCCCCACCTCGTTGTTGGCGTACATGATGCTGACCAGGATGGTGTCCGGGGTCAGCGCCCTCTGCAGGGCGTCCAGATCCACCGTGCCGTGCCGATCCACCGGCAGGTAGGTGATCCTGAAGCCGAACCGCTTCTCCAGGTACTCGCAGCTGTGCAGGATGGCGTGATGCTCGACCTGGGTGGTGATGATGTGATTGCCCTTGTGGCGGTTGGCGAAGGCGGCCCCCTTCAGGGCCAAGTTGTCGCTCTCGCTGCCCCCGCCGGTGAAGACTATCTCGGTGGGGCTGGCCCCCAGGACTTGAGCCACCGTGTCGCGAGCTCCATCCATCGCCTTACGAGCCTCCCGAGCGGGCGCGTAGATGCTGGATGGGTTGCCGAACTTCTCGGTGAAGTAGGGGATCATCGCCGCGACCACGGCCGGGTCAACCGGCGTGGTCGCGGCATGGTCAAGGTAGATAAAACGCGCCACTGCGTCTCTCCTTTCGATAAGAAGCGATCCAGCTATCTACCCTACGGACGAAACCTGGAAATCGGCC
>JAJZRD010000043.1 GCA_021845945.1 Chloroflexota bacterium
GGAACCGGCTCGGCCGAAGGGGGAGGAGAAGGCGCTTCGTCCCCTGAAGGTGCCGCGAATGCGGGCGCTGCTGAGCCGCCTGGACTCCCCCCACCGGAAGTACCCCTCCATATCGGTCGCCGGCACCAAGGGAAAGGGCTCCACGGCCGCCTTCATCGCCGAGGGCTTGAGGGCAGCGGGGTACCGGGTGGGCCGCTACACCCAGCCCCACCTGATCGATTGGTGTGAGCGCAGCTGGGTGGACGGGAGGCAGATCGGCCGGAAAGAGGTAGCCGCGCTGGCGGAGCGGATCAGACCCGACGTGGACGCCCTGCACGCGGGAACGAGGGATCTGGGAGGACTCACCACCTACGAGGTGGGCACCGCCCTCACCCTGTGCTACTTTGCCGAGCAACAGGTGGACGTCGCCGTGCTGGAGATCGGGGTCGGGGGCCGTCTGGATGCCCTCAACGCGGTGGACCCGATCCTCTCGGTGGTTACCTCCATCAGCCTGGATCACACCGACGTGCTGGGGGGCACCCTGGGGGAGATCGCCGCGGAGAAAGCGGGGATCTTCCGCTGGGATGGCATGGCGGTGTCCTCGCCCCAGCAGCCCGAGGCGATGGAGGTGCTGCGGCGAGTAGCCATCGAGACGGGAGCGCGACTTTACGAGATCGGGCGCGACTGGCGATGGACGAAGGGGTCCGGGCCGGGCGCTATCGACGTTCGCGGACCCTTCGGAAGCCTGGAAGGGCTGTGGGTGGCCCTGCTGGGGGATCACCAGAAAGACAACGCAACTACCGCCGTGGCCGCGCTGCAGCTGCTGGGTGAGCAGGGTTTCCGCGTCGATGCGGAGGCCATCCGCCGGGGCCTGGCCGAGGTGGAATGGCCCGGCCGGATCCAGTTGATCCGTGGAGATCCGGCAGTGGTGGTGGACGCGGCCCACAACGGAGACTCCGTCCGCCGGTTGATGGAGACCCTCCGCCAGGAGTTCCGGTACGAGCGGCTGATCCTGGTTTTCGGGGCCAGCGGTGACAAGGACATCGCCGGGATGGCCGCGATCCTGGGTCCGGCGGCCGAGCGAGCGATCCTGACCGGTTCGGGGCATCGCAGGGCCGCCGACCTGGAGTTGCTGTCCCAGGAGATGGGGCGTTACACTGAGGTGGAGGCGATCGCCGACCCCGCGGCCGCCTTCCAGCGAGCGCTGGAATTGGCGTCGCGGGAAGACCTGGTGCTGGTGGCCGGCTCCGTGTTCCTGGCCGGCAAGGCGATCGAGCTGTTGGGAACGAAGAGATGATCGTCTATTTTGATTGTTACAGCGGCATCAGCGGAGACATGACCCTCGGGGCTCTGGTGGATGCCGGGGTGGATCCCGAAGCCCTGCGAGCCGAGGTGGCGAAGCTGGGGCTCGCCGGTTACGAGCTGCGCTTCGATCGGGTGGAGCGGCAGGGGATCAGCGGGACCCACGCCGTGGTGGCGCTGGATTCTTCGATCCCCCAACCCCACCGCCACCTGTCGGACCTGGTGGCCATCCTGGACCGCTCCTCCCTGTCCCCCTCGGTGCGGGACAGGGCCAAGGCCATCTTCAGCACCCTGGCCGAGGCTGAGGCCAAGGTCCACGGGGTCCCGATGGATCACGTCCACTTCCACGAGGTGGGGGCCGTGGATGCCCTGGTGGACGTCGTGGGGGCCGTCGCCGGGCTGGAGCTGCTGGGCGTCCAGGAGGTCTTCGCCTCGCCACTGCCCACGGGCAAAGGCACGGTCAAGACGGCCCACGGTCTCCTGCCGGTTCCCGCCCCCGCCACCATGGAGATCCTGGCTGGGGTTGGGGCCCCCTTGAGGCCGCTGGACGTGGAGGCGGAGTTGGTGACGCCCACGGGCGCAGCTATCCTGGCGACACTGGCCACCTTCCGCCAACCCGACATGCGGCTCCGCGCCGTCGGCTATGGCTTCGGCACCAAGCAGCTACCCTGGGCCAACGCCCTGCGGCTGTGGGTGGGGGAGCCGGCGGAATCCCGGGAGCCGGGGGAGACCTCCCTCATCGAGGCAAACCTGGACGACATGACCGCCGAGGCCCTCGGGTTTGCCATGGAGAGACTGTTTGCGGCGGGTGCCCTGGACGTTTTCTTCACGCCGATCCAGATGAAGAAGAACCGCCCTGCCGTGATGCTCAGCGTGATATCGCCCCTGGATCGAGAGCGAGAGATGGCCTCCATGGTGCTCAGGGAGACCACCACCCTGGGGGTTCGCATCAGCCGCACCGGCAGAGTCACAGCCGAGCGCCGGGTCGAGACGGTGGATACCCCGCTGGGACCCATTCGGGTCAAGGTGAAATCCTTCGAGGGTAAGGTCAGCTGCTCCCCGGAGTACGAGGACTGCGCCAGGATAGCGCGCGAGAGAGGTCTGAGCTTCCTGGAGGTGATGCGGGTCGCCGTCGAGAGCTGCACCCTTTGACATCCCTCCACGTCTGGAGTATAACTTACTTCCAGTAGAAGTTGTGGAGTGTGGATAATGGGGTTTCCCATCGGCACTTCCACCGGCATCCCTCCCCCCCCTTTGACATCCCTCCACGTCTGGAGTATAACTTACTTCCAGTAGAAGTTGTGGAGTGTGGATAATGGGGTTTCCCATCGGCACTTCCACCGGCATCCCTCCCCCCCCTTTGCCCTCCTGTACCCTGATCCACCTTATCGCTCCTCACTGTCGACTGCGGAGTGATTGAGCCGACAGCTTTTGCACCGCCGAGCGAAGTGACGTTGCTTCACCAGTGAAAGTCGTGGCCGTGATGGCCAGCGGCGCGCAGGGACGATGGACGTGCCCGGCTTTCAGAGAAAATGGGTGATGGGTGTGCAAGCAGCGGCCGATCCGATTGACGATCTGCTCGCGCGATACAGTGGCCAACCGGGGGCTTTGATACCGCTCCTGCAGCAGGTGCAAGGGCGGTACGGCTATCTCAAGGCCTGTCACATCGAAGAGATCGCGCGTTTCCTCAAGCTGTCCCCCAGCGAGGTATTCGGGATCCTCACCTTCTACGCCCAGTTTCGACTCACTCCGCCGGGCCGAACCCACGTTCGAGTCTGCCAGGGGACCGCCTGCCACGTCCGTGGCGGCAAGAGGATCCTGCAGGAGCTGGAGACCGTCCTGAACGTTCGGGCCGGCAGCACCTCGGAGGATTTCGAGTACTCCCTGGAGAAGATCGCCTGCTTCGGGGCCTGCAGCCTGGCACCCGTGGTGGTGGCAGGAGGCAGCGTGTACGGCCGGATGACCCCACAGAAGGTGAAGAAGCTGTTCGGCCGTGCCGAGAGCCGCGCCTCGACGGTTGAGAGGCTCGAGGCCGGGGAGCTGGGGGGTGATTGATGGACGAGACCGAGAAGGCGGACGCCCCCATCGGCCGTAGCCAAAGCCCGGTAGTGGCCGGCGGCTCTGCCGGCCAGACTGAGGGCGGACAGAGCTACCCTCCCCCGCTCGGTGAAGACCCGGCTACCGTATCCCCTTTCGCTGATCTGCAGGCCGAGGCTCGGCTCCAGTGGGAGCAGTTGAAGCGGGGCCCGAGGCCACGCATCATCCTGGGCATGGGCACCTGCGGCATAGCCGCGGGCGCCAATCAGATCCAGGAGGTGGTGAAGGAGAGCCTGGCTCAGCAGGGCGTCGAGGCCGGCATCGAGGCCGTGGGCTGCATAGGTGTGTGCTACGCGGAGCCGCTGATGGACGTGGTGATGCCGGGCGAGCCTCGCGTCTGCTACGGCTTCGTCACGGCGAGGGCCGCGGAATGGGTCGTCGTGAGCCACCTGGTGGGGGGTAGGCCGGTCGCGGAGCTGGCGATGGCTGTGATCGACGGGGAGTCGGTGGAAGGCATCCCCCGCTTCGAGGATCTGCCGGTAATGAGGGGCCAGAAGAGGGTTGCCCTGAGACACTGCGGCCTCATCGACCCCACCAGTATCCATCAGTACGTTGCCAACGACGGATACTCCGCGCTGCATCGCGCCTTGATTGAGATGACGCCGGAGCAGGTGATCGACGAGATCAAGCAGTCGGGCCTGCGAGGGCGGGGCGGGGCGGGTTTTCCTACGGGCGTCAAGTGGGAGTTCTGCCGGAACGCCTCCGGTTCCCCCAAGTACATGATCTGCAACGGCGACGAGGGAGACCCCGGCGCCTTCATGGATCGGAGCGTCCTGGAGGGGGATCCTCACACCGTGTTGGAGGGGATGACCATCGCGGCCTACGCCATCGGCGCCGGTGAGGGCTACCTCTACGTCCGGGCGGAGTATCCGCTCGCCATCCAGCGGCTGCGAACGGCCATCGCCGAGGCCGAACGGTACGGCTTGCTGGGCGATCGCATCATGGGTTCGGACTTTTCCTTTCACGTGAAGATCAAGGAAGGAGCCGGCGCCTTCGTCTGTGGCGAGGAGACCGCCCTCATCGCCTCCATCGAGGGCAAACGGGGGATGCCCCGCCAGCGTCCGCCTTTCCCCGCCCAGTCGGGCCTGTGGGGCAAGCCCACCACCATCAACAACGTCGAGACCCTCGCCACCGTGCCGGCGGTCCTGCTGCGGGGCCCCGATTGGTACGCCGGCATGGGGACGGGGAAGAGCAAGGGGACCAAGACCTTCGCCCTGGCCGGCAAGGTGAAGCAACCGGGCTTGATCGAGGTGCCCCTCGGCATAACCCTCTGGGAGGTGGTGTTCGACATCGGGGGAGGCATTGCCGACGACAAGGAGTTCAAGGCGGCGCAAACCGGTGGCCCCTCGGGCGGTTGCATACCTGCCACCGCTTTGGATCTGCCCATGGACTTCGAGAACCTGACTCGGGTCGGGAGCATCATGGGGAGCGGCGGGCTGGTGGTGATGGACGAGAACACCTGTATGGTGGACGTGGCCCGCTTCTTCCTCTCCTTTACCCAGAACGAGTCCTGCGGCAAGTGCACCCCCTGCCGGCTGGGCACCAAGCAGATGCTGGACACCCTGGTCAGGATCACCGAGGGGAAGGGAGAGCCGGAGGATCTGGATCGACTGTTGCAGCTGGGTGACGCCGTCAGGGCAGGGTCCCTCTGTGCCCTGGGCGGGACGGCTCCCAATCCCGTGGTTAGCACCCTCCGCTACTTCCGGCACGAGTACGAGGCCCACGTGGTCGATAAGAGGTGCCCGGCCGGCGTTTGCACCGCCCTTCTCCACTTCGAGATCGATCCGCAGAAGTGCACCGGGTGCATGCTGTGCGCCAGGAACTGCGCGGCAGAGGCCATCAGCGGGACCAAGCGGGAGCCGCACTCCATCGACCAGCAGAAGTGCATCAAGTGTGGCTCCTGTTACGAAGTGTGCAAGTTCGCCGCCGTCTTGAAGTCGTGAGGAGGACCGGCCTTGTCTACCATCAGCTTGAGCGTAGATGGCCAACCGATTGAGGCTCGGCCGGGCATGACGGTGCTGGAGGCCGCTCTGGGGGCGGGCATTTACGTTCCCAACCTGTGCGCCGACCCCGACTTGCGGCCCTACGGTGCCTGCCGGCTGTGCATCGTGGAGATCGAAGGGGTGCGAGGCTTGCCGGCCTCCTGCACCATCCCCGTGGCCGATGGGATGAAGGTGCGGACCGAGACGCCCCTGGTGGAGATGACCCGCCGCACGGTGGTGGAGCTCTTGCTGGCCGACCACCCGGACGATTGCCTCACCTGCCCGAAAAACAACCGCTGTGCCCTGCAAACGGCGGCTGCATACGTGGGGGTGCGGGAGAAGAGGTTCCCCAGGACCACCAGGGTCCTGCCGGTTGACGGCTCCAACCCCTTCTTCACCTACGACATGAACAAATGCGTCCTGTGCGGCAAGTGCGTGCGGGTGTGCGACGAGCTGCAGGGGCTGGGGGCCATCAGTTTCGTGAACAGGGGCTACTCCACCAGGATCGGCACCTTCATGGGCCGGCCGATGATCGACTCACAGTGCGAAAGCTGCGGCCAATGCGAGGCCAAGTGCCCGGTGGGGGCCATCACGGTGAAGGGCCACCAACAGCTCACCCGCAGGGTGGAAACCGTCTGCCCGTACTGCGGCGTGGGGTGCGGCCTGCAGCTCCAGCTGCGCGGCTCCAGGGTGATTGGGGCCGAGGGGGACCGGGAGAGCCCGGTGAGCCACGGCTCCCTCTGCGTGAAGGGTCGCTTCGGTATGGATTTCATCCACCACCCCGACCGCCTCGCCAGGCCGCTGGTCAGGAAAGAGGGTCAGTTGGTGGAGACCGGCTGGGAGGAGGCGCTGGAGATCGTCTCCTCGAGGCTGGCGGAGTATGCCCGGCCGGCGAACGACGGAGCTGCACCTTTCGCTGCCCTGGCCTCCGCTAAGTGCACCAACGAGGAGAACTACCTGCTGCAGAAGTTCACGAGGGGGGTGATGGGCACCAACTCCATAGACCATTGTGCCCGGGTTTGACACAGCCCCACGGTGGCCGGTCTGGCCACCAGCTTCGGCAGCGGCGCCATGACCAACAGCATCGGCGAGATCCAGGACGCAGCTTGCCTTCTGGTCATCGGCAGCAACATCACAGAAGCCCACCCGGTCATCGGCCTTCAGGTTCGGAAGGCCGTCAGGCAGAAGGGTGCCAGGCTGATCGTCGCCAATCCCAAGGAGATAGAGCTGTGCCGGATCGCCGATCTCTGGCTTCGGCTGCGACCCGGCACCGACCTGGCGCTCCTGAACGGGCTCGCCCACGTGATCCTGCGGGAGGGGCTGCAGGATGCTGCCTTCATCGAGGAGCGGACAGAGGGGTTCGAGGAGTGGGGGGAGTCCATCGGGAGGTACACCCCGGAGTTGGTTAGCGGGATCACCGGGGTGCCGCCCGAGCAGATCGAGATGGCGGCCAGGGTGTACGCCACCGCCGGCGGACGCGCCGGTGGCGCTTCGAGCATCCTATACACCATGGGCATCACCCAGCATACGACGGGGACCGACAACGTCAAGGCCGTCGCCAACCTGGCGATGCTGACCGGGAACGTGGGGAAACCTTCATCAGGGGTCAACCCCCTGCGGGGCCAGAGCAACGTCCAGGGGGCCTGCGACATGGGCGCCCTGCCCGACGTATACACCGGCTACCAGAGGGTGGCTCAGGAGAGCGCGAGGGACAAGTTCGAGACGGCCTGGGGTTGCCGGTTGCCCTCGGAGCCGGGCAAGACCATGCCGGAGATGGTGGCGGCCATCGAGGCGGGACAGATCAAGGCGATGTACATCGTGGGGGAGAACCCGCTCCTCTCGGATCCCGACATCAACCACCTGAAGCACGCCCTGGAGTCGCTGGAGCTGCTGGTGGTCCAGGACATCTTCCTGACGGAGACGGCCAGACTGGCCGATGTGGTCCTTCCCGGCAGCTCCTTCGCCGAGAAGGACGGCACCTTCACCAACACCGAGCGGCGGGTGCAGCGGGTGCGGAGGGCCGTAGCTCCGATCGGGGAGTCGCGGCCCGACTGGCAGCTCGTCCAGGAGGTGGCTCGCCGGACAGCGCAGAAGATCGGTGGGGCAACCGGGCAGCTGGCCGACGGCTTCCGGCAGCCTGGACCCGCGGAGATCATGGCGGAGGTTGCCGGCCTCACCCCCGCCTATGCCGGCATCAGCTTCGAACGATTGGAGAAGGGTGGGCTCCAGTGGCCGGTGCCGGCAGCCGATCACCCCGGGACGCCAATCCTTCACGTCGGGAAGTTCGTTCGGGGCAGGGGGCTGTTCTCGCCGGTGGAGTACCTGAGGGCGGCCGAATTGCCGGACGAAGAGTATCCGCTGTTGCTCACTACCGGCCGGAGGCTGTACCATTACCACACCGGCACCATGACCCGTAGGGTGAAGGGGTTGAACGCCCTCGTGGATCGGGAGTACGTCCAGATCCACCCAACCGACGCCGCTAGACTGGGTGTGGCCGACGGCGAGCCGGTGAGGGTGTCCTCCCGCCGAGGCCGGACCGAGGGCACGGCGGAGGTGACCACTGTGGTGCCGGAGGGCGTGATCTTCATGGACTTCCACTTCGGCGAGTCCCCGGCCAACGCCCTGACCACTTCGGCCCACGACCCCGTGGCCAAGATCGCCGAGCTGAAGGTGTGCGCCGTCAAGGTGGAGAGAGCGAGCGGTTAAGGCAGGCTCTCCGTTGTCGTCGGTTCTGGATTCGGCGGGGGCTGGTCGTCCGTGACCGGCCCCCGCTCCAATGACGGAGCTTCTCCGATGAAAGCGCTCATTCTGGCGGCGGGTGGGGGAACCAGGCTTCGCCCCCTCACCCTGACCTGTCCCAAGCCCATGCTTCCGGTGGCTGGGACACCCCTGCTGGTCTACCTCGTCCGCTGGCTGCGCGGTCTGGAGATAACTGAGATCGCCATCAACCTCCACCACCTGCCCGAGGCGATCACCGACTACGTGGGCGATGGCAGCCGCTTCGGCGTCGTGGTAACCTACTCGCGCGAGGATCCGATCCTGGGATCGGCCGGTGCCGCCAAGAAGCTGGAAGGGTTCTTCGATTCCACCTTCCTGGTGGTGTACGGGGACATGCTGCTGGACGTGGATCTGGCGCCCCTGGTAGACCTCCACCGGCGCAGCGGGGCAGAGCTGACGACCGGATTGATGTACACCGAGGACCCTGCATCCAAGGGGATCGCGCAGCTTGATGCTGCCGGCAGGGTGGTGCGCTTCGTCGAGAAGCCGAAGCCGGGGGAGATAGCGGGCAACCTCGCCGCTGCCGGGGTGTACCTGGTGGAGCCTTCCGTCCTGCGGAGGGTGCCGCCGGGGGTCTACTACGACTTCGGCCACGATCTGGTTCCCCGGCTGTTGGCGGAGGGAAGCCTGGTGTTCGGCCGATTGCTGGAGGGGTACCTGCTGGACATCGGCACTCCGGAGAGTTACCGTCGGGCCCAGGAGGACGTTGTTCGGCTGGGACGGTATTGGGCGCCGTAGGGGTGGGTGTGTTGGCCAGGTTGGGGTTGTCTTGGGTCGCCGGCTCCTACGGCCACATTGAACGGTGAAGACCGGAGGGACTCGACCATTGGGTGAAGTTGAGGAAACAAGGTCGGGTGGCGGGAAGGGGCGCACCAGACTGTTGGTGGGGATCGCCGTCAGCGGCGTGTGCCTGGTGCTGCTGCTGTGGAACGTGGACTGGGGCCGCTTCTGGGGTGCCCTGGAGAGGGCCGACTACTGGTGGCTGATCCCCGCCGTGGCCACCGTCGGGATCGACGTGTGGATCAAGGTGCTCAAGTGGCAGATGCTGCTTCTCCCCGTCGGCAAGGTCTCCCGGACCAACCTGCTCTACAGCACGGCGGTGGGCTACCTGGTGAACACGGTGCTCCCGGGAAGGCTGGGGGAGCTGGCCAGGACCTACATGCTGGCCAGGATCGAGCGGGTGAGCCCCGTTGCCGTCCTCTCGACGGTGGCCCTGGACCGGATCCTGGACGTGGTAGGCGTGGCGGTGCTGCTGGCGGTGGTCCTTCCCACAACCGACCTGCCTGCCTGGATCGCTGAATCCGGGCTGCTGGTGGGTGCGGGGGGGCTGGGCCTGCTGCTGCTCTGCATCCTGCTGGCCTACCCGCGCTGGCGGGGCCTGTTCATGAGGCTGCTGGCCGGCTCTCCGCGGTTCTCCGGCAAGAAGCTGCTTGAGAAGTGGGCGGAGGCCCTCTGCCTGGGGTTGGAAGGGCTGAAGGGGGCGGGGGCACTGGCCCGCATCGCGGTCGCCACCGCCGCCATTTGGCTGGTGACTGTTGGCACTGCCTACCTGACCATGCTGGCCTTCCACATCCAGGCTCCGCTCTGGGCGGCCGCTCTGGTGGTGGCGATAACCAACCTGGGGATGGTGGTGCCCTCCTCACCCGGCTACGTTGGGGTGTACCACTACCTGGTGGTGCTGGCCCTGAGCGCCTTCGGCGTCGAGAAGGAGCTGGCGCTGGGCTTCGCCGTCGTATTCCACCTCGCGTGGCTGCTGCCGGTCTGTCTGCTGGGGGTCTTTGGCCTCTGGCGGCGTGGCCTCAGCCTGATGGGTTGGAGAGAGCTCGACCCCGCGGGAAAGGCGACGTAACAGCCTCATCTCCTAGCCACATCGGCATGGTTGTTGCCTATCCGATGAACCTGCGCCTTCGCGCCGGCAAGCGCCGCGAGACCGGAGAAGGCCGCCCGGCAGGGGCGGCATCGAAAGGCAAGGACCGATGGACCCGATCGAGCGCTATCTGAACGAAGTGGTGGAGATGATCAGGGGTCTCCCCAGGAAGGACATACGGCGGGTGGTGGAGGCCGTCAGGGAGGCGAGGGAGCAGAACCGCCAGCTGTTCCTGCTGGGGAACGGCGGCAGCGCCGCGACTGCTTCCCACATGGCCTGTGACCTGGCCAAGACCTCCTCGATGCCCGGGGTCAGGCGGATCAGGGCGATCGCCCTGACCGACAACGTGCCCCTGATTACCGCCTGGGGCAACGATGCCTCCTACGAGAACGTCTTCGCCGAGCAGTTGGCGAACCTGGTTCAACCGGGGGACTTGGTGATCGCCCTCAGCGGGAGCGGCAACTCGCCCAACGTGCTGAGGGCGGTGAAGGTGGCCAAGGACGTGGGGGCGAGGACGGTGGGCCTCACGGGGCATCCGGGGGGCAAACTGAAGGGCATGGTTGACATAAGTGTGGTGGTTCCCAGCCGTCGCATCGAGCAGGCCGAGGACGCCCACTTGATCCTGGACCACCTCGTCTCCGTGGCGTTGCGAGAGGCGGGGGCGGTGGAGGAGTTGGGGGCGGCGTAGCCCCCTAGAGGGTTCGGGCAGGTGAAGACGGTATTCGTCGATCGGGACGGGGTCATCAACCGCAACCGTGGAGACCACGTGAAGAGTTGGGATGAGTTCGTCTTCCTGCCCCACGCCGCCGATGCCCTGGCGGAGTTGACCAGGCATGGCCTCAGGATCGTGGTGCTGACCAACCAGGCAGCCATCAACCGGGGCATCACCAGCCGCGAGACCATCGAGGAGATTCACCTGCGAATGGTCGCTGCCCTGGATGCAGCGGGGGCCAGGATCGAAGGCGTCTTCTACTGTCCTCACCGACCCGAGGAGGGTTGCAGCTGCCGGAAGCCGCAGCCCGGCCTGCTGTTTCAGGCCGCGGAGAAGCTGGGGATAGATCTCTCCCAGTCCTATCTGATCGGCGATGCCCTCACCGACGTCTTGGCCGCCAAGAGGGCCGGCTGCCGCCCGATCCTGGTGATGACCGGCCGCGGGCTGAGTCAGTTCCTGAGCCCCAGGGCGAGGGGCGTAGCGGGCTACTCCGTCTCTCGAGATCTCGGCCATGCCGTGCGAAGGGTCCTGGTCGAGGAGGGGCTGGTGAAACCCGGCCTCTGGGAGAGGCTGCGCGGCCGCCTGGACCCGATACCTTCGTCTCTACGAGCTTCCTCCCGGTAGCTTTCCTCGGCGGTCCCTATCGCCCTCGGCTGTGCGTCGACGGACGTGAGACTGCTCCCCCCTGCCTGGTCCTGATCTTGATACACTTATTAGATGCGCGCCATCTATCCTGGATTCGGCCCGTTCGTAAAACCCGGGGCACTTCGGGTAAACTGGTCTTTCGAGGGCCGTTGGCGGCAGGCTTTGTCAGGGGGAAGAGAAGGTGTTGCGTGACAAGAGGGATGGCCTCGTCCTGGTGACGGGTGGTGCCGGCTTCATCGGCAGCAATCTGGTCGCCCATTATCTCTCCAAGGGCTGGAGGGTTCGGGTGTTCGATAACCTCTCCCGCGCCGGCACGGAGAAGAATCTGCTGTGGTTGCAGTCGCTGTGCAACCCGAGGTTGGAGATCGTCATCGGCGACGTTCGCGACTTCGGGGAGCTGAGGAGGGCCGCTGCCGCTGCCGATGTGATCTTTCACCTGGCCTCTCAAGTGGGGGTCACCAACTCTCTCTCCGATCCCCGATACGACTTCGAGGTGAACACCCTCGGCACCTTCAACCTGCTGGAGGCGGCGCGGGAGTCCGGCCGATGGCCCGTGGTGCTCTTCGCCTCCACCAACAAGGTGTACGGGAGCATGGAGAGGGCCGGGGTGGAGCTGGCCGATGGTGGCTATCGCTACCGCAGCCTGCCGCTGGGCGTGTCCGAGGAGTTGCCTCTGGACTTCCACTCCCCCTACGGTTGCTCCAAGGGTGCCGCCGACCAGTACGTCAGGGACTATGCCCGCATCTACCGTCTGCCAACGGTGGTGTTCCGGCAATCCTGCATCTACGGTCCCCACCAGTTGGGCAACGAGGACCAGGGCTGGGTGACCCACTTCGCCGTCTCGGCGATGCTCGGTTCCCCCCTGACCATCTTTGGCGACGGCTACCAGGTGAGGGATGTGCTGCACGTGGACGACCTGGTCGCGGTGTACGATCTGGCCGTGGAGCGGACGGACGTCACCCGCGGCAAGGTCTACAACGTCGGAGGTGGGCTCCACAACGCGATCTCCCTACGATGGCTGGTGGCATTCCTCGGCCAGGAGCTGGGCTGCCCGGTACCGGTCAGCTACGGGGACTGGCGACCGGGGGACCAGAAGGTGTACGTGAGCGACATCCGCCGGGCGAGTGCGGATCTGGGATGGATCCCCGGGGTGTCGGCACGGCGGGGGATCGAGCGGCAGCTCCGGTGGTTGCAGGCGAACCGCGAGCTCTTCACCTGGATCGAGGACCGGGAACGGGTCTCTATAGGCTGAGGTGCCGACCTCCAATCCGGTTCTCTCCCTTGCCCTCCTCTCGACAGTTGGCGGATCCTTGAACTGCACCCTCGATAGTGTACGGTATATTGCGGAAACGTCTACCATGTCATGCTGAGCGTCAGCGAAGCATCTCCTCGTGGCTTTCACGACGCGACCAACGCCAGGGGGTGACCGCCTTGAAGGAATACTACGTCTACATTATCGCTAACGTCTCGCGAACCCTCTACGTGGGCGTGACAAACGACCTGCAGCGGCGCGTCTACGAGCACAAGCGGAAGCTCAGTCATGGTTTCACCAGGAAGTACAACCTGACGCTCCTTGTCTACTTCGAGGCAACGCCTGACATATTGGCTGCCATCGCCCGCGAAAAGCGAATCAAAGGCTGGCCGCGGGCGAAGAAGGTGTCCCTAGTCGAGTCGGTGAACCCGAAGTGGCTGGACTTGAGCGCCCAGTGGCAGTAACGAGGAGATGCTTCGCTGACGCTCAGCATGACATGGTGCAGGACCTCCTGTTTCCGCAATCCCGCGTACAGTACCCCCCCTCAGCAGCGACCTCGCGGGGCACGCATCTTGCCGATCTGCCGTTGCCTCCAGACAACCGTCGCTGCCGGCTCGTTCTGGAGACGGGGGCAGCCGTCCGGAACCGACGCACGGCATGGTGCGCTGTGGGCGTAGCCAGGCCGTGAAGCTGCCTTTTGGGGGCGGAGGGGGAAGCCTTATGGCAAGGGGCAGGCAGCCCGACTTACATCTCGATGAGCTGATCTCCAGGGGCAAGGAGCGCGGCTACGTCAGTGCGGGCGAGATAAAGGAGCTCGTTCAGGATCCCGACCTGGTGGAAGCCGTGGACGAGGCCTTGCTGGAGCAGGGCATCGAGGTCGTGGAGGACGAGGAGGAGGAGGAGACGGTCCAGGAGGACAACCTCCTGGGCAAGGAGTTGGGCGAGATGGAGTCCGACGGACGGGTCGCCGGCGAGGATCCTCTCCTCTCCTACATGCGTGACATCGCCGACGTGCCGCTGCTGACGGCCCAGCAAGAGGTGGAGCTGGCGAAGCGGATCGAGCAGGGCGACACGGAGGCGCTGCAGAAGTTCATCATGTCCAACCTCCGGCTGGTGGTGAGCGTCGCCAAGCGGTACACCAGCCGGGGCTTGCCCCTCCTGGACTTGATCCAGGAAGGGAACATCGGGCTGATGCGGGCGGTCCAGAAGTACGACTGGCGCAAGGGCTTCAAGTTCTCCACCTACGCCACCTGGTGGATAAGGCAGGCCGTCACTCGCGCCATTGCCGACAAGGCCCGGACCATTCGGTTGCCGGTTCACATGGGTGAGGCCATCACCCGGCTGAACCAGGTGACCCAGCGGCTCACCCAGGAGCTGGGCAGGGAGCCTACGGAAGTGGAGGTGGCCTCGGCTCTGGGGGTGGGGGTGCAGAAGGTCAGGGATGCCATCAAGGCCGCCCACGTGCCCTCCTCCCTGGAGGCGCCCATAGGCGAGGAAGAGGAGTCGCAACTGGCCGACCTGGTGGCCGACGTGGTCTCCCAGCGTCCCGAGGAGGCCGTCTACGAGATGCTGCTGAAGCGGGAGACGCAAGAGGCGCTGGGAGCGATCCTGACGCAGCGAGAGCAGCTGGTGCTGCAGCTGCGGTTCGGGTTGGGGAACGGCCACGTGTACCCGCTGGAGAAGATCGGCGAGATCCTGGGCATCACTCGGGAGCGGGTCCGGCAGATCGAGGCGAAAGCATTGGAGAAGCTTCGACACCCTTCCGTGGCCAAGTCTCTCCGCAGCTACCTGGGCTAGGGCCTACACCGAATCGTAGTAGCGACTTCAGTCGTTGGTCCCCAGTGTCTCCGGCATGGACGAACGACTGAAGTCGTTACTACAGGACCGGCAGAGCACCAGGGGTCCCCTTCCCTTCCCCGGAGTCGCGGTGCTCACGGGGTCGGGGCTCGCGTCTGGTAGTGGGTGATGACCCTCCATACACCGGTCGCCGCCAGCCCCGTCGCAAACCCCCCTACGTGGGCCCAGAATGCCACACCCGCGCCGGTGCCGCCGGTGCCGGCGAGGTCCACCACTCCACTGACCACCTGGAAGAGGATCCACACGCCGATCATCAGCAGCGCTGAGAGCCTGCTGAAGGTGACGAAGGGGCCGATGAGGAGCAGGGTGCGCACAACCGCGTTGGGGAAGAGCAGGAGGTAGCCGGCCAGAACGCCGGCGATGGCCCCGCTGGCGCCGATGGCGGGAACGGTGGACAGGGGTGCCACCGCCACCTGGGCCAGCCCGGCGACGATGCCGCACAGGAAGTAGAAACCCAGGAAAAGGGGGTGCCCCAGGCTATCCTCCACGTTGTCGCCGAAGATCCAGAGGAACAGCATGTTGCCCCCTATGTGTAGAAATCCCCCGTGGATGAACATGGCGGTGAGAAGGGTCAGGTAAACGGGGGAGGGGGTCGACGTCGTCAGGGGGCTGCCGATGGTGATCTCCAGCGGCACGATGCCGTAGGACTGCACGAAGGCGGGCAGGGCCGGCCCCAGCGTCAGCTCGTAGACGAAGACCGCCACGTTGGCGCCTATCAGCAGCAGGGTTACCAGGGGGAAGCTTCGTCTCGGCCGCTCGGGGCTATCCTGTATCGGGATCATCTCGCGTTTCTCTGATGCTGGCCTCAGCGGCTCACAGGGAAGCAAGATGCAATCCAGGGGAGCTGGCCCGAAAAGGCGTAGGGCAGGGCGCTCTGCCCTGCCGCCGGCCTACCATCGCCCGCCGGGCGGCGGGGCACAGGCGTGGCGCTGTGCTTGCTCGCGCCACGTGCCCTACGTTGTTGCGACTACCATCGCCCGCCCCACGTTCGTGGGTTGCTACGGGTTCTTGGGTACGGGGGCTAGATCGGCGGGATCCAGGGGCTCGCCCCGGCTCACCTTGAGAATGTTGGCGTAGGCGTGCAGGGCTCCCTCGGTCTCGGCGTCCTCGGTCCCGCCACCGAAGTGAGGGGTCACCACGACGTTGTCCAGGGAGAAGAGCGGATGGTTGGGATCTGGGGGCTCCTTGGCGAAGACGTCGACGCCCGCCCCGCGGATCCTTCTCTCCTTGAGAGCCTCGTACAGCGCCTCCTCGTCCACCACGGCGCCGCGGCAGCTGTTCACCAGGATGGCTGTGGGCTTCATCAGGGCCAGCTCTCGCCGGCCGATCAGCCCTCGCGTCGAGGGGAGGAGCGGAACGTGCAGGGTCACCACGTCGGAGCTGCGCAGCAGCTCGTCCAGCGGCAGGAAGGTGATCCCGAGCCTGGCCTCCTCGGCCTCAGGCAGCCGGACCGCGTCGTGGTAGACCACGGAGGCTTCGAAGCCCTGCACCTGTCTGGTCACCATCTTCCCAATCTTGCCGAGCCCGACGACGCCCACCCGCTTGCCTCGCAGCTCGTAGGACCCGGGGCGCAGCTCGAACTTGAGCCACCGGCCGGCCACCACGCTGTTGTGGGCCTTGGGGAGCCGGCGCAGCGTGGCCAGGATCAACAGCGTTGCCAGTTCCGCGACGGAGGTCGAGTTGCTGCCCGCGGTTTTGGCCACCGGAATGCCGAGGCGGGTTGCCGTGGCCACGTCGATCCGGTCGGTGCCCTCGCCCGCCTTCTGGATCAGCTTGGCCTTCTTGGCCGCCTCCACCACCCTCGAGGACATGTAGGAGGACCAGACGAAGACGAAGTCGGCGTCGGCCACGGCCGCGACGGCTTTCTCCTCCGTGTCGGCGTCGGCGAAGACCAGATCGAAGCCGGGGGGCAGCTTCTCCGATAGCACCTTGCGCATGGCCGGGGTCGCCACGTCCAGAAAGACAATCTTCTTCTCTTCCGCCAAGGTGATCTCCTCCACTCTAGCTATCAGATGTCAGCCGCCAGCCGTCTGCTTTCAGCTTTCAGGGCAGCTCCTTGTCCGGGAGCTGAAAGCTGATAGCTATTCAGTTTCCGTTGGTGTCGCCGATCTGGAAGGTGATGCGGCACATGTCGCCGCGAATGACGTGTTTGCTGATCATGACCGCCCGGCTGTCGGATGTGTAGCGGACCCGTTCGTACAGCATCGCGGGCGAGCCCTTATCCACCTCCAGGAGCGAGGCCTCGTAGTCGTTGACCAGGATCGGCTCGAACCAACCCTCCACCCGGGTGACGTGAACGCCGTACTTCTCCCGGAGCAGCTCGAAGAGGGAGCCGGACGAGTGGTCTTCCTGCTCCAGCCCGGGGCAGGAATCCTTCGGTACGTAGGAGGTCGCCAGGAAGTAGGGGCGGCCGTTGGCCAGCTTCACCTTGCGCACCTCGACCAGCTGGGAGCCCTCGGGAACGGCGAACTTGTTCGCCAGCGACCTGTTGGCCGGGGTCACGCTCGCCTCGATCAGCTTGCTGCCCAACTCGCTGCCGATCACCTGCTTGGCGTACTCGCTGAAGCCGGTGGCAACCCTCATCAGGTCCTGGGGAATCTTCGGCGTAGCAACGAAGCTGCCCTTGCCCCGCCGTCGATGAAGCATCCCCTCCCGGACCAGGTCCGCGAGGGCTTGCCGGACGGTTCCTCGGCTCAAGTTGAACTCCGCGCACAGCTCGGCCTCGGGAGGTAGCTGCTGGCCCGGGCCCCACTGGCCGTTCTCGATGCGGGCGCGAATGATCTCCTGGAGCTGGTAGTAGAGGGGGACGGGGCTCCTATCGTCGAGCATCAGTCACCTCTTTCTATAGATGGCGCCACAGTGGATGCGGCACCGCAGGATATTCCGGCGTAGTCTACTGTTGGGACGTACGGATATCAATACTATTGTCTGCCACCGCAACATTTGGGGCTCGGCGGCCACAATTGAGGATTCTTGCACGAAAAGGTGGATCGGCGCAAGGCGGACCCGCCGAGGCCCGCCCTTTCAATGGGAGGCGCCCGCGTTGTACCATATCCCTATTGGGGGCGGCGAGGGTCGCCAGGTCAGCCGCGCGGAGGTTGAAGGTGAGCGAGTCGGCCGAGTTGAGGCGCCGGTACACCGTCGTGATGGATCTGTGGAGAGCGCCCGGCGAGGACATAGAGAGCTTCGAGGGGATGGAGGGGCCCAACACCATGGACCTGGTGGAGGAGGCCCGATACAATCTGGAGACGGCCGGACGGGCCAACGAGGCAGCTTACTGGCTCTCACAGCGAGGCTGGATCTCCTACGGCGCCTATGACGCCCTGGTGTTCGACCGCTCCGGACTGACCCGGCAGGACCTGGCCAGACATCTGCTGGAGGCCGGTCTGCAGCGGCAGGTGGTGGAGGAGTACGACGACCCCGAGACTCACCGGCCAAGCCGGCTGGTCCACCTGGATCCGGAGAGCCTGGACGTCCAGGAGTGGCCGGAGAAGCAGAGCCTGGAGCACGACCCCGACCACTGTCCCCTCTGCCTGAAAGGGGAGAACGCGACCCCTTCCCCGCCGGAGCCCGACAGCGTGCTCCAGGAGGCGGAGATGATCCTGGCCGCGGCCCGTTTCAAGGACGCGGTGCGGCGTGCCGGTCTGCGGCTGCCGGAGGTGCTGGCGCTCTTCTTCGGCTACTCCCAGGTCCGCCAGCTGTCTCAGGAAGAGGTCTATCCGCTCATCGAGCAGTACCGGGAGTACCGGCAGGATCTGGAGCGGAGAGGGGTCATCGAGGAATGATCGCTGCCGTTGGCTCCGCCGTCCGCCTGCAGGCGGACGGCGGAGCCAACGGGCTCTGACTGCTTACTTCAGAGACTCGGGCACCGTCCGGCTCACCCGCACCGGCTTGATCCACCGATCCACCAGCTCTCGCGTGTTGGTCACCGCCAACTGCCGGTAGTAGAAGGCGAACTTCTGCTGCAACTCCTCGCCCAGGGTGTCCCTGGCCCCCTGCGGCAGATCCCACAGCTGTCTCTTGAAGGGGCCTAAGGCGTTCTTGCGAGTCTTGTAGATGAACTGCTCCTCGGTCTGCCCCTCCTTCTTCTGGTCCGCCAACTCGCGGTGGAGGTAGTCGTACATCTGCTGTCGCAGCTGATCCGGAAAGTTCCGGCTCTCGTACAGCATGTTCTGGAAGGCCGTGGCCAGGTGGACCTCGCAGCACTCCGACTCCACGAACTTGTGGAAGGCTTCATCGGGCAGGGTGGAGGCCCCGTGCTGCACCGCTCCCCCCAGACCGTACTGGCCGCGGGCAATCTGCGACAGGCTCTTCAGGACGCCGAAATCCAGCGCCACGTCTGCGATCCGGCCGTCGGGCAGCACCACGCCACCGTGCTCCGTCCCCGTCTGGATGCTGATCTTGCTGATCCCCGCCAGGCCGGCGCGCCTGCGGTGGAGCTGCTCGCGGTAGCCCTTCATGTAGGCGTTGAGCTCCTCGGGGGTGCTGTTCTTTCCTCCCACCTCCCCGATCTCACCGCCCACGGAAACGGTGACCCCCCGGGGTTCGCGGGAGCGGATGTAGCCGGTCAGCTCGGCGGCGTTGGCGAAGTTGTTGTGCTGCTGGGCGTCCACGGTGGGCTGGCTGAGATCCACCAGGGTGGAGGTGTCGATGTCGATATTGTAGAAGCCCGCCGGGACCGCCTCGTCGATCAGCTTCTTGATCCCGTCGATCTCGGCCGTGGCGTCCTTCTCCCACCTCTTCCGGTTGGCCTGGAAGTGGTCACCCTGGACGAAGAGCG
>JAJZRD010000315.1 GCA_021845945.1 Chloroflexota bacterium
GGGTTCTGGGTTCTGGGTTCTGAGTCCTCAGTCCTCAGTCCTCGGTGCTGGGGGGCGCGGATGTCCCGGCCGTTTCCCGAGCGACCCGCAGCCACTCGGCAAGCTCGCGGGCCAGGACCGCCACGGCCGGTTCACGCATGATGCCGCCATGGTCGCCGGGGATGAGCCGAAACTGCAGCTCGCCCGAAACGGCAGCCCTCCAGCCCTCAGTCGGACTCCGGTCGTAGTGGAAAGACCAGTCGTCCTGCGCCGCCACGAAGACCACCGTTCGCCCGGGGTAGGGGCCCGGACGGTAGCTGCGGTAGGCGACCAGCGCCGATCTCTCCGGCGACTGCAGGGCGCGACCCACCGGCAGACCCCGCCGCACAGCGCCGTGCAGTAGCCTCCAGATGCGGGTCCGTCCCCTATCCCGCACGGTGTCGAGCCTGTCTCGGACGTAGCACAGCTTCTCCCGAGGGGGCAGGCCAGACATCACGGCCAGATGGCGGCGGGTTCGCACGGCCGTGGGCAGCAGCCTGGCGTATCCCGGGCAGTAGCTGTCGAAGTGGGCCAGCAGCCCCACCTCACACCCCCGCGCGAGGAGCCGGCGGGCGACCTCGAAGGCGAAGATCCCCCCTGCCGAGTACCCGCCCAGGTAGTAGGGGCCGGCCGGCTGGAAGGCGAGGATCTCCTCCACGTAGTGGGATGCCATCTCCTCCACGGAGAAGCTGGGCGGGCACTGCCCGGTCATACCGCGGGGCCGAATGCCGTACACCGGCTGGCTTGCCCCCAGGTGGCTGGCCAGCAAGCGGTAGCCGGCGATGTCTCCCCCCAGGCCGTGGAGGCAGTAGAAGGGCGGCAGCGATCCGGCGGGTTGGATTGGAACCAGGCAGTCGCCGAGATTGGCGTCGCCGCGGGTGCGGAGCGCCTCCGCCAGCCGGGCTGGGGTCGGCAGCTCGAAGAGGGTATCGATGGGGATCCGCACCCCAGACTGCTTCTCCAGCTCCAGCGCCATGGTGATGGCCAGCAACGAGTCCCCGCCGAGGTCGAAGAAGCTGTCGTTGGGGCCCACCTGCGGCCGGTCCAGCAGCCTTCGCCAGAGCTGGGCCACCTGCCCCACCAGCTCATCCTCGCCTGTCGGTTGGGGGTCTGGATCTATAGGGCGGAGCGTCCCCGGGTCGGGGAGACGGAGCCGGTCTAGCTTGCCGCCCGAGTTGGTGGGCAGGGCGTCCAGCAGGAGGAAGATGGATGGGATCATGAATGGGGGCAGCCGCTGCTGGAGCTGGAGGCGCAAAGTTGCAGTGATCAGATTGGCGCCTGCCTCCGGCACCAGGTAGGCGACCAGCCTCGCGTCGCCCATCCCATCGTTCCGCGCGGTGACCGCGGCTTCTCGGACGCCCGGAAGCTCCACGAGGGCGGCCTCCACCTCGGTGGGCTCTATCCTGTTCCCCCGCACCTTGATCTGGAAGTCCTTGCGGCCCAGATGGACCAGACAGCCGTCCGGGAGCAGGTAACCCAGGTCGCCGGTCCTGTAGATCCGCCCGCCCGGGCTTCCCGGGTCCGGCGGGAAGACGTCCTCGGTGAGGTCGGGCCTGCGGTGGTAGCCCATCGCCAGATGCGGGGACCTCACCAGGATCTCGCCGATCTCCCCCGGCGGGACCTCTCTCCCCTCCTCGTCCACCAGGACGACCTCGGTGTCCTCCGTGGCATAGCCCGCCGGAAGCACGGGGCCGTCAAAGGGCGTCTGCGAGGTGATGTAGCACTCCCTGATGCCGACGCACTCGCTGGAACCAAAGCCGTTCCTCAGCAGGGTCTCACCCGGGAAGCGGCTTTGGAACAGCTCCACGTCCCGGCCCAGCACCGGTTCACCGCCCAGGTATACCATACGCAGGGTGGGGAACGGGGTGCTGCGGTCGAGGCCGGAGGCGAAGTGGCGGAAGAGGGTTGGGACCGAGCAGTAGACCGTGATACCCTCGCGAACCATCCACTCCGCCATGCCCCGAAGCCCGGCTCTCTCCACCGACAGCGTACAGACGGCAGCCCCGCTCAGCAGGGGCACAAAGATGTTCACGAGGGTCAGAGTGCGGCCGGGTGGGTTGACCAGGGTGAACCGGTCGCGGGGGGAGATGTGCAGGCTGTTGGTGTACTGCTTCGCCCAGTGCAGGAGGTTGCGGTGCGAATGGACCACACCTTTCGGGTTGCCCGTCGAGCCGGAAGTGTAGACTATGAAGGCGACATCTCGTGGATCCACAGGGATGCCCGGGTTGTCGGAGGGTAAGGCCGGGCCGAGGTGGTCCAGGTTGATGACCCTGCAGGGTGTGCCCTCCACCGTTCCGGCGGCGTGGGATCCGTTCCGGTCATTGGACAGCAACAGGGGTGCGCGGGCATCCTGCAGGATGAAACGGTTTCGTGGCACCGCGTCGGCCGGGTCCAGGGCAACGAAAGCGCCCCCCGCCTTCAGAATCCCGAGTAGGGCCGCCACGTGCAGGAACCCCTGCTCTATCAGGACGGCAACGGCGGAGCCGGATGGTGCATCGGCATCGAGGATCGAGCGGGCTATCCGGTTGGAGACCTCGTCCAGCTCCCGAAAGCTGTGGCTCCGGTGCTCACTCTTCAGGGCGAGCCCGTCCGGGTATCTCCGGACGATCCGCTCGAATCGGGAGGGTACCGACTGCTCCACCTCCTGTGGAGGGAACGGCTCGAAGGGGTTTGAGGGCCGAAGACGGGGAATGACGCGGCAATCCCCCCTCGGCGGCGGGGAGCCGGCACCATGGCCTGTAGTCACCGCTGCAATGCACTCCTTGGAGAAGATGCGGCGTGGTTCGCCGGCGAGCTTGCCGCCGGCTGGTTGCCATGATATTGGATTCCATCCCCATTGTGAAGGAGCTTGAACAGCTATGTGCGGCGCACCGTCTCCCGCCAGCCGCGTTGCAGGTCGTACTCTGGATGGAAGCCCAGCTCCCGCTGGATCCGGTCCGCTCGCACCGCCACCGTCTCGGTGAACTTGTCGACGGCGGTCAGGAAACGCGCCGGGCGACCTCCCAGTGCCATGCCGCGGTCGACCGCCCCGGCGGCGAGGCGCGCCATCGCGATGGGGACGAAGACCCGCGGGGGGCGACGGCCCAGCGCTCCGGAGATGGCGTCCAGGATCTCCCGCAGGCTGTGCACGGCCCCATCGCTGACGTTGTAGACCTGGCCGGCGGCCAGCGGGTGTTCCGCCGCCAGGATTGCCGCCCTCGCGGAGTCCTTCTCGTATACCAGCGTCCTCAGGTTGCTTCCGTTTCCCACGGGCAGGAAGCGACCTCTGCCCAGGGCGTTCACGAGGGTCGCGTAGTTGCCCTTCATTCGCGGACCGTAGATGGCGGCCATCCGGAGCACCACGGCCAAGGCTTCGCCTGAGTGGAGGGCCCTGGCGGACAGCGCGATCTCCTCGGCCCGGAGCTTG
>JAJZRD010000316.1 GCA_021845945.1 Chloroflexota bacterium
ACATCTCCTGGAGGTAGAACAGGGTGACGACCATCCGGTACCTGTCGGGAAGCAGCTCTATGTGGCGATGAATCCATCCCTTCTGCTCTTTGTCCTCGTAGGCGGTGGCGGGGTCCTCCTCACGGGACTTCCCGGGCAGCCGGTCCAACTCCTCGGCGGCGTCCTCCTCGCCCACCAGCTGCTTCGCATCGCGCTCGAGGGAGACGACCCGATTCACGCAGAGGTGGTGGGCGATGGTGTACAGCCAGGTGGTGAAGCGAGACTCCCCCCTGAACCCCCCTACAGACCTCCAGGCTCGCAGGAACACCTCCTGGGCCGTCTCGGACGCCAGGTCGTAATCCCTCAGGGCCCTCAGACAGAGGTTGAACACCAGGCGCTGGTGCCTCTCCACCAGCTCCCCAAAGGCCTCGGCATCCCCGTGAGCGGCCCGCCTGGCCAGTTCTTCGTCGGTGACCGGCACTGAAGCTTTCCCTCGCGATCCCTTCTGGACGGCTCTGGATGGCTCGCCCGAGGGTCCACACCCCTGTTCGCTCTCTTAGACAGGGGAGAGCCCTTCAGGGTTTCGACGATCGGAGTGAAACCTTTTCCACGCTCCTCTGTCCCATTATACAGCCATCGAGAGGAGCGCTAGGACTTGAACGGCCGACAGCTCATCGTGGGAAGCCTGGTCGCCCTGCTGGTTATCCTGGCCCTCGGCCTGGCGGTATCCCTGGGAGCCGTCTTCGTGAACCTCCCCTTGGCTTCCGGCCAGCAACCCCAACGGTCCTTCCTGCCCCAGCTTCCGATGATCCCCGACCTCTCTCTCCGACTTGGCTCCGCTCCCTACGAGAAGGACGAGACCGAGGTAAGGACGGCGCCGGCCTCCTCCCTCCCGGAAAAGGAGACCCAGATAGCAGCTTCGCGACCGATGGAGCTGGCCATCCCCGGCGTCCTGATCCCGCTGGCGGCCATATGCTTCCCCATCCTCGGCCTGGTGGCCATCCTGGGCTTCGTCATCTTCCTTCGATACCTGCGGATGAAGGAAACGGCGATGCTGCTGGACCGGGGGGTGCCGGCCGAGGCCCCAGCCCAGCAGCGTGCTAACCGGCCACCTCGGCTGGCCCTCTTCCTCGGCATCATCGTCTCGATGATAGGGCTCGCCCTCGGCATCGCCCTCTATCCCATCGGCATCATGGCCGGCTCCCGCTATCCCCTGGCGTTCGGACCCTGGATGATCCCGGGGCTTCTGCCCATCTTCATCGGGGTAGCCCTGATCCTCTGGCACCTGCTCTCCAACCCGGAGCAGAACCGGAAAGAACGCTGACTGGAGGGCGCCGTCCCGTGTGGTCGCGCGCCGGCCCGCTTATCTGCTCTTGGTGGCTCTGGTACAATCGTGGCGGCCAGGAAGCCGTTCGGAGAGGAACGTGAACGAAGCCGTCTGGATAGAGGCCGGCAAGGCCGGAGACGTGCAGGCCTTCAACCGGCTGGTGATCGCCTACCAGCAGGCGGCCTACGACCTTGCTTACCGCATGCTGCGCGACGAGCAGGCGGCTGCCGACGCCACCCAGGACGCCTTCGTGGCGGCCTACACCCGGATCCACCAGTTCCGCGGCGGCTCCTTCAAGGCGTGGCTTCTCCGCATCGTCCTCAACCACGTCTACGACCAGTTGCGGGCGGCAAAGCGCCACCGCACCGAGTCCCTGGACAGCATGGCCGGCGACGACGATGCCCCGATCCTCCAGATCGCCAACGGCGGGCCCACCCCCGAGCAGGTCGTGCTGTCCCGGGAGGTACTGGCCTGCATCGAAGCGGGGCTCCACACCCTCTCCCCGGATCAACGGGCGACGGTGATCCTCTGCGACGTGCAGGGGATGAGCTACGAGGAGGCGGCAGCGGCGACGGGAGCCTCTTTGGGAACCGTGAAGTCGCGCCTCAACCGCGGGCGAACGGCCCTGAGGGGCTACCTGGCAGCCCACGTGGAACTATTGCCGGCTTCGCTGCGTCATTACTTCGAGAGGGCCGAGGTCGCGCCGCACGAGACGACGACCCTGGCCACCGATGGTTAGGCAGATGCGATCATGGGGCTGAGCTTCCTGAACCGGAAGAGAGAGATGACCCACGAGCGGGTGCGGGAGCTGCTGTCCGACTACCTGGATGGACGGCTTCCCGCCGGCCAGAGAACGGGTCTGGAGCGCCACCTGGAGGGGTGCCGGGACTGCGGCCACGAGCTTCGGGCCCTGCGGGCTACGCAGCAGATGGTGCAAAGCCTGCCTCCCGTGCGGCTGCCGCGCAGCTTCACCCTGGAGGCCGCTCCACGGCCTGCGCTGCTGCCGCGCGGCTTCTTCTGGCTCCGCGGCGCCACGGCCGTGGCGGCGGTGGCCTTCGTCGCTCTCCTGGCGGTCCCGGCGCTGATACCTGGAGGGGGGATGTCCGCCTCCAGACCGGCCGCGATCCAGGCGACGGAGGCCTTCTCCAAGACCAAGGCTGCCGACAGCCAGCCAGCTCTCCAGGCCCAACCGGCCGCCGGGGCCTGGGGAACCGAGCCGGCCCCAGCAAACCAGCCGCCCGCGGCAGCCGCGGCGCCGGCAAGTGCCCCGGCGGCCGCGCCCAAAGCGGCTGCGCCCCTGGCTCAGCCCGCCGCGCCTCCCGCGCCGGCACCTGCAGCACCCGCAACGGCTGCCCCCGCGTCCGCCGCGGCCAAAGCCGCTTCGACCGAGGAGCCGGCCCAACCGGCGATCCTATCGCCGCTCCAGATGGCCGTGGGCGGGTTGGCTCTGCTGCTGGCTCTGGCCACCGGGGCGATCTGGTGGCGCCATCGGAGGCCATAGACCCTCATCCCACCCTCTCCAGCTGGAGAGAAGAAACGGAGTTCGTAACCATGCGCAGGACAACCCTTCTGATTACGGCCGTCGGCCTCCTCCTCTTCGCGGCGGTTCTACTCCTCGTGGGCAACTGGATGCAGCTGACCTCGCCCGGCGCCGCCCTTGCCTCGCCCGGCGGGCAGGCCCAGTCGGCCGCTATCGGCCAGGACAGCCCGGTCCAGCGCTCCGGCATCGTCGTGACCGGCGAGGGTACCATCAGCGTCAAGCCCGACATAGCCGGGGTAACCCTGGGAGTCGAGGTAACCAACAGCTCGGCTATCGGAGCGCAGCAGGACGCCGCTGCCAAGATGGATGCTGTGATGTCTCAGTTGAAGAGCCAGGGCATCCCGGACAAGGACATCCAGACGGTGCGCTTCGACCTCCAGCCCGATTACGACTATTCCAACAAGACGCCCGTCCTGAAGGGGTATCGGGCCACCAATCTGGTGCAGGTCACCGTGCGGGACCTTTCCAAGGTGGGCGGGCTGCTGGATGCCGTCGTCTCCTCGGGCGCCACCCGGCTCCAGGGGATCAGCTTCACCGTCAGCGATCCGGCGGCGGCAG
>JAJZRD010000317.1 GCA_021845945.1 Chloroflexota bacterium
GGTGAATTTCCAGCCCTTCGAGCGGCGGGCGGGGGAGATCTTGCTGGCCGACGATCTCATGGACCGGCGGCTGATCGACGTCCGGCACCGCAGGGTGATCCGGGTCAACGACGTGCTGCTGTCCCCTACGGATCGTCAACTGGCAGTCACGGCGGTGGACGTGGGTTTCGCGGCTCTTCTGAGGCGGCTGGGCCCCCGCTGGCTATCTCCCACCTTCTCCGGCACCCGTCTCGTCGACTGGGCCGACGTGGAGTGGCTGCCCTCCGAGGCGGTCCCCGAGGCTAAGCCTTCCTTCCCCCTCCTGGCCCGCCTGCACCCCGTAGAGGTGGCTCACATCGTCAACGAGCTTCCCCCTCGCCAAGCGGCGGACATCGTGGAGTCCCTGGAGGACGAGGATGCGGCCGAGGTGCTGAGCGAGGTCTCCGAGGAGCAGCAGGCGGGAGTCTTGAGAAACCTGGACGAGGAGCGGGCGGCCGACATCCTGGAGGAGATGGAGCCGGACGACGCGGCGGACCTGCTGGCCAAGCTGGACCCTCAGGACGCCGGGGATCTGCTCCACAGGATGGAGGACGAGGAAGCCAGGGACGTCCAGGCGCTGATGGAGTACCGAGAGGGGACGGCCGGCGGACTGATGACCAGCCATTTCGTGATGGTGCCGCAGGGCTGGACGGCCTCCCAGGCCATCGTGCTGCTGCGACGGATGGAGGATCGCCCGGAGACCGTCACCCACCTGCTGGTGGTGGCGGAGCCTGGGAACGAGCGGTTGGTGGGGATGGTGTCGCTGCTGGAGGCAGTGGTAGCCCCGCCCGAATCCCCGCTGAGCGATTTCATGATGCGAGACGTCCCCACCGTGGAGCCCGGTACCGACATCTCCGAGGTGGCCCGCCGGATGGCGGAGTATAACCTGGCGGTCATACCGGTGGTGGACGAGGAGAGGAGAGTGCTCGGCATCGTCGCGGTGGACGATATCGTGGAGGAGATGCTCCCCGAGCGGTGGCGGCGACGGCTCCCGAGGCTTTTCGGCTGACGTCGCCGGTCTAGCTCCGGGGCATAGGAGCGCTGGGTTCAGTAGGGGCGTATGGCATACGCCCCCGGTGCAAGGGCGTATGCCACACGCCCCTGCGGTTGCCTGCGCGAGGGGGAATGACGGCTCAGCACGATCGCGAGGATAAGACTCAGGCGGAGAAGGCCCCCGGCCGCCCGTTGAGGGGCAGGCTGCGGCAGCTTCTCTTCTACCTTGGGATAATCGGGCCGGGGCTGATCGCCGCCATCGCCGGGGACGACGCCGGAGGGGTGGCCACCTACGCCACCGTCGGCGCCTCCTACGGCTATCAGTTGCTGTGGGCTCTGGCCCTGATGACGGTGAGCCTCTCCCTGGTCCAGGAGATGTCCACCCGGCTGGGCGCAGTCACCGGGCAGGGGCTGGCGGCCCTGGTCCGAGAGCAGTTTGGCCTTCGCTGGACGGCCATCTCCGTGGTGACTCTGGTGGTGGCCAACGGCGCCACCGTGGTGTCGGAGTTCGCGGGCGTCGCCGCCGCCATGGAGCTGCTGGGGGTCACCAAGTACGCCTCGGTCCCGGTCGCCGCGGTGGTCATCTGGGTGCTGGTGGTGTGGGGCTCCTACCATCGGGTGGAGAAGGTGTTCCTGGCGATGACCCTGGCCTTCCTGGCCTACCCCATCACCGTTTTCCTCGTCCGTCCCGACTGGGCGGAGATCGGCCAGGCGGTCATAGCTCCCCACGTCACCGTCAACTCAGCCTTCATCACCACCCTGGTGGCCCTGCTGGGCACCACCATCACCCCCTACATGCAGATATACGCCCAGTCGGCCGTGGCCGAGAAGGGGGTCGACCTGGAGCACTACGGCTGGGAGCGGGTCGACGCCTACTCGGGGGCGATTCTCTCCAACCTGTTCGCCTTCTTCATCATCGTCACCACCGCGGCCACCCTCTTTCCGCGCGGCATCCAGATCGAGACCGCGGCGGATGCGGCCCAGGCGTTGGTGCCGGCTGCGGGGAACTGGGCTGGGGTGATCTTCGCCCTGGGGCTGCTGGGGGCTTCCCTCCTGGCGGCCGGCGTGCTGCCTCTGGCCACGGCCTACCCCATCAGCGAGGCGCTGGGGATGGAGAGAGGGGTATCCCGCACGTTCCGTGAGGCCCCCTTCTTCATGGGCGTCTTCACCGGTTTGATCATCATCGGCGCCGGCATCACCCTGGTGCCGGGCCTCCCACTCATCCCGCTCCTGATCCTGGCCCAGGTGATCAACGGTGTCCTGCTCCCCATCGTGCTGATCTCCGTGGTCCGGTTGGCAGGCAGCCGAGAGCTGATGGGGGACTACGCGAATGGGCGGATCTACGGCTTCCTGGGGTGGGTCACCGTGGTGGCGGTCTCCTTCCTGTCCATCGTGATGGTGATCAACTCCCTGCTCAGCTTCGCGGGGTTCCAAATTGGCGGTGGGGGATAGGGGCCTATCCTCCGACCACCTTCACCGCCGCGGCCACCACCGAACGTCCGCCGCGGGCCAGAACCGGCAGGCGGCGGGCCAGAGGGGCCACGCGGATGCTGGCGAAGCGGCCGGCTCGGCCGCGGCCCAGGTAGGGGAAGAGGGTGGAGAGGTGGACCACCCGGAAGCCCGCTGCCTCCAGGCCGGAGCGCAGGCTCTCCAGGGTGAAGAGGTGGACGTGGGTGGGATCGTAGAAGAGGGCAGGGTTCGGGTAGGCGGCGTTGGGGGTCACCAGCGCCAGGATCCCGCCCGGGCGCAACACCCGGTGCCACTCACCCATCGCCTCGACCGGCTCGGCCAGGTGCTCCACCAGGTGCTGGGCAACCACCGCGTCGAGGGACTCACTCCGAAAGGGTAGGGCCTCCACCCGGGCTCCCAGCACGGACACACGATCCACCCGGCAGGCCAGCCGCAGCCCCTGAGGGGAGAGATCCACTCCCACCGCCAGCCGGGCCCGCCGCTCCAGGTGGCTCAACAGCTCTCCTCCTCCGCAGCCCAACTCCAGAACCCGGGCCTCCGGGGATAGCCGCGCCAGTTCCAGGAGGGTCCTGACCTCCAGCCGAAAGTCCGGCCAGCCCTCCCGGCTGCGGTAGTACGTTTCGTCGTAGTGGGGTTCCAATGTGACATCAACTCCTGTTTGTTACGCTCACCCCGTGGACCGGCCAGAGGGGGAGTGAACAGTATGCTATCATAACCTCCGCACCCCCTCGTAGCTCCTCGCCCTACACCGCCACCTCCCTGCCAGGCTATAATGAGCCGGGTCTCACTGCATCCGGTGCCGGAGCCTACAGGATGGCTACCCTTGATAGCGTGCGCGATCGGGTTAGGGCGGCAGTCGCCGAGGGCGACTACCAGCCTGCCCTGCATCTG
>JAJZRD010000044.1 GCA_021845945.1 Chloroflexota bacterium
CCTACGGTGTTTGCTGTACGGACCCCACCCCTCTCCCCTCCCCGCAGCAGGGAGGGGCCGGGGGTGAGGTCCTCCCCAGGCGGTCCACCCTGTTCCGAGGCCTTGAATCCACGACCCTCGCGTCCGACGGGGTTTAGCTATTCACGCTGAGGTCAGTAGATTGGTGCTGCCGGCATTAGTTAGAGCGAGCTCGCGGACGGAGGTTATTGAAGGGGCCCGCCGGGTTGTTCCGGCGGGCCCCTTCGTGGTTGGGCTGGATTCCCGTTACTTCTTCTTCTTGGCCAGATCCACCATGGGGACCACCGCCGCTTCCATCTCGTCCCAGTAGGACGTCACCTGCGCCATGTCCATGTAGTGGACGGGCGTGGCGCTCGCGTCCATCTTCTTCACGAGGTCGGGGTCCAGGATCGCCTTCTTGAGGGAGGCGCTCAGCCTGTCGAGAACGTCCTTCGGCGCACCAGCCGGCATGGCGATGGATCGGGAGGAGGAGGAGATCAGCTTGAAGCCCTGCTCCTGGAAGGTCGGAACGTCTGGCAGGTACTTGCTGCGCTCCTTGTCCATGACGCCGAGGATCCGCACCTCACCGGACCTCGCCTGGGAAATGGCGTCGCCCACGTTACCCACGTACACGTCGATGTGGCCGCCCAGGAGGGCTGCCATGTCGGGGGCAGCGCCCTCGAAGTGGACCTCAGCGAACTCGAAGCCGGCCTGCTGCTCCAGCATCATGGCGGCCACGTGGTCGTCGCCCAGGATGCCGGTGTCGCCCTCCTTGATGCTCCCCGGCTTAACCTTGGCGGCGTCCACCAGGTCCTTCAGGGTCTTGATGGGGCTGTCCTTCTTGACGGCCATGACGCCCGGGTCCACCACGTGCATCGCCATGGGCTGTAGGTCCTTACGGCCGAAGGCGGCCTGCCGGTCTGGATCCCGGTAGACCAGGATGGCCTGAGGCAGGGGCGCGTAGCCGAGTGTGTAGCCGTCGGGTTTCGACTTGGCCATGTCCGTGAGGCCTACCTGCCATCCGGCTCCCACCTTGTTGACCACCTGGACCGGCGTGCCCAGGTCCTTCTCCATCAGAGGGGCGATCAACCGGGCCGAGATGTCGTTGGGGCCGCCCGCCGCCGCGCCGACGATGATGGTGATGGGCTTGCCGGCGGTGGGGAAGTCGGACTTGGGCGCCGGCACAGCCGTCGGGGCAACCGGCGCCTGAGTGGGGGCCACCGGCTTCGGGGCGGCGCTGGGTTCCGGCGCCGGCGCTGTCGCACACGCCGCGAGTACGCTGGATGCCAGAACAAGAGCCACGAAAGCGGAGAGTCGTTTCATCAAGAACCTCCTCGTCCTGGCGTGACTATCTATGAGACACGCCACTGGCAATCCACACAACATCTGGGTCACGGGTCGTCAAATACCTAGTGCCCCGCCTTTCAGGTTGGGCACTAGCAGTCCACAGGTTCAAGCGGACAGGTGTAATGCCGGACCCACCTCACCTCCTCTCTGGTACTCCAACACATCCACACATAACTCGCCCCCACCCATTCGAATTGCCAAGCTCTTGCGGAGAGTGCTCGCCGCCTGAGGGAAATCCTTCCTGTAGTGTCCTGCTCGGGTCTCCGTCCGCGCTAGCGCTGCAAGACAGATAGCACGGCAGACCAGAAGCGAGTTCCGAACTGAGTGTAGCTTCACCAAATCGCTACAGCTGCGAGCAGAGGTGCGGGCTAGCTCCTGTTCCAAAGCTTCAAGCCTTTCCAGGGCAAGGGTGAGACTGGCCCCAGTCTTGACCACTGAGCACAGCGTGCCCATCGTCTCTTTGAGGCGGCGGCGAACCTCGTCCGACGCGCTAGCGTTCCCGCCCTGGCCCTGAGCCGATAGGCGATCTATCGCAGACGCATATGCCATGCGCTCCACAGGAGCTATCCCATGATCCTCTGCCCACCGTGCAGCGAATCTGCCCGCTCGGGCTCCGAACACTTGACCTTCTGCCAGCGAGTTCCCACCGGGACGGTCGGGCCCTCTCACGCCGCCCGCAGTCTCACCTGCTACAAACAGTCCCGCTATCTCTGTCATTGCCGTGTCGTTCACCATGAGCGCGCCACCGTTGACCAACTGAAAGAGGATGCCTACCTGAATCGGCCCACGTGCCGGGTCCAGCCCCCTACTCCTTAGAGCTCGGTAGGTATGTGGCGCTACTCTCACGAACTCTTGCGTGGACGTACCAGTGAAGTCATAGTAGACCTTGCCGGCCCCAGAGCCTTGATTCCCCTGCGTTTCCTGGAAAATAGCCTCGTCGATATACCTTGACGGATTTGACGTGCTGTAAGGTGACACTTTGTGGGCGAAGACCTCTTCTTCATCCACTCCTGAAGGTAGATAGCGACCCAGGAATAGCTCGCCTCTCTCATTGACTAGCTTGGGACGGAGACGATATAAGGGCTTCGAGAGGACGAGCGGGCTTGGATGGATCAGCCCGGGGATGAGCTGGTGAAACTCCATGTTTACCAGTCTGGCGCCTGCGCGGAGGCACAGGGCGAGTCCATCGCCAGTCATGGTCGCATCAGAAAGGGTAGGAACAAAGGCATCTCCTACTCCCCCTGTGGCGAGCACAACAGCTCCCGCTTCGTACGTCACTATTCGACCGCGGGCGGAGTCGATCCCGATAGCACCGACTACTTTGCTGTCGTCCACGAGCAGGTCGGCTACCATCGTAGAGTCGTCGACCGGCACGTTAAGCCGGTCGGCCTCGACCATGAGCGCGCTGAGAATTGAGTGTCCCGTAGTTCCGTCCACGCGGCAACACCTTGGATAGGTGGCGTAGTCGCTCATTCCTTGTATGAGCTTCCTGCCCTGGCGCTCGAACGGGACGCCTAGGCCGGCCAGGTCCATTACCAAGCCGGGGGCTTCGTTCACCAACACGCGCACTAGGCGCGGATCGCAGAAGCCTTCGCCACCTACCATCGTGTCGGCAAAATGCACCCTGGGGTTATCGCGCGGATCCGCGTGTCCCAGAGCAGCCCCAATAGAGAGAATCTCTGATCTGGCGGTTGCTGTCAGTCCTGACCTGCCGACCCGCCCTTTGCATACGACCCGCACGGACGCGCCCAGCCGAGCAGCCTCCGCCGCTGCTCTAAACGCGGCTCCACCACCTCCAGCTACCAGCACGTCTACGCGGACGCGGTCGTAGGTATTGCGCACTTGAGTCTCCACCCGGCAACAGTAGCTGGGGTCAGAGCCTACTGGTGATGGAAGTTTGGTTCCCGCTTCTCGAAGAAGGCCAGGAGACCTTCTTGCACGTCTGCCGTCTCGTATATACGCTCGAATAGCGCGGTCTCAAGGGCGAAGCCGCGCTCAAGGGACGTTTCCAATCCTTCATTTACCAGTCTCTTGATTGAGGCGACGGCCATGGCCGGTTTGGTTGAGAGAGTCCTTGCGAGGACGTGGGCATGGGCGAGTACCTCCCCATCATCAACCAGGTAGTCTATAAGGCCAAGCCCGTAAGCCTCCGGTGCGCTTATATGCTCACCGAACATCATCATCTGCTTAGCCTTCGACGGGCCGATCAGGCGCGGGAGGAGTTGAGAGCCGGCGGTGCCCGGAAAGGCTCCTCGGTTGACTTCGGGGGTGCCGAGTCGGCAAGAGCGACCGGCCACTCGGAAATCGCAGGCGAGGGCGAGTTCCAGTCCTCCACCGAAGCAGTATCCGTTGATTGCGGCGATCACCGGCTGCGGAATAGCCCTGATATGCTGAGCAAGTTGCTGTCCCCGTCGAGAATCATCCGCCGCAGTGCGATTGCGTATTCGGTCCTGCCACTCGTGGAGATCCGCCCCGGCTGAAAAGCCCTTCTCACCCGCCCCTGCCAGGATCACAGCTCTTATCGTTCTATCACGCGAGATCTGGCCGACGAACTCGAGTACTGCCATCTTCACAGGCTGGGACAAGAGGTTGAGCGGGGGGTTGTTGATCGATAGGATCGCAACCGGCCCTTCCTGCTCGAACCGCGCGAGGCCTGTAGCCCCTGTCATTAGAGTGCTCCCAAACGCTCTAGCTCAGCGATATCCTCGGCCGTATATCCGAGCTCTTCGAGCACTGAGTTAGTGTGTTCCCCCAGCACCGGTGGCGGAGTTCGGTACTCGACAGGTGTTCCACGGAACTTGACCACACTTCCCAAGCCGCGGATGGTGCCTGCCACGGGATGTTGTAGTTCCACGACCATTTCGTTGTGCAGCAGCTGCGGATCATTGAGAGCTTCGCCCATCGTTTTGACAGGACCGCACGGAACTCCGGCTGCCACGAATCGGGTTGTCCACTCGTCGCAGGTCCCCTCTATCAGCCAGCCCTCGATCATCCTGACCAATGCATCCCGGTTCTCGACGCGCTTCGTATTCCTGTCGAATCGGGAGTCCTCGGCCAGTTCCTCGCGTCCAAGAGCGGCACAAAAGGCTCGCCAGAACTTTTCGGTAAACACCGACACGTAGATGTACCGGCCGTCACCGGTGCGAAAAGCTTGGTAAGGAACAAACGCGGGATGACCGCTGCCCATCCTCCGCATCTCCTGCCCGACCGCGAAGTACTCGCCCTCGCGAGGCTGAAGACAGGAGACCGTGGCATCCAGCAGTGACAGCTCGATCTTCTGTCCGCGCCCTGTTCGCTCTCTTGCGAACAGGGCGGTCACGATACCGTAGGCAGCGAGGGCAGCCGCGCCGTAGTCAGGCACGCTAGCACCCACTCTGCACGGTGCTCCAGTAGCCTCACCGGTGATATCCATCAGGCCGGCCATTGCCTGGAGTACCGGATCGTTGGCAGGCCTGTCTTTGTAGGGTCCATCTTGGCCGAAGGCGGAAATGGAGCAATAGATGACGCCAGGATTAAGCCGCGCGATAGTCTCATAGTCGACCCCTAGTCTCTGGACCGTACCAGGCCGGAAGTTCTCGATGACAACGTCGGCTACCTGGGCGAGGCGGTAGAATACCTCCCTGCCCTCGCTGGTCTGGAGGTTAAGGGTGACGCTTTCTTTGTTTCGGTTGAAACTGAGGAAAATCGTGCTCTCTCCGCGGATGAAAACACTTCCCATCGACCTCGCGATATCCCCGCCACCGGGCGGCTCGATCTTAATCACCCGGGCGCCGCTGTCCGCAAGCATCATGGAGCACCAGGGTCCCGCAGCCAGGTGGGTGAGGTCTAAGACGGTGATTCCCTCCAGCGCCCTCCCGGGCTTACCATCCACAGTGTCACGGGCCATCGCTCGTCACCTCTAGTTGCTTCTGGCTGGTCGAGCGCGGTTGTCACCGACGGGACACGAATGGACACAGCGGCCGCAATAGTAGATGCCGCCGAAAATACCCGACCGTCCCTTCTGGACCGGGTCCATTCGCGCTCCTGCTTCGAGATAGTCCTGCGTCGTAATCACCTCTGGCGGGCGGATATTGGTGCGCCCACCCGCCTCCGCGATCAGACCGTGCTCTGACCATCTACATCTCTGCTTCGCCTGTGTGGACAGCCTGGCCATCTCGAACCGCTTGCCTTCGACCTCTAGCTCAGTCTTCTCCTCCGTCTTGAAGATGTCCATTGGACAGGCTTCGATACAGCGCTTGCACCCCTTGTCTTTGGTGCACAGCGGCTTGCCGCTGTAGAGAGGGTCGGCTTCGAGGGGGGCATCGGTTAGGACGGCGCTGAAGCGAATTCTGGGGCCGAAGCGCGGAGTGAGGAGTAGGTTGTTCCAACCGAACTCCCCTAACCCTGCGATTGCGGCCGCATGACGCATGGACACGCCTTTGGTCACGAAGGTATCCGGATCGTAATGGGGATCGCGCGACGAGAACGGTAGAGCGTAGTAGCCGGCATCCTCAAGGAATCTGGCGACGTCGTAGTCGATGTACGAAAGCTTGAAGTTGAGCACACTGTGCCCATAGACGTGGTATGGCGTCTTCACGACCTCCCAGCGCTTCGTCGCAGCCTGGGGTATGCGAATGCCAAAGACGACCAATGCCTTGGCTCCAGGTAGGAGCTCCTCGGCAGTCTGTGGCGCCTGGTCCATCCGCGCGGCCGCTGCGATTCCTACCACATCCGCTCCTGCGCGGCGGGCGACATCTTTGACCTCCGACGTAAGGCTCATGGTAAGACCTCCATTGGTGAGAGTTGCTCTATGCAAGCAGCGCTGGTGTGCCGAAGGCCACCGCTGTTCGCATCGGAGTTCTATCGGTGGACTCGAAGCGACTAAGGGATTGGAGGGTTCGAGGTCCCTCGCCTGTTAGCGCTGCATTGGTTGGAACAGACCCATTACTCTCTGCTTAGAGTCCATCACATGCCGCCGAGCAAGCCGCTCCGCCGATTCCCGATCCCGGAGTCGTATTGCTTCCAGAATAGCTTTGTGCTCCGGCGCGGCCTGGGCCGAAGCCCGGCCCAGTACACTAATGGTTGCCATGATCATCCGGATGCGCATCCGAATGCCCGACAGCATCTCCGCGAGCGAAGGGGATTGTGATGCCGCGACAAGAAGCTCGTGAAACTCCATGTCTCGTCTGAGAAAAGCAACGCGGTCTTCTTCCGAGCGAAACGGCACAAGCGCTTGCATCCCCTCGCACAGACGCTGGAGATCTTCAAGTTGCCCCACCGTGATTCGGCCACATGCTCGGGCGGCTGCAAAGCCTTCAAGGACCGCTCTGATTCCGTACAACTCCTCAAGGTCATCCTTGGAAAGGTCGTTGACGATCGCCCCGCGATTAGGAGTGCTACGCACCAATCCATCCTTCTCAAGCTGCCTAAGGGCTTCTCTGACAGGGGTACGGCTGACGCCCAGTTGGAGGGCCACTTCCGAGTCCTGAATTCTCTGGCCGGGCCTGAGAGACCCGTCCAAGATAGCTTCTCGGAGGGAGTCGACGACGACCTCCCGGAGACTCTTGAACTGAGGCGGTCGAAGTACGAAAGTTGACACTGCTCGCTCTCTTGCATAATGTATACATCGCACAGTATACTATACCCCGTTGATTGTCAATCCCTTCCTCGAAAGGGAGTTCCATGGACACCTTTATGTGCGCGCAATGTATCTCCGGCGCCAGAGGAAAGGGGAGTTGTGAGGAGCAAGCTTGCCCTCTGACCAGGATTCTGGCGTGGGCGCCAGATGGATTGATCTTCCTGGGGCTCGAAAGCCTACTGCGGAAGTGGCTTCGGAGTGCGACAGCCAGCGAACCAGCGACGCTTCCGCCGGAGCGCCTGTCGCCGACGAGTAACCCTGAATAGGGAGGGAGAGCGTTCCCGGTTACTATCGCTGCAGTGCTGGTGAGAACCCTGGCCCTAGTCAAGGTGAAGGCCCGGATGATCATTCCGTCAGCGAAAGAGAAGCAGCTAGAGAGTTTGTTGAGAAAGGCGGCGTCCATCGGATGAGGGAGTTGGGTTTTGTTGGTCTTGGCAATATGGGCGGCCCAATGACAGCCAATCTGCTCAAGGCCGGATACAGTCTTACGGTCTTCGATCTTGCAGAATCAGCCATGACACTTCAGGTTCAGGCTGGGGCGCGGACGGCTGCGCATCCCCGACAGGTAGCTTCTCAGGCGGAAGTAGTATTCACTTCCCTTCCTACACCGCGTGCGGTCGAAGCAGTCTATCTAGGTCAGGACGGTCTCCTGCAAGGGGCGCATCGGGGCCAGGTCTTCGTTGACCTGAGTAGTATCACTCCGTCGCTGGCCCGCCAGATCGCGGGTGCCTTCGGCGAATTGGGGGCATCAGTGCTTGACGCTCCTGTCAGCGGCGGGACCACCGGGGCCAGTGCTGGTACCCTAACCATCATGGTTGGTGGAGAACGGGAGGCGCTGGACAAGGTCCAAGACATGCTGAAGGTCATCGGGCAGAAGATCTTTTACGTGGGCCCTTCGGGCAGTGGAAACACCGTCAAATTGGTGAACCAACTGCTGATGGGAGTCAATACCGTGGCTGCGGTGGAGGCGCTGGCCCTGACCGAGAGGACGGGCGTAGACATGGCCCTGGTGGCAGATATCATCGGCGTTAGCGCCGGTTTCAGCAGGTGTTTCCAGACGCGCTTCCCCAAGGGTCTCCTGCGAGATTATTCCCCCGGCTTTGCCGTGGACCTGATGAGCAAGGATCTTCGCCTCGTCGAGGAATTCGCTCGCGAGCTTGGCGTTACCCTCTTCATGACCTCCCGGGCCCGCGACCTCTTCGAGGAAGCAAGTTCACTGGGCCTCGGCAGGCAGGACGTCGTGTCCGCACTGGAGCTGTATGAGCGATAGACGGTTCAACAGGGCCATACGCACGCCGATGGAAGGGCTACCTCAGCCCGAGTAGGGAAGGTCCAAATCCACTCGCCCCGGGATTCTACTGATCTCAGCGCAGGTCCCTAAACTGCGACGCGTCACGGCCTTGAATCCACGATCCTCGCGTCCGGCGGGGTTTAGCTATTCACGCTGAGGTCAGTAATGGGCGGGGCCCTGTGCCCCTCCGCCGGGCGAACGATCGCGGGAACGGGCGGCAGGGCAGAGCGCCCTGCCCTACGGTGTTTGCTGTACGGACCCCACCCCTCTCCCCTCCCCGCAGCAGGGAGGGGCCGGGGGTGAGGTCCTCCCCAGGCGGTCCACCCTGTTCCGAGCGATCCGTCACCGCCTCTCCCTCTGGGAGAGGCCGACCGAAGCGAAGCGAGGGCGGGTGAGGGCTGAGACGTTGCCAACCAAACAGCCCTCACCCTGACCCTCTCCCAGAGGGAGAGGGAAGTCGCCCCCTGACCCTCTCCCAGAGGGAGAGGGAGACCTCTCACCCCGACCCTCCCCCCGTCTCCCCGTCCCCGCGCCCCGTGGCCTGGCAGGACCCTGGCTATTGTAGTACCCTGTGACTGCCGATGATGGGACCGGCAGCGGCACGGCGAGTGCCGGTTGAAGACGTCGAGGAGGATCTCGGTGCACACATGCAACCCTGCGGCCGAGCGGCCGCGAAAGCCGGCACGGCCGCTGCGGATCGTTGCGAGACGATATGCCACAGCTTAGGCGAACTCGGAGGGTACCGTCGCTCCTCCGGGTGACGCTCTCCTCGCTGCTGGCGGCGGGCTGTCTCCTGGCGGCCCCCCTCCAGTCCATACCCCCGGCCTACGGCGAAGGGCCAGAAGCATCGGAGCTGGCAGAAGTCCGGGTAGCCGAAGCGTTGCCCGTGGCCGAGCAGGGGATGGCAGCGGAAGCGCTGGTGGCCGAAGCGCTGCCGACCGACGACCAGGCCATGGCCGTCGAGAACGGCATCGCAGCCGCTCCTGTGGAGAGCCCCTGGGCGGCGCCCAATTCGCGGGTCTCCTCCCTGAACGGCCGCTTCCTGCTGCTGAACATGCACGGGGCCCTCTTCCATTCGGACGCCAGGGACATGGAGGAGAACGTCGCCTACGCCCGTTGGATGGGGGCGGGCGTGATCCGGGTCTTCGCCACCGACAACAACAGCGGCGGAAGCTGGAGCGGGAGGGAGGTGGCCGATCGGATCGCCCAGATGGCGCCGGCGCTCCGGGCCGCAAACGTAAGGCTGATCGTGGCCCTGACCAACAATCACCGGCCGGTGCCGGGCGAGGCGGTGGAGAGCTCGGGCTGGATGGACGGCTACCACCAGCTGCTGCTGCCCTTCTACACTCGCAACTGGCGAGAGGCCTACGTCCCCTTCGCCACGGAGCTGATCGACAGGGTGAAGAAGCTGGGCGCCCTGGACGTCATCTTCGCCTGGGAGCTGGGCAACGAGCTGCACACCCCCAGGGAGCCGGTGGCCGTCGTTCCCTTCATCACCGGCGCGGTCCAGGAGATCCGCCGGGTCGATCCCGACACGCCCATCCTGCCCGGCACGATGGGGATCCACCACCTCGACCCGTACCAACCGGAGTCGATCATCGGCCGCTGGCTGAACTGCGACGCCCCCGTGGACGGCTACACCCTCCACTCCTACGACTGGCTGGGACCCAACAGACCGGGAGACATGCCCATCGGCTACGACTTCGATTCGGTGCTGGCCGAGCCCTGTCCCAACGGCCGTCGCCTCCCGGTGATCGTGGAGGAGCTGGGGACCTCGCGAGAGCTCCCGGGGGTCTACACGGCGGAGCAGGAGGAGAAGCGACTGGAGCAGGAGACCCGCCAGATCCGCTACGTGCTGGATCGCTACCCGCGGGTCATCGGCATCGGCGCCTGGAACGGCGAGAGCCCGAAGGTGGTCGACAAGCGGTTCGGCGATAACCGGCGAGGTCTCACCTCCTACGGTCCATGGGCCGACGGCAGCGGCTCGGGCTACGTGGGTGGCAGCGGAGCGAGGTCCCGTCTGGAGGAGATGCTTCGGGGGCTGCCGGCCAGACCGGGGGAGTGGCCAGGTTACGAGCAGCAGGAAATAGAGGCTTCAGCCGGAGGTTCCGGCTGAAGCCCCAATACGTCGTAGGAGCCGGCTCCCACAAATAGGACGGGCCGACGGGGGCTACTTCTTCGGGGCCACTTCCGCCAGGTAGGAATCCAGGGTCTGGCCGGGTCGCTTGATCTTGGCCATGCGGGCCCGCTCCCCCTCCTGGACGGCCAGGGCCTTGTCGTACACCTGGTCGGCGACCTCGGGCGGGATGCAGAGGACGCCGTTCTCGTCCGCCACGATGATGTCGCCCGGCCGCACCGTCATGCCATCGACCACGACGGAGCTGTTCACGTCCAACCAGCGCAGCTTGCCATGCATGGGGGAGAGCCCCACGGCCCAGCAAGGAAGAGGCACCTCCGTCACCCCCTCCAGGTCCCGTATGGCGCCGTTGGTCACGAAGGCGTCCGCCCCCGCCAGCTTCATCAGTGTGGCCATGTGGTCGCCGATCGTCACGGTGTAGCGCGGCCGAGGCCCCACCGACTCCATCACGGCGAAGACGGGGAAGGGCTCTCTGCCCGCGCTCCTGGCCGCCGCCTGGATCGACCGGAGCCAGTCGTGGAAGAGGCTGGGCGGGTTGTCGGTGCCCGGCGAGGTGGTGTCCATGCGGGCGGTGACCGCGATCCCTACCCGGCGCCCCATCTTCGGCATCAGAGCCCGAACGTCGGGCCCCGCGTAGCCCGTCGACGGGTCCCTCACCCCCAGCAGCTCCAGGCCGTTGGCCACGGTCGGGCTGTCGAACTCTCGCAGTCTCAGGATCTTGTCCCAGTTCATGCGGCGAACCCCTTGGCCTTGGAGACGGCGCCGGTGGCATCGGGGGCGTAGAAGTCGGCCCCGACCTCATCGGCGAAGCGCTGGGTCACGGGAGCCCCGCCTACCCCGATCCTCACCCCGCCTCGCAGCCCGGCCGCCTTCAGCGCCTCGATGGTCTCCCTCATCGAGAGCATGGTCGTGGTCAGGAGCGCGCTCATCATCAGGAAGTCCGGCTTCTCGGCCTGCACCGCCTCGACGAACCTGGCAGGCTTCACGTCGGCCCCCAGGTCCACAATCTCGAAGCCGCCCCCCTGGAGCATCATGCCCACCAGGTTCTTGCCGATGTCGTGGAGGTCCCCCTTGACGGTGCCGATCACCACCTTGCCCTTGGCCTTGGACTGTCCCTGGGCCAGTAGAGGCTTCAGCAGCCCCAGTCCCGCCTGCATGGCCCTCGCGGCGATCAGCATCTCCGGGATGTAGAACTCCTGCCTGCTGAACTTGTCCCCCACCACGTCCATGGCTGGGATCAGGCCCAGATCCAGGATCTCCTGGGGACCCTTCCCCTCGTCGAGGGCCAGTTGGGTCAGCTCCTTCGCCCGGCCGGCGTTGCCCTCGATAACAGCTTCCTTCAACGCTTCGTAGTCAGCCAAGATTTCCTCCTAATTTAGAAGCTTCCCACGGGATAGCTGCCGTACTTGCGGTTGGCAGCCAGCATCGCCATATAGTTCTCCCACTTGACGCCCGGCATCAGGGTGTTGCCGGAGCACATCATCAGGCCTCCCTCGTGAGCCGCATGGCGGATGGCGTACTTGACTTCATCCTCCACCACCTCCGGAGTACTCGATGTCAAGGTCTCGCAGTTCACCCCGCCGACGAAGGTCAGCTTGTCCCCGTACTTCTCCTTTAGAAGCTTGAGATCCATGCCGATGCGGGGCTGGATGCCCTGCCAGCCGTCCACCCCTGCCGCCACGAAATCGTCCAGCACCGACCATAGATTACCATCGGTGTGCTTGACGAAGTAGAGGTTGTGATCGTGGCAGGCCTTGGCGGTGGCAGCCAGGTGGGGGAAGATGAACTCGTGGAACAGCCTGGGCCCCATCATCGGGCCGCGATTGTCGGCGTAGTCGGTGCCGACCAGGATGCCATCCACCCCGGAGGACGCCGCGGCCTCGACGTAGGCGACGGTCTTGTTGGTGTAGTAGGCCGCGGCCTTCTTGACGAACTCCGGGTTGGTGATCATCGAGGTCATGTAGTCCTCGAGGCCGATGGTATCCTGCCAGGGGAAGGTGCCGTCGGGCACCCGGCCGAAGACGAAGTGGGTGCCTCCGATCTCCTTGGCCACCCGCTCCATGGCCTCGAACTCGGAGGCATCTATGTCGAAGGGCCCGTTGGGGTCGGGAATGTCGTCGATAGTCAGGGGCGGGCACTCCTTCAGCATGGCGTGACCGCCGGAGTCCGGAGAGTATTGCCACACCTTGCCGGTCTCGTCCCGCCAAACGTAGTCGCCCAGCATCTCCGGCTTGTAGTAGCTCTCCTTCTTGGCCGGAACCGTGGGCACCACGACGAAGTCCCACTCGAACTTCCTGGTCAAGCCGATCAGGTCGCGCCAGTGGCTCTCGGCGATCTCGTCCCGCCGCCCCTCCCACAGGGCAGTGTACTGCCGCCACTTGGCTCGGTAAAGGGTCTTGACGCCCAGGGCTCGGTCGGTGATCTCCCAGTCTACCCCCTGCTCGCCGATGGGGACGCGATCGGGTTCTTTGTGCTGTAGGGCCGCGACGACGCGGGATTTCGGCAGCATGGTTGTCTCCTAGCAGGTGCTGCCCCTCCGCCCCATGCGGGGCGGAGGGAGCAGAACGATAGTCGCTAATCCTGGGCGATGGGCTCGAACAGCTTGTACTGCTTGGCGAGCCTGGAGACCTTCTCGTCTTCCTTGATGACGGCGTCAGTATAGTCCTTGGGGCTCAGGTAAGCCACAGGGTAGCTCAAGGACTCCATCCTGGCCTGGAAGTCCTTGTCCTTCATGGCCTCCTGGAAGGGTCAGGCAGGCCAGATCGAACGGCCTCAGTGGAGTTGCCCCCCAGACTGCCTTGGCCCGTCGGGTTTGCTCTCGGCGTAACCCGACATCAACTCCGCCGTCCGCGATACGTGGCGCCGCGTCACCTGTTCCGCCCGATCCGGATCGCGGTCGACGATGGCCTCGATGATCCGGCGATGCTCCTCCAGCGCCCCCTCCGGTGCATCGGGGCGGAGCATCAGCTGCCGGCGGTAGCGCTCGACGCTGTCGAAAAGGCCGGCGGCCATGGAGCGGAGTAGCTCGTTGCCGGTGATCTGCCAGATGACCGCGTGGATCTCCCGGTTCTTGCGAAGCTGGCCGTCGGTGTCGCCGGATAGTACGGCCTGCTCCATCTCCTGGTTGAGGAGCCCCAGCCGGGCATGGTCATCGTCGGTGGCCAGGATCGCGGCCTCGCGAGAGGCGAGCCCCTCCAGCACCGCCCGAACGGAGAAGACCTGCCTCAACTGATCCAGGGTCGCCATGGCCACCGTCGCCCCCTTGTAGGGGATCATGTCCACCATGCCCTCGGCCTGAAGCCGCTGGATAGCCTCGCGCACGGGCATCCGGCTGACGCGGAGGTGGACGGCCAACTCCTCGGTGACCAGCCGGTCGCCGGGCTTGAGGGACCCCTCCATGATGCCGCGCCGAAGCTCCTCGTAGACCAGTTCGGCCTTGGCCTTGTACTCGGGTTGGGACAGCTGAAGTGGCTGCCTGTCTCGCATCGACGTATCCCCTCGCTCTAGCCCAGCAGGGCGGCCAGGTCGACCCGGTACCGGGTAGCCTGCTGCCGCAGGGTCTGCCAGGAGTTGTCGGGCAGCGAGATGCCCTCTACCTTTCGCCGGGCCTTGCTGCGTAGCTCCGGCTCGCCCGGCAGCAGCACCTCGCTGAAGCCCGGGGCCGGCGGCACCGCCTTGATGCGGCGGAGGGTAGCGTCGGCTGCAGCGGCGTAATCCTTCGCCGGCCGGAAGATGCCGGGATCGAGGGCGAGGAAGAGCGAACCGGACTTGGTATACACCCCGCCCCCCAGCTTCTCGTCGGTGCACAGGTCGCCGCCGGTCAGGGCCTGGCCCAGCAGCTCGCTCACCACCGCCAGCCCGTAGCCCTTGTGGCCGCCGAAGGTCATCAGCATGCCGCCGTCGTAGAAGTCCTCGGGGTTGGTGGTGGGGTTACCGTTCTTGTCCAGGATGCAGTTGGGCGGGAGCTGGGCACCTTTGGCCCGTGCCAGGGAGATCTTGCCCCCCGCCACGGCGCTGGTGGCGAAGTCCACCATGGCGCCCGGCTCCTGGCCAGCCGGCAGGCCGAAGGAGATGGGGTTGGTGCCGAAGGCCGCCGCTGCGCCGCCGAAGGGGGCCACGCCGACACCGTTGGAGCCCCCGACGCCCCCGAAGCCGCCCGCCAGCACCATGCCGACCATGCCGGCGTTCTGGGCCATCTCCGAGTACTCCCCGAGGCGGCCGATGTGGTAGGCGTTGACCAAACCGGCGAGGGCGACGCCCTGCCGCTTGGCCTGCTCGATAGCCTTGCTCATGCAGATCGCGGCGCTGACCTGGCCGAAGGTCCACCGGCCGTCGACCAGGGTCGTGGAGCCGGTCTCCTTGACGACGACAGGCTCGGCAGCGGGATCCAGCTGTCCGGCCTCGATGGCCTGAAGGTACTGGATGATTCGAATCACGCCGTGGGAGTCGTGGCCCGCCAGGTTGGAATCCACCAGGGACTCCGTGACCCGCGTTGCGTTGGACTCGGTGGCGCCTGCAGCGACGAAGAGGTCGTGGCCGAGGCGTCGCCACTGCTCCGGTCGAAGGACAACCATGGAAGGAACCTCCAGGAAGGGTTAGGCTCCCCGTGCCCGTGTCGGAGGATGGATTGTATCCAATATATAGCATCCAGCGGACGGGGTGGAGTGTAGGGCCGGCCGGCCACACTGTCAAGCCATTTCGGGAGGTTGGCAGCCGATCTCCCCGGTACCCGGCACTCCCAACTGTGATATGGTATAGCCCCTCGCCCACCTTGGCGGGTGCCAGTTTCCGGAAGGGCGGATGATCTGCCGGTGACTTTCGAAGCCTTTCGCGAGGCCGCAACGAGATGGAGAGTCGGGAGCTCGCTCCCCGCAAGGCTCGCCCTGGGGGGCTGCTTCCTGGTGGTCGTAGCGGCCACCGCCTGCGCCCCCGGGCCGGCCGGGGAGGGGGCCGGGGCCTCCTTGACCGTTGCCGCCGCGGCGGATCTGCAGTTCGCCTTCCAGGAGATCGGTCCCCTCTTCGAGAGGGAAACGGGGGCCAGGGTCACCTTCCTCTTCGGCTCCAGCGGCGTTCTGGAGAAGCAGATCGAGAACGGGGCGCCCGTGGACCTCTTCGCCTCGGCCGGCGAAGAGTACCTGCGGCAGCTGGACTCCAGGGGCTCCCTCGTCCCCGGCACGGAGCAGCTGTACGGTCTCGGGCGGATCGCACTGGTCTCCTCCAGGGCCAGCGGCGTCCAGGCGGCCACCCTGGAGGACCTGGCAAAGCCGGAGGTCCGCCACCTGGCCCTGGCCAACCCCGACCACGCCCCCTACGGCGCCGCGGCCCGGCAGGCCCTGGAAGCCGCCGGCCTGTGGGAGCGGATCGGGCCGAAGGTGGTGTACGGTGAGAACGTTCGGCAGGCCCTCCAGTTCGTCCAGACCGGGAACGCCGAGGCCGGAATAGTAGCCCTGTCCATCGCCGAGGTCCCGGAGGTGGAGCGCACCGAGGTGGCCGCCGCCCTCTACCGTCCGCTGCGCCAATCCATGGCGGTGGTGAAGGGAACCCACCAGGAAGGGCTGGCCCGGGCGTTCGCGGCCTTCGTCAACGGTCCCAAGGGACGGCCCGTCATGAAGCGGTACGGCTTTGCCCTGCCGGGGGAGGGCTGAGGTGGCCGGCGTCGACCTCTTCCCCCTCTGGCTCTCCCTTCGCGTGGCGGCGGTGGCCACCCTGCTCGACCTGGCCGCCGGACTGCCCCTGGCCTGGCTGCTGGCGAAGAGCCGCTTCCGGGGCCGCGACCTGATCTCCGCGGCCATCCTCCTACCCGTGGTGTTGCCTCCCACCGTTCTGGGCTACTACCTGCTGCTGGCCCTGGGGAAGCAGGGGCCCCTGGGCCGTCTCCTGGAGGGCACCCTGGGGATCACCCTGGTGTTCACCTGGCAGGCCGCGGTGATCGCCTCCTGCGTCGTATCGGCACCCCTCCTGATCCGCGCGGCTCAGGGCGCCTTCGAGGCCATCAATCCCAACCTGGAGAACGCCGCCAGGACCCTGGGCCGCTCCGAGCGGGGCGTCTTCCTCAGCATCACCGTACCGCTGGCCGGGCGGGGGATCCTGGCAGGCGTGGTGCTGGCCTTTGCCCGGGCCCTGGGGGAGTTCGGCGCCACCCTGATGGTGGCCGGCAACATCCCGGGCAGCACCCAGACCATGCCCATAGCCATCTACGACGCGGTGCAGGCGGGCAACCTGGGGACGGCCAACTTCCTGGTGCTGATCATCACCGCCGCCACCCTGATCGCCCTGGTAGCCCTCGGCCGGGCCGCCCGCTGGTAGGGGAAAAGGAGGAGGCAGTTGCTCGACCTGCGGATCCAGAAGAGGCTGCGAGATTTTCACCTGGAGGTCTCCCTCTCCCTGGGCAGCGAGCTGGTAGCCATCTTCGGGCCCTCGGGCTCCGGCAAGAGCCTCACCCTCCAGTGCATCGCCGGGCTTCTCCGGCCAGATAGCGGCAGGATCGTCCTCGACGGCCGGACGCTCTTCGACTCCGACCAGGGCATCGATCTCCGGCCCCAGGCGCGCCGGGTGGGCTACGTGTTCCAGGACTACGCCCTCTTCCCCCACCTGTCGGTGGCGGACAACGTCGCCTATGGCCTCCACAGCCTTCCCAAGCAGGAGCGGCTGGCCCGGGTCAAGCAGATGATCGCCACCATGCGGCTCGAGGGGCTCGAGCGGCGCCGCCCGTCGGAGCTGTCGGGGGGACAGCAGCAGCGGGTCGCCCTGGCCAGGGTGCTGGTGACCCGGCCCGACCTCCTGCTGCTGGACGAGCCCTTCTCCGCCCTGGACAGCCCGATCCGCGGCCGGCTCCACGCCGAGCTGCTGCAGCTGCTGAGGGGGATCCCCATCACCACCATCCTGGTTACCCACGACCTGGCCGAGGCCTACACCCTGAGCCGGCAAATGGTCGTCTACGACGCCGGCCGGGTGCTCCAGGCGGGCCCCAGGGAGGAGATCCTCAGCCGTCCTGCCAGCCGCACCGTGGCCCGCTTCACCGGCACCAAGAACCTCTTCCGAGCCACCGTGACCCGTCTCCTCCCGCCCTACCTGGAGGTGCGCGTAGGCGATCTCACCCTCCGCACCCCCTGCGGGCCCTACCACGAGGGCGACCGTCTCGACCTCTGCCTTCGGCCCGAGGCGATCCAGGTGCTGCGGCCGGACGAGAGCGGTGAGAGGCCCGACGACCAGAACCGCTTCGACGGGGACGTGGTGGCCGAGATCGCCCACGGCACCAGCTTCACCCTCCTCTTCAAGCTGGCGGGCGATCCCCTCCACTCAGGCCGGGACTACGACCTGCACATCGAGATCCCCGCCAACCTCTACCACGACCTGGGGCTCGGCTCCCGCAAGCGCATCGCGGTGTCCCTCAAGCCGGCATCGGTCCACCTGATCGGCCCCACCGCCGGACGGTAGTAGCCACTGCCGTCCGCGCCTCGCCGGCGCAGGAAGCCCCTCCAAGACCGGCAGAAAGGCGCCAATGGCGCTTTTCTCGCGAGCCCTCCGTCCCGTTGGCGTTTTCGACCAGTCCTCGATCGCCTTCTCATAATCCGCTAACCGCGCGGGAATGCCCCGATTTGGCGCCAATTTCGGCCCGCCAAAAGCGCTATCACCCGCCTCGAGCCGCCCGAACCCCCGGCTCAGCCGCGAGCACTTCGTCCAGGACTGGCCACCCGGGGCCTGGCACTCTAGCTGCAGTGCTCCTAAGTACGAGAAGATCGTTTCCCCTCGAGTTTCAGGAGAATGGGAGGATCTGATGGATAGGATCAGAGCAGCGGTAGTCACCCCCGGCGCCCCGGGCAATCTGAGTCTCCGGGAGGTCGAGCCCCCATCCGCGGCGGCCAACGAGGCGCTGGTGCGGGTGGCGGCTACCTCCTTGAACCTGGGGGAGGTGCGAGGCGCCCAAAGCTCTCCGGAGGGAGCGCGGCCGGGCTGGGACCTTGCGGGAACCGTCGAGCGGGCGGCGGCCGACGGCTCTGGACCGCCCAAAGGGGCGCGGGTAGCGGGCAGTCTGCCCTCGGGCGCCTGGGCGGAGCTGGTGGCGGTGCCCACCGACGCCCTGGCGGAGCTACCGGAAAGGGTATCCTTCGCCGACGCGGCGACGCTTCCCGTGGCCGGGCTGACGGCGCTGCACGCCGTGGAGAAGGGGACGAGGCTGCTGGCCCGCACCGTCCTGGTGACCGGGGCCTCCGGTGGGGTGGGCCACTTTGCCTGCCAGCTGGCGAGGCTGTCCGGGGCCCGGGTGGTGGGGCTGATCCGGCACCGGCAGTACGAGCCGCTGGTGCGGGAAGCCGGCGCCGAGCAGGTGGTCGTCAGCGAGGATGCCTCGGCAGCGGCCGGGTTCGGGCCCTACCGGTTGATCGTGGAGGGGGTGGGAGGTCCGGTACTGGCCACGGCCATGGGCATG
>JAJZRD010000045.1 GCA_021845945.1 Chloroflexota bacterium
GGGTGGAAATGCGAGGTGCCCCTGCCGGAGGGGCTGCGGAACACGGTGGAGTACATTCGTGGTGATCTGCTGGCAGCGGGAGGCTAGCATGACTCGTGTGTTGGTTACCGGCGGTGCCGGCTTCATCGGCTCGCATACCGTGGACCTGCTGCTCGAGAAGGGTTACGAAGTCCGCATCCTGGACAGTCTCCAGCCTCGTGTCCACCCGCGCGGGCTCCCACCCTGGGTTCCAAAGGAAGCCGAGTTCATCCACGGGGACGTCGCCGACAGGGAAACGCTGGGCAGGGCCATGGAGGGAGCGCAGGCGGTCGTGCACCTGGCGGCCTACCAGGATTACATGCCGGACTTCAGCCAGTTCATCCACACCAACGCCGAGAGCGCGGCGCTGGTCTTCGAGCTGGCGCTCTCCGACCCGAACCGCTACCCGCTCCAGAGGGCGGTCTTCGCCTCCTCACAGGCGGTGTGCGGCGAGGGGCGCTACCTCTGCCCCTCCTGTGCGGGGGGGGTGCACGCGCCGTCGATAGCAGAGCAGCTACCAGCCATCAGCTATCGGCACTCAAGACCAGCAGCACTCACCCCGACCCTCTCTCAGGGGGAGAGGGAGGTCTCATCACCGGTCTACCCGCCCTCGGCCGTCCACGTGCCGGCTCCCCGGCCGGTTGAGCGGCTTCGGCGGGGTGACTGGGAGATCCACTGCCCCGTCTGCGGGGGCTACATGGAGCCGCTGTTGATCGAGGAGACGACGGTCAGCCCCGGCACGGCCTACGGCATCTCGAAGTACGCCATCGAGCTGCTGGCGGACCGGCTCGGCCGCAGGTACGGCATACCCACCGCCTGCATGCGGTACACCTACGTCCAGGGGCCGCGGAACTCCTTCTACAACGCCTACTCGGGCATCGCCAGGCGCTTTGCCCTCAGGTTGCTCCACGGCCTGCCGCCAGTTGTCTACGAGGATGGCCAGCAGTTGCGGGACTACGTCAACGTGGGGGACGTGGCGCGGGCCAACGTCCTGGTGATGGAGGACCCGAGGGCGGACTTCGGCGTGTTCAACGTGGGGGGCGGCCGCGCCGTCACGGTGCTGGAGTTCGCGCGCATCATGCTCAGGAGCTTCGGGAGCGACCTGGAGCCGTTGGTCCCGGGCGAGTTCCGCATGGGCGACACCCGGCACACGGTGTCCGACGTCTCCAGACTGCGGTCCCTGGGCTGGGAGCCGGCCGTCCCGGTGGAGCAGAACGTGGCGAAGTACGTCGCATGGATGAAGGAGCAGAGCGGGACCAGCCAATACCTGGAGGAGGCCGAGCGGGTGATGCGCGAGCAGGGGGTTGTGCAGCATGCGCGCTCGTAGGGCACGGCCCTGTGCCGTGCCGCCCGACGGCGGGGCAGGACGCCCCGCCCTACGCCAGATCACAAGAGGGAGAGGAGAGGGGACGAATTGGCCAACATCTGTGTAGCTGGTCTATGGCACCAGGGCGCTGTGGTGTCGGCCTGCCTGGCCGACATGGGGCACCGGGTGCGCGGCGTGGGTGACGAAGGGGTCGTGGCATCGCTGAGCCACGGGGAGCCGGTGGTGCACGAACCGAAGCTGAAGGCGATCCTACGGCGCAATCTACGGGCGGGGAAGCTGACATACACCTCCGACTACGCCGAGGCGCTCCAGGACGCCGAATTCGCCTACGTCGCCATCGACACTCCGGTGGGATCGCAGGATGAGCCGGACCTGAGCGGCATCCTGGCCACCGCCCGGCAGATCGGCCGGGCCGTGACGGGGAGCGCGACCCTGGTGGTGACCGCCCAGGTGCCCGTGGGCACCTGCGAGCATCTCGTCGCCATCGCGAGAGATGCAAACCCGTCCGCGACCCTGGACATCGCCTACGTGCCCGAGTTCCTCCGTTTGGGGACGGCGGTCGACACCTTCCGCCGCGCCGATCGCTTCGTGGTGGGCGCCGACGACCCTGCCGTTGCCGAGCGTGTGGCGGCACTTTACCGGCCTCTCGGCCGGCCCCTGGTCGTCACGAAGCTGCGCACCGCCGAGATGGCTAAGCACGCTTGCAACGCCTTCCTGGCCACGTCGATCAGCTTCATCAACGAGATCGCCAACCTGTGCAGCGAAGTGGGGGCAGATGCGGTGCAGGTGGGCGAGGTCATGAAGCTGGATCGTCGCATCGGCAGATACGCCTTCCTCAGCCCGGGTCTGGGGTTTGCCGGAGGGACCCTCGGCAGGGAGCTTCGCGCCCTGCAGAGGCTGGGGCGGAATCACGGCTGTGAGACGCCGATGATGGACGCGGTGGTGGCCGTCAACCAGGCCCGCGCTCGCCTGGTGGGAGAGCGGCTGCAGAGGCTGCTCGGCCGGGTGGAGGGGCTGCAGGTGGGCGTTCTGGGGCTCACCTACAAGCCCGGGACCAGCACGCTCAGGCGCTCCATCGCATTGGACATCATCCGCGACCTGGTCTCCCGGGGGACGTTGGTCAAGGCATTCGATCCGCTCGCCCGTTTGGACGAAGTGGCCGAACTGCCCCCCTTTGAGGTTTGCCCGGATCCCTTTGCCGCCGCCGAGGGAAGCGATGCGGTGCTGCTGGTGACCGAGTGGGCCGGCACCCGCGAGCTGGACCTGCCCCGCCTGCGGTCCGTGATGCGCCGGCCCGTGTTCATAGACACGCGGAACCTGTTCGATCCGGCCAGGATGGAGCAGATGGGGTTCGTTTACTCGGGCGTCGGCCGCGGCGAGTGAGGCGCGATCCGGGCGCCGGGTGGAAGATGTAATTGGAAAGGAGGGGACATGGAGCTTAGAGACAGGGTGGCGATCGTGACGGGGGCCGGCCGGGGTATCGGGGAAGCCACGGCGCTGGCGTTGGCGCGGGAAGGGGCGCGGGTGGTGCTGGCCGCACGCAGCCGCGACGAACTGGAGCGGGTTGCGGACAGGATCGAGGGCTCGGGGGGAACGGCTCGCGCCGTCTCGGCCGACGTTTCCCGGCGAGAGGACGTGGCCAGGATCGTCCAGACGGCTCTGGACGCCCACGGCCGGGTAGACATCCTGGTCAACGCCGCGGGGGTATACGGACCCATCGGCCGCCTGTGGGACGTGGATGCGGAGCAGTGGATGCGGGCCGCGGAGATCAACCTGTTTGGGACGCTGTTGTGCTGCCAGGCCGTGCTGCCCAACATGATCGAGCGTCGACAGGGCCGGATTGTGAACTTCTCCGGAGGGGGCGCCACCTCTCCACTCCCTCGCTTCTCGGCCTACGGGGTTTCCAAGACCGCTATCGTTCGACTCACCGAAACGCTGGCCGAAGAGGTGAAGGAGTTCGGCATCCAGGTGAACGCCCTGGCTCCCGGCGCGGTGGATACCCGACTCCAGGACGATGTGCTGGCGGCCGGCGAGCGGGCGGGGGGGCTCTTCGCCCAGATCCGGAGAATGAGAGAGACCGGCGAGGGGGGCGTGCCCCGGGAGTTGCCGGCGGAGTTGGTGGTCTTCCTGGCCTCGGACCGATCCATGGGGCTCACCGGGAAACTGGTTGCCGCCCCCCACGATGGCTGGCAGTCGTGGGACGCCGACCGCATCGCGGAACTGATGTCGGCCCCATGGCTCACGCTTCGCCGAATGGACACATTCAGCCTGCGACCGTTCCTGGGCAGACCGTGAGGGAGCCAACGCGGTCCGCGCTTCGCACCGCTCACTCGTCCGGGGTGCGGTCCGGATCCCCGCGGGTTGCCGTAATCGGCTGCGGCCTGATCGGCCGGCGGCGGGCAGGGGTGGTGCGGCGTTCTGGTCCCGGTGATCTGGTCATCGTGGCCGACGTGGATGGGTCTCGTGCAGAGGCGGTGGCTGGCGAGATGGGCTGTCTGGCCACTACCGACTGGGAGGCGGCCGTGGCCAGGGGCGACGTGGACGTGGTGATCGTCTCCACGACGAACAACTGGCTCGCGCCCATGTCGGTGGCGGCGCTGAGTGCGGGCAAGCATGTGCTAGTGGAGAAGCCGATGGCCCGCACCGTGGCCGAGGCCCTGGCCGTGCTGGAAGCGGCGCGCGTCTCCAACTCGGCCGAGCGCCCGGTGGTATGCGTAGGCTTCAACCATCGCTTCCATCCAGCGCTGCGGAGGGCGCACTCCCTCGCGCGTGAGGGGGCGATCGGCGAGTTGCTGTACATTCGGTGCAGGTACGGGCACGGGGGCCGGCCGGGCTACGAGCGGGAATGGCGCATGGACCCGGAGGTTGGAGGGGGCGGGGAACTGCTGGACCAGGGAATCCACGCGGTAGATCTGTTCCGGTGGTTCCTGGGCGATTTCGCCGTCGCCTTCGGCTTCGTCCAGAGCTACGTCTGGCGGCGTGATGGCGAGGCGCGGCCGGTCGAAGACAACGGCTTTGCCCTGTTTCGCACCTCGGCGGGCCAGGTGGCCACTCTACACGCTAGCTGTACCCAGTGGAAGAATCTCTTCTCCTTTGAGGTCACCGGGACCGAGGGTTATCTGGCGGTGGAGGGATTGGGTGGGAGCTACGGGCCGGAACGGTTGAGGGTCGGCCGGCGCCGAAGGGAGGGGGGGCCGCCTGAAGAAGATGGATTGGAGTATCCGGAGGGCGACGTTTCGTGGGAGGCCGAGTGGCGGGAGTTCGTATCTGCCCTGCGAGAGGGGCGCCAGCCGTTGGCCGGTGCCAACGAGGGATTGCAGGCCGTGAGGATGGTCTACGCCGTCTACGGATCGGCCCGAACGGGGGAGGCGATCAGGCTGTGAGCGCGGGAGGTCGGATCTCCAGCACCTCCGGGTTGCCGAGGAAGGCAATGATTCTCGCTGCCGGCCTCGGCACTCGACTCGGCCAGTTGGGCGAAAGCGCGCCCAAGTGCATGATGCCCGTGGCGGGCCGGCCACTGCTGGAGCACACCGTGGCGTGGCTGCGACGGTATGGGGTCGACGATCTCGTCATTAACCTGCACCATCTACCCGGGGTGGTCGTGAGTCACTTTGGTGACGGGAGCAGGTGGGGGGTCAGGATCACCTACTCGTTGGAGCCACGGCTGCTAGGAACCGCCGGGGGCGTCAGGAGGGTGGCGCGGCTCTTCGACGGCCCTTTCTTCGTCTGGTATGGGGACAACCTCAGCCGCTGCCGCCTCGACCGCCTGCACGCCCTTCATCAGGCCAGGGGCGGACAGGGGACCATAGCCTTGCACTACCGGGAAAATCCCACCGCCTGCGGCATCGTCGGCTTGGATGAGAGGGATCGCATCACCCGCTTCGTGGAAAAGCCGAGGCGGGAGGAGCTGTTCTCCCACTGGGCGAGCGCCGGCATCTTCATCCTGGAGCCGGTGGTGCTGGAGGCAATCCCCCCCGACGGCGCTCCCGACTTCGGGCGACACCTGTTTCCGGCCCTGCTAGCCCAGGGCGCGGCGATCTACGGCTATGCAATGTCGGAAAGCGAGGGGCTCTGGTGGGTCGACACTCCCGAGGACCTGCGCCGGACTCAGGAGGCGATGGCGCCAGGGAGCTCCTGATCATCCTGTCCATCCTGTTCGTCCCGGCGGCGGGGTACAAGCGTGACGCTGCGCTCGCTCGCGTCACCTGCCCTACGCCGCGGAATTGCGGAACGGCGCGCTTGGCCGTGGGCGGAGAGAAAGGGGGGATGGAAGATTGATCCTGGCCCGCGCACCCTTTCGTATCTCCCTGGGCGGTGGAGGGACCGACCTGCCGTCCTACTACTCCCAGCACGGCGGGTTCGTCGTCAGCGCCGCCATCAACAAGTACATTTACATCTACGTCAATCGCCCCGCGGCCGACGACTTCATCCGGGTGAAGTACTCCCGCTACGAGCAGGTGAAATCGGCCGACGAGGTTCAGCATGACCTGGTGCGCCCGATGCTGAAGCTGCTGGAGGTCGACGGTAGCCTGGAGATCGTCTCCATGGCCGATGTGCCCGAGGGCACCGGCCTAGGCTCTTCCGGAACCTACCTGGTCGCCCTGCTTACCGCTATGCACGAGTTGAAGCGGAAGAAGGTGCCGACCCAGGCCGTGGCGGAGCAGGCCTGCCACATCGAGATGGACTTGGCGGGCCATCCGGTGGGGAAGCACGACCACTACCTGGCGGCCTTCGGGGGAATCACCTGCCTCGACATCGCCCGGGACGGTCGGATTGAAGTGACACCGCTGAACGTTTCGATCGACACAGTGGAGCAGCTCCGGAGCGAAGTCTTGCTCTTCTACACCGGCATCTTGCGATCGAGTAGGGACATCCTGGAGCAGCAGAGGCAGGACACCACGGATGGAGATTCGGCGGTGATGGAGAGCCTGCACCGGACCAAGGAGTTGGGTTACCGCATCAAGGAGGCGCTGGAGGAAGGAGACGTTAGCCGCTTCGGTCTCCTGCTGGCCGAACACTGGGAGAACAAGAAGCGCCGCTCCGGCAAGATCAGCGACTCCCGGATCGACCGGTGGTACGACATAGCCCGGGAGAACGGGGCTCTGGGAGGCAAGATCATGGGGGCCGGAGGGGGTGGTTTCCTTATGTTCCACTGTCCCAACGGGCGCAAGGCCTACCTGCGGTCGGCCCTGGCCTCGGCAGGGCTGAGAGAGATGCCCTACGACTTCGATTGGGAAGGCGCCAAGGTACTGGTCAACTTCTGAGGCGGACGGATGTCATACAGCAAGGCATATCTCGGAGATGCTGTTCGCATACTGAACGGCCTGGACGTGGAGACTATCGACCGCATGGTCGATCTGCTGGTTGCCCTGCGGGACAACGGCGGCCGGCTGTTCTTCCTGGGCGTGGGTGGAGGAGCTGCTCACGCTTCGCACGCAGTGACGGATTTCCGCAAGATCGGCGGGATCGAGGCGTACACCCCAACGGACAACGTATCCGAGTTGACGGCCAGGGCCAACGACGAGGGCTGGGAGACCGTCTTCGTGAACTGGCTGAAGGGGAGCAGACTCTCTGCAAGGGACATGGTCTTTGTCTTCTCCGTCGGCGGGGGCAGTTTGGAGCACAACATCAGCCCCAATCTGGTGAGGGCGCTGGAGTATGCGCGCGAAGTGGGAGCGACTATTTGCGGAGTGGTGGGGCGCGACGGCGGCTACACCGCAACGGTGGCCGAGGCGTGCATGATCGTGCCGACCGTCAACCCCGCGACTGTGACTCCCCACACCGAGTCCTTTCAGGCGCTAATCTGGCACCTCCTGGTTTCACATCCTGCTCTGAAACGGTCGTCCATGAAATGGGAGTCGGTGCATTGATCTGTCCGGCTGAGCCCCGGGACGCCACGGGCGATACGGCTGGCGCCGGCCGTCGGGCCGTCTTCCTGGATCGTGACGGTGTCCTCAACGAGATGGTCTACGACACTCGCTTCGGGCTGTTGGACTCACCGCTGAACCCCGAACAGTTTCGGCTCCTGCCAGGGGCGGCGGAGGCCGTCCGAACCATCAACGAGATGGGATTCCTGGCGCTGGTGGTCTCCAACCAGCCGGGCGTCGCCAAGGGCAAGTTCGCGCCAGAGGTTCTTGAGGCTATCACCGGAGAAATGCACCGCCAGTTGGAGAAGGGCGGCGCCAGACTGGACGCCGTCTACTACTGCCTGCATCATCCTGAGGCCAGCCTGGTCGAGTACAGGGAGGTCTGTGACTGCCGCAAGCCAAATCCCGGCCTCCTCAAGCATGCAGCACTGAAGTTGGGCATCGATCTGGGGTCATCTTACATGGTGGGAGATGGGTTCACCGACGTGCTGGCGGGCAAGGCGGTGGGATGCACTACGCTCTTCCTCGGCCGGCACAAGTGCGACATCTGCCGGCTGATGGAGGAGATGGATGCCGTTCCTGATGGGATAGCGACAGATCTCCTTGGAGCAGTGAGGCTGGTTCAGTAGGGCCCACGAGAAGGGAGTCAAGCTGCAATGCCAATCTTCCTCGACACAGGCAACCTGGCGGACATCGAACGGTTCCACAGGATGGGCATCCTCCGAGGGGTGACTACAAACCCGACCATCCTGCTGAAGGAGGGGGTTACCGGAGGCCTGCGCGGCATCGAGGCGAGATCTAAGGAGATCGCCCGGCTCATCGCACCCCTGCCGCTGTCCGTGGAGGTTACGACTGACGATCCTCAGCAGATGATGCACCAAGCCCTCACCTTCGCGGGATGGGCCGACAACATCGTGGTCAAGATCACCATCCATGGGCCCAACGGAGAGCCGGGCAACCTGGAGGTGGTCCACAAGCTGGAATGCCTCCACAAGGTCCGCGTGAACGTGACGGCCATGATGAGCGCGCAGCAGTGTTTCCTCGCTGCACTGGCTGGAGCGACCTACGTATCCATTTTCGGCGGCCGCGTCAACAACATGGGGTACAATGTCTGCGGGGAGATAACCAAGCTGCGGAAGCTGCTGGACCGGTTCATCCTGGGGGCTAGCATCATCGTGGGCTCCACTCGCGAGGTGCTGAACGTGGTCGAGTGGCTGGAAGCCGGCGCTCACATCGTCACGGTGGTCCCCGCCCTGTTGGAGGGCATGCTGGTGCATCCCTTCAGCAAGGAAACCGTGCAGATGTTCCTGCGGGACGCGGCGAAAGCCGAGGCCGTGCTGGCCAAGACCGAGGTGGCGGTGGCGTTGACGGCTGCGCTGGAGTCCGTGCGGGTCGCGCCTCCGGCCGAATTGGGAGAGCCCGGCAACTCCTTGGGGCACCGGTAAGCGACCCAAGCCCAAGACATCACGACTGAGTCTAGCGCAAGGGGGCCCGGGGGTGGCCGGTGCAACCGTGCATCCCATAGAATCGGCCAAGCACGGTGGGGTTGTCTCCAGGATCAGCCGCGCCGTGGCCGCTGCCGAGCTTCCTCTCCTGGGGCTGGCTGCCCCCGCGCTCATCTTTCCACGCGGTCCTCTACCTCTAGTTGGTCTGGTGGCTATCCTCGGGCTGTGGCTGGCCCAATTGGTCTCCAGGCGTCGCATCGCGGTACCCACCCCCCTGGACCTCCCCCTGCTGATCCTCCTGGCGATGGCCCTGGAGTCGATCTACCCCTCGGTGGATCTGGGCGCGAGCATGCCCAAGCTGTACGGGATCGTCCTGGGGGTGGCGCTCTACCATGCGGTCGTGAACGGCATCGGCGGTTGGATCCGCTGGTGGATCGCCGTGGCAGCGCTGATGGCCGGTGCGGTCGCCGTCGCCCTCTTCGGTCTGGTGAGCACCGCCTGGATCGTCGGGAAGATGCCGCTAATCGGCGCCGTGACGAGCCGGATACCCCGGCTGGTCTCCTCGGTGGATAGTTCCCTCGGCACGATAGCAGGAGTGCACCCCAACGAGTTGGGCGGCAGCCTGGCCTTCCTGCTGCCGCTGCCCCTGGCGCTCATCTTCTGGTGCATAGGGAACGGAACCACCAAGACACCACGGCACCGAGAATCGCTAAGGGTCCGCTTGGTGGGCCTTCGTGTCTTGGTGCATTGGTGGTTTGCCCCGGCCGGCGCGCTGTTGACTCTGCTGGTGGCTGGTTCGGTGTTGGCGCTCACCTACTCCCGGAGCGCGCTACTGGGACTTGCCTGCGGTTCACTGCTGCTGTTGGGGCTGCGCTGGCGTCGTTTGGGTTACCTGCTGGTGGGCGCCGCGTTCCTGGTGGCAGTGGCTCTCGCCGCGATCGGACCGCGGGCGGTTCAGGACTGGGTGACGCAGTTGGACCGCGCCACCAGCGCCTACCCCACCGCCATCGACCGGCCGGAGATATGGAACCGGACGACTTACATGATCCAGGACTTCCCCTTCACGGGCATCGGGCTCAACAGCTTCCCCGGGGTGCTGGACACTCTGTACCCCTCCGTCCTGGCGGGGCCGGACGCGCGGATCCCCCACGCCCACAACATCTACCTGCAGACGGCGGTGGACCTGGGGCTGGCGGGGCTTATGGCCTTCGTGGGAGTGTGGCTGATCGTGGGCTGGGAGGCGGCGAGTGCCTTCCGGCGGGCCGCTGACCCCCTGGCCAAGGGCGCCGTCGCGGGGCTGGGGGCAGGGTGCCTGGCGTACCTGGTGTTCGGCATCACCGACGCCGTTACCCTGGGGGCGAAACCGCTCCCGCTGCTGTGGGCGATGGTAGGGTTGATCGTGGTGGCCAACCGATTGTTGGCCACCACGAAAGAGGAAGAAGGATCTCTTGGGGACACCCCAAACCGCGACAGGGGGCGGAGCCCCCTGGACCCCCGCCTGCTCGTGCGAGAGGCCGGCAGGACGCTGTGGATGCTGTACTGGGCGGTGGCGATCCTCTTCGCGGGGATGGCCTACCTGGTGGTGGGGATCTCCATCAGCGGATGGGTGCCGTAATACGGGGGGCGGCATCAGGAACCGCTCGGCCACATGGATCTCGTCCTCTGGGATCCAATCGACCAGTTGGTGTAGCCTCTCCCCATCGGCCACCGCGGCCACCTGACCAACCGACGTTCCCCGGTCCTGCTGACTGGGGACGTCGAACATGGTGAGCCGTCCGGGACTCGAACCCGGGACCTGCGGATTAAAAGTCCGATGCTCTACCACTGAGCTAACGGCCCACTCTTAGCCCAATTATACCAGATTTGGCTTGCCTCGGGCGAACGACGCACCCCTTAGCCTCCACGGCTTGTCCAACTCGGCATCGATCCGACGCTTGAGGGAGAGGGGGCCGTTCTGCGCCATCAACGGCTCCAGTTCGGCCTTTCCCTGCCCAGCGATCATCCCTGCCTCAAGCCCCCTTCTAAAGGGAGTCCTCGCCTCATCGTAGCGTTTGCGGACCCGGGATCCCTCCCGCTCCAGCGCCGGCACCAACTCGGCGCGGGTGCTTGTGCCCTCGGCCCCGTTGAGGGATAATGCAGTGCCGACGTCCGGCAGTTCGGCTCGCTGGGGAGCACCCCGGAGCCACTCGCTTTTGGCCGTCAGCCGTCGGTCGCGTGAACAGATGCTTGCCGTCCGGACGAGATAGCCCTTCACCCGCAGGCATCCGAAACGATCCGTTTGCTGCTCTCCCCAGGGAGGGCGAGGGGATGCTGCGGTTCTCAGCATTCAGGACTTTCCTAGATCGGAGCGCTCATGAAACTTCCGAAGCTGCGCATCGGCCATCTGGCGCCGCGCTTCCCCATCGTCCAGGGGGGGATGGGCGTCAGGGTCTCCACCGCACCCCTGGCGGCGGCCGTCGCCAACTGCGGGGGGATCGGGACCCTCTCGGCGGCGGAGTACCACAACAAGAATCGCAAGGCGCCCAAGACCGACCTGGTCCGGGGTGTGACCGTGCCGCGACCCTACCTGTACGCCCCCGAGATGGCGGCAGAGATCCGACGAGCCCGCTCCATGACCCAGGGGATCGTGGGCGTTAACGTAATGTACGCCCTGACCGATTTCTACGACCTGGTGATGACCTGCGTCGACGCTGGGGCCGACTTCATCGTCACGGGGGCGGGCTTCTCCCGGGACATCTTCGGCTTCGTTCGCGACTTCGCCGTCCCGGTCATCAGCATCTGCGACCAGCCGGGTCTGGCCAGGATCGCCGAGCGGCTGGGAGCCTCGGCCATCGTCGTCGAGGGCAAGGAGGCCGGCGGCCACCTGGGCAGCGACAGGCCCACCAGGGAGATCCTGCCCGGGGTGGCGGGCGCCGTCGGCATCCCGGTGATCGCGGCTGGCGGGATCTGGTCGGGCGAGGACATGGAGGAGATGTTCCGTCTGGGCGCCAGCGGCATCCAGATGGCCACACGCTTCGTTTGCACCCACGAGTGCGAGGTGTCGGCCGAGTTCAAGCAGGCCTACCTGGACTGCAAGAAGGAGGACATCGCCATCATCAAGAGCCCCGTGGGGCTGCCGGGCAGGGCGATCAGGAACAAGTTCCTGAACCGCACCGAGAGCGGAGAGAAGATGAAGTTCAAGTGCCCGCTCCTCTGCCTTAAGACCTGCAAGGCGAAGGACGCCAACTACTGCATCGCCTCCGCGCTGATCAACTCCTACCAGGGCAACACGGACGAAGGGATAATCTTCGCCGGGGAGAACGCCTACCGGTGCGACCGGATCGTCTCGGTGCAGGAGATCTTCGACGATCTGCTGTCCCGCTTCGAGCTGGACGAGCCGGAGGAGAGCGCAGTGGGAGCCGGGAGGGCGTAGAGAGGACAGCTTAGCGACCGATCAGGCGAAGCTTCGGCCGCTGGCGACGAGAGGGGCCCGGCTGCCGAAGCTGTCGGGGGCGGCGCTCCAGCTGGGGCACCCAGTCGCCGGCCGCGGGGGCTGGGACATCCTCTGCATCCGACTCCTCATCCGACGGCCGTCCGAAGAAGGCCACCACCAACCCGTCGGGCAGCTTCCCTATCCGCTGGAAGGTGGCGGTGAACTCCCGCAGATCGCCGCCACGGTTGCGCAACCAGATGGGCACCTCCTGGGCCAGCCCCGACGCGCCGCGGGCGGCGGCCAGGGCAGGGCAGAAGTGCCCGCAGAGGGGCTCTCCCCCGGCGTTCCGGCACTGCACGGCTCTCGCGCAGTCCAGTCCACACATCCGCTTCGGCTCGGCGCCCACCGCCTCGGCCAGCTCCGGCGACGCCTCCAGTATCCGTCTATCGGGCCTGGTGCTGACGATCATGGAACTCATGGGGTCGACCGCCTTCGTTGATCAGGACCGTCTCGGGCGGCGAAGGGGCGAGTCGCGGGGGCGCGAGTCCCGCTGTCCGGCGCCGCCGGGGGACAGGGGGCAAGAAACATGCCCCTAATCTGCCCCTAAAGATGCTTGACAACCCTGCCGAATATCACTATTATCCAGTGCAATCAAATACCACTTGCCCAAAGGCTTTGACGGAAACGAGTAGGCGGGTAGTCTCCACTCAGAGAGTCCGGGGTTGGTGCGACCGGATGTGGAGTGCCTGCCGAAAATCCTTCCTGAGCTGCCAACCGAAAGGTCCAGATGGACCGAGTAGACTTGGCCGGCTTCGTCCGCCGTTAGATCAGACGGGGGTATGAACACGTACCCCATGAGTGAGCGGTTCGCTAATTAGGGTGGTACCGCGGGATATCTGCAAAGCATCCCGTCCCTAGGTGGGACGGGATTTTTGTTTGTCAGGGCCACCGGGAGAGCGACGACAGGACCCGTTACCCAAGAGCTTTGGGGCAGGTGGAGAAGAAATTCTTGGGGAGAGAGTCACCATGGCTGTCGAGACCACCGAGCTGTCCACCGGTAACCCCAGCCCTTCCGAAGGAACCCTGCTGTCAGGCGCCGCCATCGTCTGCGAGAGCCTGCTGGCCGAGGGAGTAGACACCGTCTTCGGCTATCCCGGCGGCGCCGTGCTCCCGCTGTACCACGTCCTGCCCTCCTATCCAGCCCTGCGCCACATCCTGGTTCGCCACGAGGAGAACGCCGCCATGGCGGCCGACGGCTACGCTCGCGCCACCGGTAGGGTCGGCGTCTGCTTCGCCACCTCGGGGCCCGGCGCCACCAACCTGGTCACCGGCCTCGCCAACGCCTTCATGGACTCGGTTCCCATGGTCGCCATCACAGGCCAGGTGGCCACTGCCTCCGTCGGCAAGATGGCCTTCCAGGAGGTGGACATCGTCGGCATAGCCAAGCCGGTCACCAAGCGGAGCTACTTCGTCCGCCACGTGGACGAGCTGGCCGCCGTCCTGCGGGAGGCCTTCCACGTGGCCATGGATGGCAGACCCGGCCCCGTCCTGGTGGATCTCCCGAAGGACGTCCAGAACGGCCGCACCGTCTACCAGCGACCCGCCAACGGCCTGGTGCACCGACTGCCCCAGTCCCCCCTGCCGGACAGTCGGGAGGTGGTGAAGGCCTCCCAGCTGCTCTCCCGTGCCGAGCGCCCGGTGCTGCTGGTGGGCCATGGGGTCCTCCAGGCCGGCGCCTACCAGGAGCTGCGAGAGCTGGCGGAGAAGACCGATACGCCGGTCGTCACCACTCTGCTGGGCATCAGCGCCCTCCCGGACAGCCATCCCCTCTGCTTCGGCATGGTGGGGATGCACGGCCACTTCTGGGCCAACCGGGCCGTGGAGGAAGCCGACCTGGTGCTGGCCGTGGGGATGCGGTTCGACGACCGCGTCGCCTGCAAGCCCGCCAGCTTCGCCGCCAAAGCCAGGATCGTCCACGTGGACATCGACCTGAACGAGCTGGGGCGGAACGTGCGGGCGGACGTGCCCATCGTGGGCGACGCCCGAGCGGTCCTGGGCATGCTGCTCGACCGGGTGACCCCACGGCGGCGACCCGAGTGGCTGCAGCAGCTTCACGACTGGCGGGCGGAGTGCCCGGTCAGTCCCGAGCCCGCCGACCGCGAGCGACCCCTGGTGGCCGAGGTGATCCGAGCGATCCGCGAGGCGACCAACGGCGACGCCCTGGTGGCCAGCGACGTGGGGCAGCACCTGATGTGGGTGGCCCAACACTTCCGCTTCGAGAAGCCCTCCAGCTTCTTCTGCTCCGGCGGTCTGGGCTCCATGGGATACGGCCTGCCGGCCGCCATCGGGGCCAAGGTGGGGATGCCTCAGGAGACGGTTTGGGCCGTGGCGGGCGACGGCGGATTCCAGATGTCGGCCCCGGAGCTGTCGACCCTCGCGCAGCACGGCATCGCGGTGAAGATCGCCGTGCTGAACAACGGCTTCCTGGGGATGGTGCGGCAGTGGCAGGAGTTCTTCTTCGAGAGCAACTACTCCCACAGCCCCATCCCCGGCCCGGACTTCGTCAGCCTTGCCCAGGCGCACGGTGTCGCGGCCTGCCGGGTCACCGACCCCTCGGAGGTGAAGGACGCCGTCCGGAAGGCCCTGGATTACCCCGGCCCCTTCCTGGTGGAGTTCGTCGTGGAGCCGGAGGAGAACGTCTTCCCCATGGTCGCGCCGGGGACGAGCCTGTCGGACATGATCCTGGAGAGCTAGTCACATAAAAGGGGGGCGGGTCTCAGACCCGCCCCCGCAACCTTATTGGCTGCCGGCCAGGCCGCTGTGGGCCACTACACCCCACTCGTTGGGCGGCCAGTAAGAAACCCACGCCTTGCCTATCAGATTCGCCTCGGGCACGTACCCCCAGATGTGGGAGTCGCTGCTGTTGGGCCGGTTGTCGCCCAGGACGAAGTAGTTGTCGGCAGGCACCTTCTGTGGGGGCAGACTGTAGGACGGGACCGCCCGGATGTAGTCCTCGCGCTGGAGGACGCCGTTGACGTAGACCCGCCCTCGGTCGATCTGGACGGTGTCACCCGGCAGCCCGATGATCCGCTTGATGAAGTCCCTATCCGGCCCACCGGGGTACCGGAACACCACGATGTCACCCCGTTGGGGTCCCCCGAGGGGGAACAGTCCGTCACTGTTATTGCCGTTGACCAGGTGGACGTCCTCGGCAATCTGGAGCGCCCGCCCCTCCAGCTTCAGGTAGGAGATCTTGTCGATCAGCAGGTACTGGCCCGTGTGGAGGGTGGGCTCCATGCTGGCGCCGTCGACCTTGAAGTTCTGAACCACCGAGCGAACGGCCGCGAAGATGACGAGGGTCAGAAGGACCGTCTGAAGGATCTCGACGATCAGGGGTCTTAGGTTGGATCCTCTTTTCTGAGGCTGCTGCTCCTCACCTACGGCTGGACCCAACTCGGGCTGCTGCCCCTCTTGGCCCTGCAACGGCTCCTCGGGAGGGGTGTCTCGCCCCACCGACATAACCTGATCCTCCAATAGTGTCTCCACCTTCCCTATGCAGGCTCTGTTCCAGAATTATACCCCCACCGGCCTGCTGCTGCCACGGCGGGTATCGCTCATCCCACCCCGGCGAAGCCCCTCTGCGCCAGGTAGGCCATCAGGACCGCGTAGTACCACTCCGACCCCAACGGCTTGGCCAGCTGGACCAGGTAGACGGCCAGGGCGACCGGGTACCCCACCAGGGCGAAGGGGTTGCCGTGCAGGAGGTGCCAGTTGGAGCTGTGAAAGAGATTCCCCGCGTCGGCACGGCTGGGGATAGCCTGAAGCCCCACCGATATCCCGAGCCAGGTCAACAGAGCAGCGAGGGCGAAGCCAGGGAAGTCCTCGGCTCGGGCCCAGCCCCGGAGGGCCAGGTTAAGGAAGACCACCGAGGCGGCCGAGTTGAGAAAGAAGGGGCCCGCCACGATGGCGAAGATCTGCCGGTAGAGGCTCGGCTCCTCGTGGACGACGAAGCCGGCAGGATTCCCCATCCGGAAGTAGACCACCTGGTGCACCCTGACCCCGGAGAGCAGGCAGAGGATGTGGTGGGAGAACTCGTGGAGGATCACGCCGGGCGCCAGCAGCGCCACCCGCAGGTAGAGCATGGCCAGGCTCCTCGGCGACGAGGCCGGCTTCGCCCGTCGCCCTTTCCCTCAGTCGTTATCGCCGGCAGGAGCCGGCTCCTACGGACACCCGCTAACGCCGTGGCTGTTGCTTTACGTAAGATACCAGCAGGTCCGCCACCCCCGCGGCGTCCTCCAGGCCGAACTGGGGAGCATCCACTGGGCGAGGGCCGTCCGCTACCACCGCCAGCAGCTCCTCGGGTCCGCACAGCAGCTGGCCGTCGGCCACGACCCGGCGGGAGACCTCGATCTTCATCTTGTTGCCGGACTTGTAGCCCTCGGTGAGCACCAGATCCACGGAGCCGTCCACCAGCTCCGCCAGATCGTCCAGGGAGATCTCGCCCTCCAGTCCGCTCCGGATCAGCGCCATCTGGTGAGGGGAGGAGATCATCACGGCGTCGGCACCGGCCTGGCGAAGCCTCCAGGTATCCTTGCCCGGCCTGTCCATCTCGAAGCCGTGGGAGTCGTGCTTGACCACGGCCACCCGGAGCCCTCGGGCCTTCAGGGCGGGGATCAGCTTCTCCAGGAAGGTGGTTTTCCCTGCATCAGAGCGTCCGACGACGGAGACGATGGGCGGCATGCTGGCCTCCTTGGGTTGGATGTGGACTCACCGCGGCGCGGCGAGGGATCGGGCCCTCTCCAGGTCCGCCGGGGTGTTTATGTTGAAGAAGGACCGGAACTCGGGGTCTAGCTCCCGCATCTCCTCCTCCCGGACCTTCCTGAGCTTCACGTCGGGATAGAAGTCGATGATCTTCAGCTGTTGCCTGCGGATCGCCTCCTCCATCACCGGCAGGCAGGATCGACGATAGGCGGCGTGGAGCGCCTCCAGGTGACCTCCCACCAGGGGAACGGCCAGGTCGTACCCATCTGACAGAAGGGCGATCCGTTCCAGCAGTGGCGTGGAGAGGAAGGGCATGTCGCATCCCACCACCAGTGCCACCTCGTTGCGGGCCGCCCGCAGGCCGGTGTAGATGCCCACCAGGGTGCTGTGCTCGTCCAGGGCATCCGGCAGGAGCTCGACCCCCGGGGGCGGGTCGTCGCCGGCCAGGTGGCCCACCACCACTATCTGGCTGGCCAGCGGCCGCAGGGCGGCGACCACTCGATCCAGGAGCGGCAGCCCTCCGATCTCCATCCGGGCCTTGTTGATCCCGCCCAACCGGGTCGCTCGCCCCCCTGCCAGCACGACGGCACTGTAGCCTGCCATAACCTAACCTGAAACAACAGACTGGATCGACCAGGGCCGATCCAGTCAGAAATGCTGCGGGTCACGCAGAGCAGAAAGCTACTTCGCTTCTTTGTCGTCGGGATTGGAGGGCGCGGCCCCGTTCTCGTCGGTGGTAGCCTTGCGGAACTCCTTGATCCCCTTGCCCAGGGCCCCGCCGATTTCGGGAAGCTTTCCAACCCCGAAGACGATGACCACGATACCGAGAATGAGGAGCAATTCCCACGGGCCAAAAGGCATGGCACACCTCCCGAAGGGTAGGGTGACGAACCGGCGTTTAGCGAATTGACGGCTGTGGCCGACACCCGAAGGATATCCCGTATGGCCCTCATTGTCAACGATGCCGGTGGCTACATGGGGTCCAGCAGCACCTTGAAGGCGACGCCGATCAGCGCCAGTCCGCCCATGATCTCCATCCGGTTGCCCAGCAGATGGCCCGCCCGCTTCCCAAGTTGCAGCCCGAGGCCGGTCATGATGGTCGCTACCAGCCCGATGACCAGGCTGGGGAAGAGCACTGGCACCCGTAGAAGGGCGAGGCTCAGACCGACGGCTAGGGCATCGAGGCTGGTGGCCACGGAGAGCATCACCAGCGACAGTCCCCTGGTGGGGTCCTCCCGGACGCAGTCCTCGCCCGCATGGAGCGACTCCCACAGCATCTTGCCGCCGACCAGCGACAGCAGCCCAAAGGCCAGCCAGTTGCCTATGGAGCCGATCTGTTCCGCAACCATCGATCCGAGCAGCCAACCCAGAAGCGGCATGCCGAACTGGAAGAGGCCGAAGTGAAAAGACAGGCGAAAGGCCTGGCGAGAAGAGACCTTCCCCATGGCGATGCCGCTGGCTACGGCGACGGAGAAGGCGTCCATGGCCAGTCCCAGAGCGATCCCCAGCAGGGGGAAGAACCCCATCGCTACGTTCCTCCTCGGGGGGTACCAGGGCAACAAAAAAGAGACCCCGGTCCGGGTTTACAGTACCTTGGACCGAAGGTCTCGCGACTTGGCAGCTTTGCCAAGCGACGGGACCGGGCCGAAGCCGGTGTGTCGATCCCATCGCCGCACCCCGGAAGGACGGTGCGTTCCGACGCTACTCCCCTTGAGTCACACGGATTCTACCGGCAGCACCCATATGGCGTCAAGAAGAGGAATGCCCGGGCTTGCGCAGCGAATGGGGAATGGGGATCGAGGTGAGAGTAGGTGGGGTGTTGGCTGGGAAGGGGGCGTGGCATGCTGGCTTGGGGTTGCCATGGGTTTTGCCAGGTAGATTAGCGGTTCCATGGCGAGATTTGCGCAGCGGGTGGCCGAAGGATGCGCAGCGGGTGGGCGTGGGGCCTGACGGAAGGCTGCTGCTGGTGGAATGGGG
>JAJZRD010000046.1 GCA_021845945.1 Chloroflexota bacterium
AAGGAGATGGCGGCCCGCTTCGAGCGGGCAGGAGCCCAGCTGCGCGAGGTGCGAATGCCGCGACCGATGTCGGAGCTGCTGGCGGTCCGCGGCATCCTGTGCGAGGTGGAGGCCTCCGACCTGCATGCCCACCTGCTGAAAGAGAAGCCGGATGGCTACGCGACGAGGATTCGGGACCTGGTGCAGGTGGGCCAACTCGTCCCCGGCGTCGCCTACCTCCACGCCCAGCGGCTCCGCCGGAGGTTGCGCCCGGAGATGGAGAAGATGCTGGAGGGGCTGGACTGCCTGCTGATGCCCACCGCCTCGGACGTGGCGCCGGATCCGAGCACCACCGGCGAGAACTGGTACCAGGGGGTGTGGTCGCTCTTCGGCTTCCCCTCCATCAGCCTTCCCAGCGGTCTCAGTGGGGAGCGACTGCCACTGGCCGTCCAGTTGGTGGCCCTCCCCTACCGGGAGGACACCCTGCTCAGCGCTGCGGCCTGGGCGGAGGCGGTCCTGGGCCCGATGCCCAGCCCGGTTCCGTAGAGGTCAGAGATCGGGGATCGTCCCTCGTTCCTCCAGCAGCGGCACCTTGATGAGCACCCTGGTGCCCTGATCGGGGATCGAGGTGACCGCCAGGGCCGCGCCGATCTGCTGGGCCCGGGCCCGCATTCCCGCCAGCCCGAAGTGCTTGGGATCCAGCCGGCGCACCCCGTCGGCGTCGAACCCCTTCCCGTTGTCTATCACCGATACCTCCAGGAGGCCGTCCCTCTCGGCAGCCTGCACCACCACCTCGGTGGCCTGGGCGTGCTTCACCACGTTCTGCAGGGCCTCCTGGACGATGCGGAAGACGGCGGTGTCGTGGGACGGGGCCAGGGCCGCCGATGCCTGCCACTGAGCCGAGATCTTCATGCCGAACCTCTCGGCCAGCCGCTGGCAGTGGCTCTCCACCGCGGGCCCAACTCCCTGTTGGGCCAGGGCCGGGGGCCGCAGGTCGTACATGAACCGGCGCACCTCGCCGACGGCCAGCCGAAGGTCCCTCTGAATGTTGACCAGCTCGTCCTTGGCTCGGAGCGGGTCCTTGGTGGCCAGCTTGGAGATGTACTCCAACTGGAGGGCCACGTTGGCCAGGATCTGGGCGGGCCCATCGTGGATCTCCCGGGCCAGCCGGTACCGCTCCTCCTCCTGGGCCTGGATGGCCACGGCCTCCAGCGAGATCTCCGAGGGCTTGCCGATGGGTCCCACCTGGCTCATCCTGCCTTCCAGCACCTCGGCGGCTGCATCCAGACAGGACTGAGCATCTACCAGCCTGCCGATGGCTGTGTCGAAGTCGCTGGCCGTCTGCTGCAGATCCTGGGATCGCCGAAGAGCGTCCAGCCGGGAGGCGAGGGACTCCCCATCCCCCTCAGGCGTGTTGGAGACCAGGGATTCCAGCTCTTTCAGGTTCCCTCGATACCGAGCTTTTGCCGTGTCGAGGAAACCCTGCAGCTCCGCCCGCCACGCGTCAAGCCGAAGGCGGACGTCGCTCACGAGTCTGGCGGCAAGGGGAGATGGGTCGTGGTCGTTCATGGCGCCAATTTACCCGCCGCGAGCAGCCTAGTCAAGCTATTGATGATCTGAGGCGGTTGTTGATGTATAATGGGCGAAGCCACATGCCCCGCGGCAATGGCGCCGCGATCCTGTACCAAGGGCGGGACCCGCGATCAGGGGGAGAGCTTCCGAAGATGGGCATGATGATCGCTCGTAGGATCCCCGCCAGGGAATCGGGTGGGGCGGAGACGCCCCATGGCTAGATGGTCCAGGGCGAGACGGATTGGACCTTCACCGATGCTACCCTGGGTTCCACCTTCTTTTCCCGATCTCGTCCCCGCATCGCTCTTACACCCACCGGTTGGCCGTCTAGGAGTTGAATCATGATATCCATCGAGGACTTTGCCAAGATCGATCTGCGCGTCGGCACCGTCGTCAGCGCGGAGCCAATACCGGGCGCCACCAAGATAATCAAGCTGGAGATCGACATCGGCGACAGGAAAGTCACCACCACCGCCGGCATCGCCCAGCACTACAAGCCCGAGGAGATGCTGGGGCGGAAGGTCGTGGTGGTTGCCAACCTTCAGCCGGCCATCATCCGGGGCATCGAGTCCCAGGCCATGATCCTCGCGGCCTCCATGGAGGGGCACAAGACGGTGCTGGTGACGGTAGCGGAGGAGATCCCCAACGGCGCCAAAGTCAAGTAGGACGAGGCCACAGGTCCCATCCTACCATCGATTCTACTGGAAGGTGTAGTCCAGTGCCTAGAGTTTCCGTGGTCATCAGGGCCAAGAACGAGGCCCGCTACATCGGCGAGACCCTGGCAGCGATCCAGGGTCAACGCTATCGAGACTTCGAGGTCGTCCTCGTCGATTCGGGATCGACCGACCGAACCCCCGAGATCGCCGGGCAGCATGGGGTGAAGCTGGTCTCCATCGACCCACGGGAGTTCACCTATGGCCGCGCGCTCAACCTGGGGGTACGCAATTCCGAGGGCGATCTGCTGGTCAGCTTGAGCGCCCACGCCACCCCGGAGAGCGACCAATGGCTGGGAGGCCTGGTCTCGCGCTTCGGCCATCGCGGCGTGGCAGGCGTCTACGGTAGGCACATCCCCCGGGACAACGTCTCCTTCTTCGAGTTGCTGGGGATGAAGCTGTCGGGGATAACCAGCTCGGAGCCCAAGATCCACCAGGGGAGCGCCCGCTTCTCCAACGCCAACGGGGCCTTCCGGCGAGACCTCTGGGAGATGGTGCCCTTCAACGAGGAGCTGCCGGGCGCCGAGGACATCTACTGGGCCCGCCAGATGCAGCGGCTGGGTTACCTGATAGCCTTCGAGCCCCGGGCGGCCGTGTACCATTCCCATGGCGAGCCGCTCCCCAGGCTGATCCGCCGGCAGCTTCACGATCAGCCGGTGATCCTTCGATCCTGGCTGATCGACATGGTCACCGAGCAACCGGCCAAGGGCAAGGCCGAGGTGAGGGGCGGCCAGTTCATCGCCAAGTAGCTATCAGAGGATCTCCATACTGCCCCTGAGGGCACACCCTCATGCACTCGGAGCAGGTCCCGCTGCCCCGCGAAAGACGCTGCAGGCGTACTTGTTGATGCTGTAGGGCTCGTCTCCCTCCGGTACGCTCAGGGCCCGGGCCGGACAGGCCGCTATGCACTCGTCGCAGCCGTCGCAGAGCTTCTCCTGGACCCGGTGGGTGGGCCTCAGCTCCGCCTCGGTCAGGAGGCAGGCCAGCCTGATCGGTTCTACTCCTCCTCAGACGATGGGGACGGCGCGGGGGCGATGGGCGAGCTGCAGAGGACGGACGCTCGAGCTTCCCCCGCAGCCACGGAAGGCTTCGACTCCCCCCCGATCCCTCGGTAGAACTGGCACGTCCGGCAGTTGCCCACGGGCACCCACTTCGCCCCCTCCACCTCCAGCGATACCGGCGCCGATTGGCCGGGCCAGGAGAGCAGGGGACAGATCACCCCCATCGCCACCCTGGGTGGAGCTCCCTCAACCAATCCCATCAGCGGCGTTGCGAACGACTGCCAGCGGGCCGGGAGACTCCGGCCCTCGCCCTCGAAGCCGCAATCCACAGCGTCGACCAGGTAGTAGGGGCCGCCCCGATCGTCGATGGCCTGGTGGGTCTCCAACTCCAGGGCGCAGGGGCACTGCAGGCAGGTGAACTGGGGGTTCACCTCGCCGCCGCGGCCGGGGCAATCGATCTGGGGTATCCCGTGAGGGTCGAGCTCCCCGATCATCGGGTCGATGCGGGTTGCCTGGATGCGCATGTTGGCACCTTTCAGCTGGCAGGCCCTGGGTCCTGAGTCCTGAGTGCTGTCAATCGCCCAACCCCAGGACTCAGGACTCAGCACTTCCCCTTGCGCACGAACTCCACCTTCGGACCCTCGGGTGTCAGCCGCACCAGGTTGTTCCCCAGCCACCCCTCCTGTGCGGCCGGGAAATCCTGCCGGAAGTGGGCCCCGCGGCTCTCCTGCCGCGCGAGGGCGGAGAGCACCACCACCTCCGCCACCAGCGCCATCAGCCGGGTCTCCTCGCGGCGCGCCAGGAGCGCTGCGGTGGGCGCGGAGCAGTTCTCCACGGCTGCCAGGCAGGCCTGGGCCGTCGAGAGGGTCGCGCGGAGCGAGCTTTCCGACCGGACGATGCCGGCGCCGTTCCACATCGCCTTGCGCAACTCCGTCCTCGCGGCTTCCGCCGACTTGCCCTCTCGGTCGCCGGACTCCAGCGCCAGCGAGGTGGCCGAAGGCTCCGGCACCAGGGATCTCGCCCGGGCATACTCCGCGGCGGCCTCGCCGGCCACGGCTCCGGTGGAGATCGTCTCCGTCAGGGCGTTGCCGCTGAGCCGGTTGGCCCCGTGCACGCCCCCCACGGCCTCGCCGGCCGCGAACAGGCCGGGAATACCGGTGAAGCAGCGGCGGTCGACCTGGGCCCCGCCCATCAAGAAGTGGGTCGTGGCCGTCACCCTGAGCCAGTCCCTGGCCGGGTCGACACCCTGCCTCCTCAGGTCTCGCACCAGGGGGAAATACTTCTTCTGGAAGGTGGCCTCGGACACGGCGGTGCAGTCCATGTAGATCTCCCCCTGGAGACCGTTGCCCTTCTGCAGCTCGTAGAAGATGGCCTGGCACATCACGTCCCGGGTGGCCCGATCCTGGTTGACCGGATCGTAGAGGGGCATAAAGCGCTCGCCGTGGCGGTTGCGCAGCACGGCCCCTTCGGAGAAGAGGGGGTTGGCGATGACGGTCTTGAAGGGGTTGTTCATCTGGCAGGGGTAGAACTGGACGAACTCCATGTCCCGTAGGGTGGCGCCGGCCTCTAGCAGCAGGCCGCAGGAGTCCCCCGCGATCCCCCGTGTGTTGTTGGTGTTGGCGAAGATTTGCCCCGCGCCGCCGGCAGCCACAAGGACCGAGCAGGCCTCGATCAGCAGCGGCTCCTCTCGGGCCAGATCCATAGCGATGGCCCCGCACACCTCACCCTCGGCCACCACCAGCCGGAGAACCGGGGCCTCTTCCAGGAAACGCACCCCCACCTCCTCGGCTTTCTTCCGAAGGGGGAGGGTGATGGAGAGACCTGCGGTGGGGACCGGGAAGGCGGCGTTGTCGGTCTGAAGGCCCCGAGGGTACCGATGGCCCGGCGGGGTGCGGCGGACCAGCTCCCCCTCGGAGCGCAGCAGCTTGAGACCCCACCCCTCCAGCCTCAGCAGCTGAGAGCCCCCGCGGGTAACCACCACCCGCAGCAGATCCTCATCGTTCACCCCCCTGCCACCGGCCAGGGTGTCCTGAAAATGCTGCTCCGGGGAATCCTCGCTCCCCGTGTAGGGCACCACGGCGGCGAACTGGGAGCCGGCGATGATGGTATTGCCGCTCCGGCCGGCCTTTCCCTTGCAGGCTACCAGAACCGAGGCGCCCCGCAACCTCGCCTCGATGGCCGCGGTTAGTCCGGCCGCGGCCGCGCCGATCACCAGCACGTCGCACTCAACAGACTGATCCGGTTTCACCAACACCGAACCTCACCGAGAACACAGTATGGTCGGCTTCCGGGCAGGCTTGCTCCCGAAGCGCATCCGAGGCACGGGGAATGGAAGGGAAGAAAGACAGGGCAATTGTAGCAGAGGGATCGAAGGTTGTGCCATCCGTTTCACCGAAGCCTGTGTCACGTCGTTCGTAGGGCTTCCAACTTCTCGTCTCGGCCGGCCAGGACCAGCACGTCCCCGCGACTCAGCACCTCGCTGCGGGAGGGGTTCACGATCAGCTCGTTGCCGCGCCGCAGGATCAGGGTGGTGATGCCGAAGTTGCCCTTCAGGTCCAGTTGCCCCAACTCTTTGCCGGCGAAGGACTGGGGAACCACCAGCTTGGCGATGCCGAAGCCAGGCATCACCTCCAGGTAATCCACCAGATTCGCGGCCGTGAGGGCGTGAGCCACCCGGACTCCGGTGTCTCGCTCCGGGTACACGACCCGGTCGGCTCCCACCTTCTCCAGGATCTCCCCGTGGAGGTCGTCCTGGGCCTTGGAGATCACCGTCCCCACCCCTAACCGCTTCAGCAGCAGGGTCACCAGGATGCTGCTCTTGATGTCGTTCCCGATGGCGACCACCCCGACGTCGAAATTCCTCACCCCCATCTCCCGAAGGGCATCCTCGTCGGTGGCGTCTACCTGGGCGGCCTGGGTGGCGAACTCCGCCACCTCCTCCACCCGCTTCATGTCGGTATCCAGCCCCAATACCTCGTACCCCCGCTCAGCCAGGGTTCGCGCGAGGCTGCTGCCGAACCTTCCCAGTCCGATTACTACCACCTGCCTCTTGGGCATCTGGCATCACCTACCCTATCTTGAGTCGCCCCTCAGGACACCTATGGCGGACGTGCTGCTCCCGCTGGGCCAGCGCGAGGGCCATCGTCAAGGGACCTACCCGCCCCACGTACATCGTGGCCGTTATCAGCAGTTTCCCCGGGAGGGAGAGATCCGGGGTTATCCCCGTGGACAGCCCCACCGTGCCGAAGGCAGAGGTGGTCTCGAACAGCAGTTGCAGGGCGCTGAAGGGCTCCGTGATGGCCAACAACAGGGTCACGACAAATACCAGTCCCAGGGCCAGCAGCGCCACCGTAAGGGCCCGATAGACGTGATCCTGAGGAAGTTCCCTGCCGAAGGCCGTTGCCACCGTTCTCCCTCGGATGGAGGAGATAACCGCGGCAGTGAGCACGGCGAAGGTATTCACCTTGATGCCGCCGCCGGTGGAGCCCGAGGCGGCGCCGATGTACATGAGGGCGATGGTAAACAGCAGCGCCTCCGGGGTCATCTTTCCCACCTCCACGCTGTTGTAGCCTGCGGTTCTCGGCGTGACGGAGGCGAAGAAGGCGTTCATCAGCTTGGCCGGTAGGCCCATGGCACCCAGGGTGTCGGGGTTGCTGTACTCCATTGCCAGCAGACCCAGGGTGCCGAAGAGGAGCAGCGCACCCGTGGTCACCAGCACCATCTTCGTGTCCAGCAAGATGGAGCGGAACTTCCTCACCCCGACCGAATCGATGATGGCGGTGAAGCTGAGTCCCCCCAGGATGATGGTGAAGGCGATGTCCAGCACCACCACCGGATCCTGATTGTAGACGGTCAGGGAGCGGAAGTCCCCGATGATGTCGAAGCCCGCGTTGTTGAAGGCCGAGACGGCGTGGAAGACCCCCATCCAGAGGGCCCAGTCCGGCCTGAACTCTGGAAGGAAACGGAGGAAGAGGATCAAGGCACTGATCCCCTCGATGATCGCGGTGACCATCAGCACCCGGCGGGTGAGCCTGAGGATCCCCCCCAGGGTAGTCACCCCATGAGCTTCCCTCAGCCAGATCCTCTCCCTGAGACTGAAGCGACGGCCAATCAGCAGCAACAGCAGGGTGGAGCTGGTCATGAAGCCCAGGCCACCTACCTGGATCAGGAGCAGGATGATCGCCTGCCCGAAGGGTGTCCAGTAGCTCTTTGTGTCCACCACCACCAGGCCGGTGACGCAGACGGCGGAGGTGGCGGTGAAGAGGGCGGTGATGTAGGGGGTAACGATGCCCTCCCGGTTGGCGATGGGCAGGGTGAGCAGCAGTGAGCCCGCCAGGATAGTAGCAGCAAAGCCCAACGCCAGCAGCACGGGTGCCCGAGCTGGAGGGCGAGGAGTGTGGTTGCGCGGGAGCGAGATCTTCTCGGGTCTGGTTATGGGAACCCTGACAACCTGCTCCCAGGGATGACGGACCGGCCTGCTGGGTGGGGGGGGCATCAAGTCCTTTTCTCGGCGCCAAAGATACTAATGGTCTATGACAGGCGGGACGGTGGAACTGTCACCCTGAGCGAAGCGAAGGGTCTCTCCGGTGACGTGGAGATGCTTCGCTGCCGCTCAGCATGACACCTTCGAGTCGGCCGTCACACGGCACTAGACCACACGTCGTGGTGTAGAGCGCGATGGCACATATTAATCCGCCGCCGGCTTTCCCGCAACGGGAAATGATCCGGCGAATGGCTACCTCTGCTCGCCGGCCGCGACCACGTGCACATCTATGTCAGGCGCCAGGCGGAGCAGCTTGCTCACCGTGGATCCGCCGAGCATCTCCTGGAAGCGCCCTCCCCTGGAGTGGCCGATGAAGAGGTTGGCCACGTTCTCCTCATGGGCGATCCGCGCCAGCTCCTTCGCCGCGTCCGAACCGCTCGCTCGCACGACCTTTGCGCCTAGATCCTCGGCAAGTCGGAGGTTCTCCTCCAGTTGGCGCTTCTCCTCGGGGGAGGCATGGGCCCAGTCCGGAGTCTCCACGAAGACGGCCAGCAGCTCCGACTGGAGTCGGTTGGCCATCAGCCATCCACGCCTTATCAGGTGCTGCGCGTTGGGCTCCGCGGACACGCCCACCATCACCTTCTCCCCTGCGGGCCACACGGTCCGGATCTCGTGCTCGCGCATGTATTCGGCCAGATCCTCTTCGACGGCGGTGGACACCTTGCGCAGCGCCAACTCCCGCAGCGCGTTGAGGTTGCCCTCGCGGAAGAACTGCTGCAGGGCCTGCTCCGCCCTTTCCCTCGGATAAACATTGCCATGTTTGATGCGCTGCCGAAGGGCGGTGGGCGACATGTCCACCAACTCCAGCTCGTCGGCCTGGTCGACCACCGAGTCCGGGATCCGCTCGCGGACCGGTGCGCCGGTGATCCTCTCGACGATGTCCGCCAGGCTCTCCAGGTGCTGGACGTTCATGGTGCTGATGACGGTGACCCCGTGGTCCAGCAGCTCCCTGACGTCTTCCCACCGCTTATTGTGCTTCGATCCAGGGGCGTTGGTGTGAGCCAGCTCGTCGACCAGGGCCACGGCAGGATGGCGACGGATCACCGCCTCCGTGTCCATCTCCTCCAGAGTCACGCCCTTGTACTCGACCCGCTTCCGAGGAATGACCTCCAGGTCGCCGATGGCCTCTATAGTCTGAGGACGGCCGTAGGTTTCCACGAAGCCGACAACCACGTCGGTTCCACGCTCCTTTCGCCGCCGCCCCTCCATGAGCATGGCATAGGTCTTACCCACCCCCGGGGCCATGCCCAGGAGGATGCGCAGCCGGCCGCGTGCCCCTGCCCCGGCCTCTCGCCGCACCCGCTCCAGCATCTCCTCGGGGGTCGGTCGCCCCTCTTCCTTTCGCCTTCGTTGCTCGCCCATGCCTCCCACGGGTAGAGACGCGACATGTCGCGTCTCTACCCGTGAATGCCGCTATCGGCCGGTCTTGTCCAGCGCCATGTTCAGCTCCAACACGTTCACCCTCGGCTCACCCAGGATCCAGAAAACGCGGCCCTGGGTGTACCGGTCCACCAGGGAGCGCACCTCGGACTCGGAATCTCGATCCCTCGACCGCGGAGTTCCCTCAACACGTCCCAACCGCTCCGGTCGGGCAGGTTGATGTCGAGAAGCAGGAGGTCGGGGCTGGACTCCAGGGCGGTCTCTATGGCCTCCGAGGCGGTAGCTGCCTCGAGGACAAGGTGACCACGACTGGACAGGTTCCGTTCGATCACCTGCCTGAAGGGGGCCTCGTCATCCTGTCTTTGGGCTTCAACTGTCTGCCATCCGCCATCCACGTCGCTCAAGTCCGGCTTTGGCTGCCCTTACTCCAGCCAACCCTATCCGGTCCGACGGAGACAGCATATCCGGGGTATGCTCAGAGGCGTGTCAGGGCTCGACACCTTCTGCTCAAGAAATGCTCAAGATCACGGCGGGGGTTCTCGCGCTTGGGGGGGTTAGAGCCTGGATGTGGCCCGTCGAGGGAGTTCAGAAGTATGACGGCAGGTCATCGCGGCATTCATGCAGGGCCGCTCTGGTGGGGGTTGGGGTGTCCCAAGTCACAATTGCATCTGTCGAAGTGCTCAGCCGCTGTCGGCCGTCTCCACCTGGAATCCGTGGCGGGCCAGATTGGTCCGCAGCGCCAGCAGGATCTCCGGCTCATCGTCCACCACGAGAATGCGAGCTCCCGAATGTCGGCTCATGCTGTCTGCTCCTGCTGAGCCATCGCCGTTCGGTTGTGGGGCGACAGGGGCAACGTGAAGATGAACTTCGCCCCGCCATCACGACGGTTTTCCGCCCATATCCTGCCACCATGAGCTTCCACCAGCCCCCTGGCAACCGCCAGGCCGAGGCCGGTGCTTTTGGGCCGGGGCTCCTCGCCTTCCAGCCGCCTGTAGGGCTTGAACAGGAGCGGCATGGCTTCCACCGGAATGCCGGGGCCGCAGTCTGCCACCTCGATCCAGATCTCCTCTCCATGGCGCTGGGCGGAGATCTGGATCTCGGTCCCGGGGGGCGAGTACTTCACCGCATTCTCCACGAGATTGGAGAGAACCTGATCGATCTCCACGTAGTCCAGGGGCACCGGCGGCAATTCCTTCTGGATCCGGGACAGGTCCAGCAGGTTGCCGACTATCCGGTTCAGCCGCCCGCTCTCCCTCTCGATGGCGGCGGCAAACTGGTCCCTCTCCTCTTCCGTCCACGGCACGTCTTTCTGCAGCAGGCTGCCGGCCGAGGCCATTATCGAGGCCAGGGGCGTCCGGAGATCGTGGGACACGGCGTTAAGCAAGGCAGCTCTCAGCTCGTCGGTGCGCCTCAGAGCCTCGGCCTCGGTAGCCTCGCGACGGAGGCGTCGCCGCTCGATGGCGAGCCCCAACTGCGCGGCGACCGCCGACAGCAACCGATCGTCGGCCGACTCGAACTCCGGCGCATCGAGTGGATGGGCCAGGAGGATAGTGCCTGCACGCTGACCCTGGGATTTCACGGGCACCACGTGCACGTCCCCATGCCCGGCCCGGCGTGCCGCCCCCGGAATGTGCGGTGGCACCACTCGCACCCATCGTCCAGGTGCGGCCCGACGTTCTCGAGATGGAGCCTCACCTTCGCTGAGAAGCTCGGTCGGCATGCTGGACATGGTGCGGACAGCCTCGGCGTCGCCCACCACTATGCGCACGGTGGTATCGCCGTCGTCGATGACCTCTATGGCCACCGCCAGTAGGTCGAGTTCCCGCCGCAGTCGCTCCGCCACTGCGTTGAGCGCGCCCTTCAAGTCTGGATCGCCCACCAGACGGACCACGTCGTAGAGGACCACAGCTTCTCGCTCCCGCCGTTCGGCCTGGCGTGCCCGGCGGCGCTGCCCGGCCGCTAGCTGACCGGTAATGAGGGCGGTCAGCAGGAAAAGCACGAGCGCCACCCATTCTGCCGGGTTGTAGATGGTGAAACAGTTCTTCCATGCCCTTCTTTGCCCTCCATCTTACCACTCGGAAGGACATATGGCCGTCTGGGTCCCCGGAGCAGTGGACAGCGATCGCCCTTGCGGCTGCTGCTCCGCCGGCACCTGGGTTGGCACGCTATGCTGTTGTACAGAGATTGCTATGTCTTCCGCAGGAGGACGAAACGTGAGCGCGGAGCAGACCCCGGAAAACCGATCGGAGGAGCAGCAGGAAAGGCCTGAGACCCCCTTCCACCCGGATCTGGCGTGGCGAGAGGAGATCACCGGCACCAGGCCTGGCGATCGGGTGGTCCGGATCGGCCGCCACCGATACTTCCGCGGGGTCGCACCCGGCACCCTGGTGACGAGGCCCGGGGTGATGGAGCCCCAGGGCGGTCCGGCGCGGGTCTGGTGGCGGCTGAGGCGCTTCCTGATCGGCGAGCCGATCGCCACCATCCAGGAGGCCGAGGAGCGGCTGGACAAGAAAAGGGCCCTCGCCGTGCTCTCCTCCGATGCCCTCTCCTCGGTGGCATACGGCACCGAGGCCGCCATGCGGATCCTGATCCTGGCCGGTGTGGCGGCCCTTGCCCTCACGCTGCCCATCTCGTTGGTGATCGCCCTTCTCTTGATCGTGGTGGCCGCCAGCTACGAGCAGATTATCGGGGCGTACCCGGGCGGCGGTGGTGCCTACGTCGTTGCCCTTGACAATCTGGGCGTTACCCCAGGCCTCACCGCGGCGGCGGCGCTGATAGTGGACTACATCCTCACGGTGACGGTATCCGTGGCGGCCGGTATCGCCGCCCTGGTTTCCGCTTTTCCGGCGCTGGCCCCCTGGCAGGTGGAATTCTCCGTCGGTGCCGTGGTGCTGATCACTCTGCTCAACCTGAGGGGAGTGCGGGAGTCTGGAACGGCCTTCGCCGCACCCACCTACGTCTTCGTATTCTCCATCTTTGGGGTAATCGGGGTTGGCATCTTCAGGCTCTTCACGGGCGGCATTGACTACACGCCCAGCGCCGCCGGCCCTCTGGCCGGAACAGAGCAGCTGAGCCTCTTCCTGATCCTGTCGGCTTTCGCCAAGGGCTGTAGCGCTATGACGGGGACCGAGGCTATCTCCAACGTGGTCCCGGTCTTCAAGCCCCCGGAGGTCAGGAACGCCAGAATCACCCTCGGGCTGATGGCTGGTATCCTGGCCGTGATGTTCGTGGGGATCTCCTTCCTGGTTACCCGCATAGGGATCATCCCCGATCCTACCGAGACCCAAACGGTGCTGAGCCAGTTGACCGCGGCGGTCGTGGGCCGCGGCTGGTACTACTACCTGGTGCAGTTCGCTACCCTCCTGATCCTCGTGCTGGCAGCCAACACCAGCTTCATCAGCTTCCCCCGGCTCCTGTACGTCCTGGCGAGGGATCGCTACGTTCCTCGCTGGTTCGGGCTTCGCGGAGATCGCCTGGTCTTCTCCGTCGGGATCACCGTGCTGGCCATCTTCTCTGTCCTGCTGCTGCTGATCTTCAGCAGCAGCGTGGACAGGCTACTGAACCTCTACGCCCTCGGGGTGTTCACCAGCTTCACCCTCAGCCAGTCGGGGATGGTGGTCCACTGGCTCCGTTTGAGGGAGAGCGGCTGGCGGTGGAAGGTAGCCGTCAACGGCATTGGAGCCGTGGCGACGGCGGCGGTAACCGTGGTGATAGCCGTGACCAAGTTCCTGGAGGGGGCCTGGATAGTGATCCTCATCGTCCCCATCTTCATCGTCTTCTTCCTGTTGGTCCACGGCCACTACGTGTACGTCGCCCAACAGCTGTACTCCACCCGGCCGGTGACGCCGAAGGGACAGGCTCCGATGGTGTTGGTGCCGGTGTCCAGCCTGAGTCGAGTGGCGCGGGGGGCACTCGCCTTTGCCGAGGACGTGAGCAAGCGGGTGGTGGCGGTGCACGTGGCGGCGGATATGGCCGAGGCCGAGGATCTGCGGCGGGAGTGGACCGAGGTGGCGGGGGACTTGCCCCTGGTCATCATCGAGTCTCCCTACCGTCTGTTGCTGCCGCCGCTGCTTGCCTACGTGGATGCCCTGAGGGAGACTCACCCCGACGACACCCTGGTGGTGGTGCTGCCGGAGTTCGTCCCCAGGTTCTGGTGGGATAACCTGCTCCACAACCAGACGGCGTTGCGCCTCAAGGCGGCGCTGCTCTACCGGCCGGGGGTGGTGGTGGCCAGCTACCCCTATCAGTTGGGGTAGGGATCCCACGTGTGATGCATTTTGCGCGGCGGCGCAGGGTAAGCACCGGCCGGCAGAAGGGGATGCCGCACCGGGCCGCCCCGGTTCTGCTGGAAGTGCAAGGGCACCCCATGGGGGTGCCCCTACAGATGGCCCTATCCGGCCGCTGCACTATCGGCCTAAGAGAGCTTCGCCCCGCACTTCCCGCAGAACTGGTTGCCGGTCGGGCTCTCCGTGCCGCAGGTGGGGCACACGCCCGGCTGAGGTGTCGAAGGCGGCTCGCTCCCTCCGGACTTCGTCTCAGCATCGGAGTCCGATGAGAAGCCTCGCTTGAACTCGTTGATGCTCTTGCCTAGGGACCCTCCAATCTCCGGAAGCTTGCCGGGGCCGAAGACGATGAGAACGATCACCAGGATCAAGATTAGGTGGGCAGGCTGCAGTACACCCCCAAACATGGCTCCTCCTGATTGGTCTTGAGTGGGCAAGAGTTGCTGGTACACGAATCCAGCATCAGCCAATATACCATAGTCTCAACGTTGAGCAAAGGCTTCCGGAGGGCTCCCGGTGCAACTCCGCGCCTTTTCGGACCTCTCCGGCTCCGTGTAGAATAGGCTGCACCACCACCCCATATCGCTGGCTGGGTAAGGAGACCACGAAGTGAAGATGCCGGTGGCTGTCCAGAATCCTGAGATGCGCAGGCTTACCTGCCCCCACGACTGCCCGGATCGATGCGGCCTGCTGGCCAAGATCCAGGACGGCCGGGTCGTGGGGGTCCTCGGAGACCCCGACCATCCCATTACCAGAGGCATCATCTGCCGCAAGGTCATGGAGTATCCAGGCCGGATATATGGGCCCGAGCGGCTGCTCTACCCCATGAAGCGGGTCGGGCCGAAGGGAGCCGCCCAATTCGAGCGGATCGGCTGGGAGGAGGCGATAGCCACAATCGCCGGCCGCTTCGCCGAGATACGCGACCGCCACGGCCCGGAGACCATCCTCCGCTTCGCCTACGGCGGCACCATGGGGATCGTCCAGAGGTACGCCGCGGCCTCTCGCTTCTTCAACCGTCTCGGCGCCGCCACCCACACCCGATCCATCTGCAGCTCGGCGGGCCAGGCCGGCTACGGCTACACCATGGGGGCGGTTCGCGGCTCCGATCCGGAGACCATTCCGGACGCCCGGCTGGTCGTGATCTGGGGCGTCAACGCCGTCAGCACCAACATCCACCTGATGACTCAGGCGCAACAGGCGCGGAAGAGGGGCGCCGAGATGGTGACGATCGACGTGCACCGCAACCCCACCGCCCGGGCAGCCGATCACTTCATCCAGCTCTACCCCGGCACCGACGCCGCCCTGGCCCTGGGCCTGATGCAGGTCATCGTCGAAGAGAGGCTCCACGACCAGGCCTACGTCGACGCGAACACCCTCGGCTTCGACCGACTGCGGCCCCGCCTGGAGGAGTACCCACCCGAGCGAGTCGAGAGGATCACGGGGGTGCCGGCCGAGACGATCCGATGGCTGGCCAGGAAGTACGCCACCACCAAGCCGGCCTTCCTGGCCCTGGGGAACGGGCCGCAGCACCACGAGAAGGGGGGCATGTCCACCCGAAGCTGCTCGCTGCTGCCGGCGATAGTGGGATCGTGGGGAACCCCGGGGGGCGGCGCGATCCGCAGCAACGGCGGTTACTTCGGCCTGAACAACGGGGCGCTGGAGCGGCCCGATCTGGCCCCCGGCCCCCCGCGCACCATCAACATGGCCCGGCTGGGCCCGGAGCTGCTGGAGGCCGATCCGCCCTTCCGGGCACTCTACGTCTGGAGCAGCAACCCGGCCGTGATCGTCCCGGAGCAGGACAAGGTGATCGCCGGGCTCTCGCGGGAGGACCTCTTCGTGGTCGTCCACGAGCAGGTGATGACCGATACCGCCCGATACGCCGACATCCTGCTGCCCAACACCACCTGCTTCGAGCAGAGCGACTACTTCACCGCCTCCTGGCACCTGTACGCCTCCTACTCGGAGGCCGCCATTCCGCCGGTAGGTGAGAGCAAGTCCGACTACGAGGTTTTCCGACTGCTGGCCGCGGCGATGGGGTTCGAGGATCCCTGCTTCCGGGAGAGCGTCGACGAGATCGCCGACGCCGGCTTCCAGAACCCCTCGAACCGCTTCCTGGAGGGGATAACCGGCGAGAGGCTGCGGTGGGAGAGGCTGGTGCGGCTGAGCCTACCGGAACAGCCCTATCTGGCCTTCGCCGACGGCCGCTTCCCCACCCCCTCGGGGAAGATCGAGTTCTACTCGGCTCGGCTGGAGGCCGAGGGATTGGATCCCCTGCCCACCTACGAGCCGGCAGTGGAGAGTCGAGAAGGAGACCGGGACCTGCTTCACCGGTATCCCCTGCAGATGATGGCGGTGCCCAATCACCACTTCCTCAACTCCTCCTTCGTCGACATCGAGACGCTGAGGGAGAAGGAGGGCAGGCCGACCCTCGAGATCCACCCCCAGGACGCGTCCGGCCGGGGGATCGCCGATGGGGAGCTGGTGCGGGTGTGGAACGACCGGGGCGAGTGCCGCCTTCACGCCCACGTCGTGGACTCCGTTCTCCCGGGGGTCGTGGCCAGCACGGGGCTCTGGTGGACCAGGCACCACCCCGAGGCTGGGGTCAACCGGCTCACCCCCACCCGCCTGGCCGACATGGGCGGCGGGGCCACCTTCTTCTCGAACCTGGTCCAGGTAGAGAAAGTGTAAGACGAAGACAAACAGGATGGACAGGATGCACAGGATAGAGATGGAGCGAAGGCCTGTCTATCCTGTCTATCCTGTCCATCCTGTTTCTTCTATCGGCGTCTCTGGGTATCAGAGGTAGGCTTCGACTCCCCGAACGAGCCTGTAGCCGAACTCCACGTCGGGGACGGCTATGCCCTGCTCTCGGGCTCGCCGCACCACGTAGCCGGCCGTCTCCTCGATCTCCGTCTTGCGGCCCTTCAGGATGTCCTGGAGCATCGAGATCCGCACGCTGGTCTGGCCCGAGCGCTCCAGATTGGCCCCTCGGGTAAGGATCGTCTCCACAGCTTCCTCCCGAGAGGCATCCACTATCGAGCGGATGGGGAAGCCCTGGTAATCCTCCACCCTCACGCCGCAAGCAGCGGCTACGGCGGCGCACTCGTGGGTGATCTCCACGAACAGCTCGGCCAGGTCGCGGCTCTTGCACACCCTGTAGTACTCGAGGCGGCTGGCCGAGGAGAGCAGGGCCGCCGGGACTATCTGGCACAGCTTCGACCACTCGGCGGAGAGGATGCTGGCCGGAACCTCCGCCTTCATGCCGGCCCCGTTGAAGGCCGCTGCCAGCCGCTCCGCCCTCTCCGATCGGCTGCCGTCCAGCTCGCCCAGGTAGGTAGCACCGAACATGGTGTGCTGGGTGCGGCCGGGCTCCAGCAGGGTGGCCCCCAGGATGGTGGCGGCGCCGATCACCTTCGGCCATCCGTACCGCTCCGCCAGCTGGCCGTCCTTGGCCATGCCGTTCTGCAGGGAGAGAACGGCGCCGAACTCCACTCCGGCCACTCTGTCCAGGGCAGCCACGGTGTCTCGGGCCTTCACCACGACGAGCAGGTAGTCGGCGGGGCCAACCTCGTCGGGTCGCGAGGCCGTCTCCACGGGAACCCTGAAACCCTCTGGGGCGACCACCTCGATCCCTCGCTCCTTCAGGAGATCGACCTGCTGCTCCTTGCCCACTACGACCACCTGATGTCCGGCCCTAGCCAGGTATCCACCCACCAGCAACCCCAGGCTGCCGGCACCCAATACGGCAAACCTCACGCTCCTGCCTCCCCTCTACGGCCCGACAGACCGGCCGAAATGTGCTGCCTAGTATACCCACCGCCTCGCGCTGGGGCTAGACCGGCCCCAGCCGATCGCCGGGCGCCCGCTCTAGCATCTCTGCCACCGACTGAAAGGGCCGGCGCGCGTCGCCGCCGTCTCATCTGCCGTCCTGGCCCGCTTCTTCCGTCCTTCTCGGGATCGTCCCGTATGCTTGCGGCATCCCCATTTTCCGGCTGGACGGCCACGACTCGGGCCGCACGGCACTTGCGTTCCGGTGGGAGCTCCAGGTAAGCTGGGGCTCCACCGTTGTAGGAAAGGAAACCTCCATCCTCCTGGCAGGGAACCTGAGGAGGGCACTGAAGGAGGTTGACTGAAGTCCCTCGCTTGGTCCATTCTGTGCACAGCGACTACGAGGTTGTTCCCTCGCGTCACCGTTCATCACTCCAGCAAGGAGGCCTCACCGCATGTATAGCTACTCCAACGTCAAGGAGTTACTGGACTCGCTCAAGGGGGTCGTCGGCATCACCGCGGGCCAACTCCAGATTCAGGACGAGCAGAGGCTCGGATCCCAGGCTATCGACTCCCTGGTGTACAACGCCGTCTTCGGGAGCGACGATGTGAAGGCCGCGGCCCGATGGATCATCTGGGAGAGCGGCCAGCAGTTGGGGGTGCTGCCCTCCTCCATCCAGGGGCTTTACGAGGCCCGGGGTCGGGGCGAGGCAGGCACGGCCTTCACCGTCCCCGCCATGAACCTGCGGGCGCTCACCTACGACATCTCCCGGGCCGCCATCCGGGCAGCTCTGCAGCACAAGGTCGGACCTTTCATCTTCGAGATCGCCCGGTCGGAGATGGGGTACACCGACCAGCGCCCCGACGAGTATGCCGTCGTCCTCATCGCCGCCGCGATCCGGGAAGGCTACCGCGGCCCGCTCTTCGTCCAGGGTGACCACTTCCAGGCCAACCGGAAGAGGTGGGAGAAGGACGCCACGGCCGAGATCGACGGGATCAAGAAGCTGATCGACGAGGCGGTCCCGGCGGGCTTCTACAACATCGACATCGACACCTCCACCCTGGTGGATCTCAGCCAGCCCACCGTGGACGCCCAGCAGCACAACAACTTCGCCAACGCCGCCGAGCTGACCGCCTACATCCGCTCCCGCGAACCCCATGGGGTCACCGTTTCCGTGGGCGGTGAGATCGGAGAGGTGGGAGGAAAGAACAGCACCCCCGAGGAGCTCAACGCCTACATGAAGGGCTACCGCGAGCAGCTCCACAGCAAGGGCGCCGGCCTGACGGGGATCAGCAAGATCAGCATCCAGACGGGGACGGAGCACGGTGGCGTGGTGCTGCCCGACGGCCGGATCGCCGACGTGGCGCTGGATTTCGGCGTCCTGAAGAGCCTGTCGCAGATTGCCCGCGGCCAGTACGGTCTGGGGGGAGCTGTGCAGCACGGCGCCTCCACCCTTCCCGATGAAGCCTTCCACAAGTTCGTCGAGTCGGAGTGC
>JAJZRD010000318.1 GCA_021845945.1 Chloroflexota bacterium
CCCCCAGGTCGGCGTCCCCCAGCCCCTCCCCGCAGCGGGGAGGGGGTCTTGAACAGCCGCACCCCCAGGTCGGCGTCCCCCGGCCCCTCCCTGCAGCGGGGAGGGGTGAGGGGTGGGGTGCTGCAGGACGAAGGACTCGAGACTGAGGACTACGCAAAGGGATGCTCCCATGGTCGAGCTGGGGATAATCGCCGACGACCTCACCGGCGCCATGGACACCGGCGTGCAGTTCGCCAAGGAGGGACTGCACACCGTGGTCATGCTGGGCGATGGTGAGCTGCCGCCCGTCGAGATGGTGGTCGTCAGCACCGACAGCCGGGACCTTCCCGCCCCGGAAGCCTACCGGCGGGCCCGGGAGGCGGCGCAGCGCCTCGGCGGACGCACCCTCTACAAGAAGATCGACTCCACCCTGCGGGGCAACCTGGGGGCCGAGCTGGAGGGCCTCCTGGATGGGCTGGGGCTCGAGCGAGCCCTGGTGGCCCCCGCCTTCCCCGCCAACGGCCGCACCACCGTGGGCGGATGCCACCTGGTGAACGGCGTCCCGTTGGCCGAGAGCGCCTTCGCCAAAGATCCCCTCTGGCCCGCCCGGGAGTCGCACCTCCCCACCCTGCTGGCGAGACAAACCCGGCGAGCCGTGGGATACCTGCCCCTGGCCACCGTGGAGCGGGGGGAGCGGGCCGTGATTCGCGCCCTGAGGGCCGAGAAGGCCCCCATCGTCGTCGCCGACGCCGAGACCCCGGCCCACCTGCGCACCCTGGCACTTGCCCTGGCCGGGCTCGAGGGCTGGCTCCCCTGTGGATCGGCAGGGCTCGCCCAGGAGTGGCCCAGGGCCCTGGGATTGGAGCGGCCAAAGGCGATGCTCCGGTGGGCCACGGACCCCGAACCCGCGATGGTGTTGGCCGGAAGCCGCCACCGGGTCACCGCGGAGCAGCTTCGGCGGGCGTCGGAGGAGGGCTGCCTGGAGCTGATCCCGCTGGCGGCGGAAGGGGAGGAGTCCCAGGCCGTGGACAGGGCCGTGGAGCTGCTGGGGCAGGGCCGGAACGTGGCTCTCACCACCACCTTCTCCCGCTACCGGGAGGGCCAGGGGATGGCCATCGCCCGGCTGTTGGCCGGGGCGGCCGGAGAGGTGCTGGCCCGCCGTCCGGTGGCCGGGCTGTTCGTGACGGGGGGCGACGTAGCCCGGGCGGTATGCCACCTCCTGGGCGCAACCGCGCTGCAGGCCCTGGGAGAGGTACAGCCGGGGGTGCCGGCCGGCCTGTTGGCGGGCGGTCCCCACGAGGGGCTCCGCGTGGTGACCAAGGCCGGGGGCTTCGGCGACGAGAGGGCTATAATACAGAGCATCGAATGCCTACGGGGGAGACTGTCATGAGCGATAAGAGGCCAATCCTGGGCGTCACCATGGGGGATCCCAGCGGATCGGGACCCGAGATCCTGGTGAAGGCCCTCACCCTACCGGAGGTTCGAGCCCTCTGCCGGCCCATCGTGGTGGGCGACGGGGCGACCATCCGCCAGGCGGCCCGCATCGTCGGGAGTGAGGTGCCCGTTCGATCCATCGAGCGGGTGGCCGGCGCCACCCACGACGACGGCATAATCGAGGTGCTGGACCTGCACAACGTCGACCTGGGCCGGCTGCAGTTCGGCAAGGTGCAGTCCACGTCGGGCGAGGCCGCCTTCCAGGCCATCGTGAAGGCCGTGGAGCTGGCCAGGAGCGGCGAGACGGGCGCCGTGATCACCTCAGGCATCAACAAGGAGTCGCTGAACCTGGCCGGCCACCACTACGATGGCCACACCGAGATCCTGGCCGACCTGTGCGGGGTCAAGAGCGTCTGCATGCTGCTGGTGGCGGGGAACTTCCGGGTCACCCACGTCAGCACCCACTGCTCCCTCCGCCAGGCCATCGAGCGAGCCAAGAAGCCCCGGATCGTGGACGTGATCCGGCTCACCGACGAGGCCGTCCGGCGGCTGGGGATAGCCCATCCCCGCATCGCGGTGGCCGGACTGAACCCCCACTCGGGAGAGGGAGGCCTCTTTGGGGACGAGGAGATCGTGGAGATCACCCCGGCCGTCGAGGCGGCCAGGGCGGAAGGCCACGACGTGGTCGGCCCCGTGCCGCCCGACACCGTCTTCTTCCGCATGACCGAGGGGCAGTACGACGCGGTGGTGGCGATGTACCACGACCAGGGCCACATCCCCACCAAGGTGCTCTCCTTCGACGAGGGGGTGAACGTCACCCTGGGGCTGCCCATCGTCCGCACCTCCGTGGACCACGGGACCGTCTTCGGCAAAGCCGGCAAGGGCACGGCCAGGCCGGCCAGCATGATCGCCGCCCTGAAGCTGGGCGCCCGAATGGCGAGCGGCAGGTAATCACACAGCTTTCTCAACGCTCCTTCACTGCTTCTTCACAATCCTCCCCTATTCTGATCCTCGACAGGGGAGCGGCGAACCGCTCCCAGACGTCGAAAGACAGAGAAGATACGGAGGCACGACATGAAGAGACTCATCCTGGCGCTGGCAGCGGTAGCGGTGCTGGCCATCGGCACGGCGGCGGCAGTCTCCGCCCAAACCCCGACGCCTTCCCAGGGACAGCCCGGTTGGGGCTGCTGGGGCGGCGGGGCCTACGGCAGCTACGACCCGGCGACCAACCCGACCCTCGAGCGGCTGGCGGACAAGATCGGAATCAGCGCCGCCGACCTGGCTCAGCAGCTGAAGGATGGCAAGAGCGTCCTGGACGTGGCCGGCAGCAAGGTATCGGAGCAGGATCTGGTGAACCTGCTGGTGGCACCCCAGACCGACATGCTGAACCTGCGGGTGAAGTACGGCTACCTGACCCAGGATCAGGCCAACGCAATGCAGAAGTACGTGGCGGACCGGGCAAAGGCCCAGCTAGAGCAGAAGGGCTTCGCCTTCGGCTGGGGCGGCGGCATGATGGGCGGCTACGCCGGACCCGGCATGATGGGTGGCTACGCCGGACCCGGCATGATGGGTGGCTACGGTGGCCCCGGCACGATGGGCCGCGGCTTCGGCGGACCCGGCTACGGACCCGGCTACGGCCCTCGCTCCCAGGGATCCAGCTTTTAGGCGAACCCCCTCCCTTCATACAGGTCGAGGCGGGCCGGCCGGCCCGCCTCGATCCTTGCGTGTAGGGACCATCTCTCCCCCACCCGCACGCGCGCGGACAACGACTTGTAGTAACGACTTCAGTCGTTCGTCCTCGGCCCTCCCCCACCCGCGTAGGGACGATCCGCCTCCACCATCGCCCGCGTCCTGGTACCGTCGATCGTAGTCTCAGGGTGAATGTCATCCGGTCTGG
>JAJZRD010000047.1 GCA_021845945.1 Chloroflexota bacterium
AGACCAGGCACTCCAAACGCCTGGTACTGGTAGATTTGGTTGGCATCTACCGCGGCGAAGGCCGACTCGGAGGTGCCCCAGGGGACGCCCTGCTGGAGCCCGTAGTCGATCTGAAGCCCTACCGCCTCCCTTCCGGCCTCATCGAGGAGCGTGTGCCGGTAGCTGCGTGCAAGTAGCATCGGCATCAGGTACTCGAACATGGTCCCGCTCCAGGAGAACATCACCCGATGGCCCTGAGCTTTCCCAAAGGGTCGCCCCAGGGCGAACCAGTGCTCGGCGGGCACGTCACCCCGGGCGATGGCCACCAGGCTCGCTATCCGAGCCTCGCTGGCCAGAAGGTCGTAGTAGGAAGAGTCGAAGCGGCAGTCGCTGACGTTGTACCCGATGGTGAACAGCCGGCGCTTCGGGTCGTAAAGAAAGCACATGTTCATGCCGTCGGCGAGGCCCTCCACCCGGGTGATGAGCCGACCGAGTCGAGCGACGAACTCGGTCGCCGGCGATTGAGCGGCCGTCCCCGAGGGATAGTAGCGGTCGGCGACGTCGAGCCAGGCCGTCACCTGCCGCTCGACCTGGCTCGCCCAGTAGGCGGCTGCCCCCTCCTCGGCTGCGGCGGGCTGGCCGGGGCCGGCGCCCGAGCGGGCCCCCAGGGCCTGGGCAAGCTCGCGGGCTGGACTCACAGCCGCCCGGAGGCGCCCGACGATCTCCGCGGGCTGATCCGGGGGGTTGGCGAACAGGCTGGACAGCTCTCTGATGAGGTTGCCGATGCGGAGGGTGTCGACGCTCCTGGGAAGACTGGTCGCTGACCTCCCGTGGGCGAGGACGGGTGCGAGGGTGTCCGCCAGGCCACGCAGCGCTGCCGGTCCAACCATCGGGCGCGAGAGCATCTCCCGGTAGCCCTGGGCGAGGGTCCAGAGACTCGCCATCAGGTTGCCGCTGTCGACGGTCGAGACGTAGCGGGGCGGTAGAGGCTGCAGGGTCCGCGTGTGGTACCAGTTCAGGAAGTGACCCTCGAAGCGCTCGAGCCGCTCGAGGGTGTCCAGAGTCGCCTGCCCGCGCTCGGCGACCTGGTCGGGCGTGAGATATCCAAAGTCGTGGGCCGCCAGGGTAGCGAGGAGCCAGAGGCCCACGTTCGTCGGGGAAGTCCGTTCGGCAAGCTCGACTCGCGGCGCCTCCTGGTAGTTGTCGGGAGGCAACCAGTTGGTTTCGGGCCCCACGAAGTCATCGAAGTAGCGCCAGGTCTCCCGTGCGGTCCGGCGAAGCATCTGGCGATCCGAGTCGGCCAAGCCCCGCTCGGGTCGGGGCTTCCGGGCTGCGCCGAGCCAGGCGACGACGGCCGGTGAGACCAGCCACAGCAGCAGGTAGGGAGCCGCCGCCGGAAGCATGGCCGGCCTTGTCAGGAGAAGCGCCGTCCCTATCCCGAAGGAGACGAGGCTGACCACCCGAAGCTGGTGGGCTAAACGGCGATCTTCAAGCCGCGTGTCCCGCCTCGCCGCCTTATAGGTCCGCCACTCGAGGAGGTGCCGGCGCGAGACGAGGGTTCGGAGAAGGGTGCGCACGATGGCATCGAGCGCGACGGCGGCCTCGTGGGGCAGAAGTGCTATGGCTATGAGGGCACGCAGCCAGACGATGCCCTGCTCGCGCCAGGCTTGCCTGGACGCAAGGACGGGGCGTGGCTGGGACGGCGCCCACACGATCAGGCGCAGCGCCGGGGGCAGCAGCAGGCCGAGACCGACGAGGATGCTGGCCAGCACCGCCAGGGACGGAAAGAGCAGCCAGCTGGTGAGGAGCAGCCCAACGCTGGCGGCCGGGACCAGGCTGCGCCGCAGATTGTCGAGGAGCTTCCAGCGGTTGAGCGCTCCCAGTGGATTCGGTTCTCGTTGACCACTCGCATCAGGCACAGAGGCGCCGCACCAGGCGGCGATTTGCCAGTCGCCGCGGACCCAGCGATGCTGGCGCTGGGTTTCGGCGAGGTAGCCGCTGGGGAAGGCATCGAAGAGCTCGATGTCCGTGGCCATCCCGACCCGAACGTAAGCACCCTCGATGAGGTCGTGGCTGAGCAGGGTCGCCTGTGGAAAGCGGCCGCCGAGCACTTGGTGGAAGGTCGCAACGTCGTAGATGCCCTTGCCGTAGTAGCTGCCCTCGTGCGCGAGGTCCTGGTAGAGGTCGGAGGTGACCTGAGAGTAAGGATCGACTCCGATCGAGTCGGCGAAGATCCGGGCGTAGCGGGTCGCGGTCGCGCTGGGCAGGCTCGGGCTCACCCGGGGCTGAACAATGGTGTATCCTCCGACCACTCGCCGCCCATCGGAGGAAAGACGCGGCCGGTTCAGCGGATGCGCGAGCGCTCCGATCAGGCGCCGCGCGGTGCCGTGGGGCAATTGGGTATCGGCATCCAGGGTGATCACCAGCCGAACGCCTTGAAACTCGGATGGGTCGCCCGCGATCGGCCGCAGCGCTTCCGAAGAAGGTGCGGCCTCGCCGGCCAGCCAGGCGTTGAGCTCCTCCAGCTTGCCGCGCTTGCGCTCCCAGCCCATCCAGCATCCCTCCGACTCGCTCCAACGGCGCGGCCGGAAGAAGAGGGCGAAGCGGTTCCCAGGGTAGCGGGCATTGAGCAGCCCGATGCCCCGGATGGCGGCCTCGACCAGGGCGGCGTCCTCCGCCATCTCTCGCTCGGGGGCATCCACACAATCGGCCAGAAGCGCGAACCGGAGGTTGTCGTCGCGATCCGCCAGGTAGCGAATCTCGAGCTGTTTGAGGTCCTCCTGGATCGACTTTGATGAGACGAGTAAAGTCGGCACCACGACCAGGGTCCGCCACTCGTCGGGCACGCCGTCGTCGAAGGCGAGCTTGGGTAGGGGCCGGGGATGCATCGCCGTGGCCACGACGAAGTTGACGACCTGGACTGCCAGCTCGCTGGCCGGCAGGAGCGCCAGGAGGCAGAGGGCGCCGAGGGAGGCGAACCATGCCCGGCCGGCGTCTGGCGGTACGACGAGGAGAAGCGGAAGCGCCAGGATGGCCGCCGTGCCGAGGGCGTTGCTGCCAAGATACCCGAGAGCCGGCCGGCGACGGGCGCCCAGGCGGAGTCGTTGGAGGATCGTTGGGCGGTAGCCGGCCCGGGCTTCCAGCAGCGGGCGCCCGGCGTCGATCAGGTAGAACCCCACGTGCCCCGGGCAGACTCCCCCGACTTCCCGGGACAGTTCGACGGCGGTGCGGGCGATCTCCAGCTCGGTCGCGGGCGAGCGCCGGGCGATATCCTCCACCACGTGGCGGTAGCGGTCGCGCGTCCCGAAGTCCATCCGGCGATAAACATCAGCCGGCTCGGCCCGCAAGGCCTCTTCGACCAGGCTGACCTGCTCGAAGAGGTCGCGCCAGTCCAACCGGGCCAGCAACCTCAGGCTGCCGATCCCGTTGGTGATCGTAGCCTGGTCGGCAGCGTGGCGGCGTTCCTCTTGCTGGATTGCCTCGTGCACCGGTTGCCCCCACTTCAGCTCCAGCCAGGCGAGCACCGGACCGAGTGCGAGAGACTCGCCCTGGAGTTGGCTGATCAGGCGGTCGGCAAACACGGTGGAGGGGTCGGGATGCTCGCGGGTGAGCTCGGCAAGGGTGAAGAGGAGACGGTCCGGGGTCCGGCGGGCGGCGACGAGCAACCGATTGGCCCAGAAGTCGGCCCACTCGAACTCGTGTTGCTGCTCGTCGATCCGGGTGGCCAGGTAGCTCAGGCTCTCCAGTAGGGCAAGCCGGAGCAGAAGGGGTAGAGTCCAGAGCTCGCTCATGGTCAGGGGCGAGACTCGCTGGTAGGCGAGGAGGAAGTCGACGACGTCTTGCTCGACCAGATCGGCGTCCATGTGGGCGACCACCTCGGCGGCAAGGTTGTAGGCCCGGGGCTCCCCCTGGTGGGTACCCACTTCCAGCGTCGGTAGGACGTCGTAGAGTTGATGGGAGAGGTTTCGGCGCACGTCCGCGACCTGTCGCTGGATCACATAGGCGTTGTCGAGGAGCCACTCGGCCGAGATGGAGATGCTTTGCTCGAGCTGGACGGCTTGGGCGAGGTCCTGGGTAATCGCATTGACGATCCACTCGCACTCGCGGAGGCGGTTCCAGAGGGGCTGAGGGCGCTGCGTCCGGAGCGCGCCGGCGTGCAGGGCAGCCATTTGGGCCGCGTGGAGCTTGAGCCGCTCGGACGAGAAGCGTTCCCGCCGCCGGAGCTCGGCGACGCGGCCGGGGACGTCGCGATGGGGGCGGATGATGAAGGTCGCCGGAAGGGCCTCTTCGGTCTCGCGGAGCAGGGCCAGGACCGTTCGGGCCTGGTGGACCTCCACCTGGACAATGACCAGCGTCTCTCCGGCGCCCACCCAGCGCCGGTAGCGATCGAGGACGGAGTTGTGTACGCCGAGGTCGAGCCAGCGACTGATGAGCCAGCCCACGAGCGCGCCGGCCGCGGTCAAGGTGGCGATGGCTGCCCACTCGGTGGCACCCTGGAGGGGGTGCGTCGGTGCGAGCAGGAGGAAGTAGCTGGCGATCGCCAGTGCGCTCAGCCCACCCAATATGGCGCCCTGTCGCGGGGAGACGTCATTGTCCTCGACGACGACTCGTCCGCCAGGCAAGCTGTGGAGCGCGGCCGCACGCCGAAAGCCGCCGCGCCGGATGCTCCGGAGCGCTACCCGCCCGGCCTCGACATCGGGATAAGAACCCAGAACGAGGGCCGGGTCAACCTCTGCGCCAACTCTTAGGACGTCGACGGTGCGTTCCTCTCAGGACGGGTCGTAGCCTGGAAGGTGGCGCCATCGGGGAGTAACGTCACGTTTCAGTCCAACGTCTCGTCATCATAGCCAGGCTGCATTGTATCAGGTATCGGCTCTCCCCATCGTCCCGTCACCGTAACCACACACGGTCCGCAGCCGCGCGCGGGCAGGTGTGTGGGCATGCTGCAGCCAGCGATCGCCGGCAGCAACCGTCTCGCCCTGGCCTGGCTGGGTGTACAATAAGGACATGAACGAGCTTGGCGCCTCCGCCGCGAATGCGTTGGGTCAGACCCCGCTGCTGGCCATGAAGCTACGCCAGCCGAGGGTGCGGGCGAGCATCGTGGCTCGAGCGCGCCTGACCGAGCGGCTAAAGGCCGGGCTCAACCGGGCGCTGACCCTCGTCTCCGCCCCGGTTGGGTTCGGCAAGACCACCCTGCTGGGGGAGTGGCTTGTCGCGGCAGCGCAGGCTGTCCCCACTGCCTGGCTTTCGCTGGACGAGGAAGACAACGACCTGGTGCGGTTCCTCACCTACGTCATCGCGGCCCTCAGCGGTGTGCAGGAGAGCGTGGGGTCGGCTGCCCTGAGCATGCTCCGGTCCCCTCAGCCCCCGCCGACTAGGGCGGTCCTCACCTCGCTCCTGAACGACCTGGGCAGCCTGCCCGGCGACCTGATCCTCGTCCTGGACGACTACCACGCCATCGATGCGCCGGCGGTCCACGACGCCGTCGCCTTCCTCCTCGGGAACCTGCCCCCGCAGATGCACCTGGTCATCGCCACGCGCTCCGACCCGCCGTTGCCCCTCAGCCGTCTGCGAGCGCGCGATCAACTGGTCGAGATCCGTGGCCCCGAGCTCCTCTTCACTATGGAGGAAGCCGAGGCGTTCCTGAACCGAGTAATGGGTCTGGACATCAGCGCCGGGGACGTGGCGGCCCTCCAGTCCAGCACCGAGGGCTGGATCGTCGGGCTGCAGTTGATCGCCGTCTCCCTCCAGGGCCGCCGAGACGTGGCGAGCCTGGTGGCCACGGTTACCGGGGCCCATCGCTACATCGTGGACTACCTGGTCGAGGAGGTCTTGAGCCGCCAGCCCGAGGACGCCCGACTCTTCCTCCTTCGGACCTCGATCCTGAGCGAGCTTGTCGGTCCGCTCTGCGACGCTGTAACCGGGCGCACCGACAGCGCGGCGGTCCTGGTGCGGATGGAACGCGCCAACCTGTTCGTGACGCCACTCGATGACGAGCGGCGCTGGTATCGCTACCACCACCTGTTCGCGGAGTGCCTGCGTGGTCGGCTGGAAACGGAGGAGCCTGGCAGCGCCACGGAGTTGCACCGCCGGGCCGGCCAGTGGTACGAGCGGCAGGGGCTGGTGGACGAGGCGATCGGCCACGCCCTGTTGGCCCAGGACTTCGAGGCGGCGGCCCGGCTGGTCGAGGAGCAGGCGCCCCGCCTGATCGGGCAGGGCGGGATCGTCGTCCTGCTGAACTGGGCCAACCGTTTGCCCAAGGCGCTGGTGCATGCCAGACCCCGCCTGTGCGTCCTGGTAGGCCAGGCTCTGGCCCTGGGCGGGCAATTGGAGGCATCGGAATCCTACCTCCATAGCGCTGAGGGCGCGCTTGCGGGCGTGCCGCAACCGGATGCCCAGCTTCTGCAGGGCCAGATCGCGGCCGTCCGCGCGAGCGTCGCCGCCCAGAGGGCCGATGCGCAGCGCACCATCGAGTACGCCAGGCAGGCCCTCTCGCGCCTGCCCCCCAGCGAGCCGTTCATGCGGAGCCTCGCCGCGTTCAACCTCGGGGATGCCCACCTTTTGACCGGCGACGTGGCTCCGGCCAGCGCTGCCTTCGCCGACGCGGTCGATCTCAGCCTGGTCACGGGGAGCCTGCACATGGTCATGGTATCCTCGGCCTACCTGGTTCGTACCGAGATGCTGCGCGGGCGCCTCCGGGAGGCGGAGCGGGTCTGCCAGCGGGCGCTGAAGGTCGTCGCGGAGGTATCCGAGGCTCCCGCTCGGATGGTCCCGACGCTGGGGATGCTGTACGCCTACCTGGGCCATCTGAGACGCGAGCTGGACGATCTCGATGGCGCTGGGGGCTACCTGGGCCAAGCGCTGGAGTTGGGGGAGCAGAGCGGGTACGTGGAGGCCCTGGCTGCAACCTACTGGGCGCTGGCGCGGTTGCACCGGGCGCAGGCGGATGCACAGTCCGGGCTGGCCATGATCGAGAGGGCGATCGAGACGGTCCAGGAGCAAAACTTGACCGTGATGCGCCGACTTCTGCTGGCCGAACGGGCCGATCTCCTGGTGGCAATGGACCGACTGGAGGATGCGGAGAGCTGGGCGCGGGAGCTTCGGGTGGGGGAAGCGGCGGACTTCGGCTTGCCAGGTGAGCGGGAGTGCCTGAGCCTGGTGCGGCTCCGCCTGGCGCGGGGCGAGGCGGCCGAGGCGGTCAGGCTTCTGGCGCGCCTCCTGGGCCCCGCCGAGGCAGCCGGACGCTTCGGGGTGGTGATCGAGATCCTGGCACTCCAGGCTCTGGCCCTGCACGAGAGCGGTGAACTCACACCGGCGCTAAGCTCCCTGGAGCGGGCGCTAGCCCTGGCCGAGCCGGAGGGCTACATTCGCACCTTCGCGGATCACGGCGAGCCGATGGGCACGCTGCTCCGCCGGGTGTCCGCGCGCGGGATCGCTCCCGAGTACGTCGCCCGACTGTTGGCGGCCATTCAGGGGTCGAGGGGCAGGGGCCAGGGATCAGGAGACGAGAGGGCAGCGCCCACTCTCCCGACCCCCGATACCCGACACCCAACCCCCGGCGTCGAGTCGCTCACCCCCCGGGAGGTCGAGGTTCTCCGGCTTCTGGCGGGTGGTGCGCCTAACCAGAGGATCGCCGACGAGCTCACGGTCAGCGTGGGCACGGTCAAGGCGCACATCAGCCATATCCTCGGCAAGATCGGGGCGGGCAACCGCACCGAGGCCGTGGCCCTGGCCAGGGGACTCAGGCTTCTCGAGCGAGAGTAGAGCCCCAGATTAGACTTTCGACAGACGACACCCGTGCCCGTTTACGCATATGCTGGGTCCGCAAGCGTAAACGGGTTTCCTGTTGATGGGAGGTAGCCGGTGCTGCGTCAGCTACGACAACGGGCCAGCGAAGCCCTCTCAAATGCGCCTCAGATCGTGCTCTCGGCCTACGGCCCGGCGGAGATCCAGGCCGAGACCCTGCCCTGCGAGGCGGTGGACCTCGTCCTTTACGTGCTGGTGGCGAGGACCTCGGATCTGCTGTTCAACCTGGAGAGTAATGCGCTGGTGGTGGCCACCGCCAACACGTGGCAGGTGCGCGGCGTGGCACGCCTGCTGCGGCCAGGCGAGTACCCCGGCCGACTCGCCCTTGCCAGGACTCCCGAAGCGGCGTGGTGCCAGGTGGTCGAGATTCGGCCCACGCGGCTGCAGTTGCGCCCACCCCATGGCCAGGGCCAGGGCGAGACGATTGACCTCTGGTGAAGGCCCCACGACCGCAGGCCGCTGCTCCTAATCCCGGGCCCTGAGGTCTGGTCCCCCCTAACCCTCTGCACAGCCCACAATCGACGCGGTTTAGAGACCCGCGAGAGACACTCCCCAGATGTAATCCCTGAATAAGCCTTCGATAGACGACGGGCGGCGTGGGTTACGCGTATGCTGCTACCAGTGGACTGTTGATGGAAGGTTCTCATGTGGACCCGGCGGCCCAGTCCTGCCGCTTCTGTGGCTGGGGTTGGCGTGGCGCGGCGTAGGGAAGGCGTCGAGGCCAGATACAGCGCATCAAGAAACGGAGGGGCCGCTGTGACCGTACTCGGTTGGATCGTCGTGGGGCTCATCGCCGCATGGGGCGCGAGTCTGCTCATGGGGTCGGGGGGCTACGGCCTTGTCGGCGACATCCCTGTCGGTATCCTCGGCGCGGCCATCGTCGGCTGGCTGGGATCAGTGCTGCTGGGAATCGACGTGACCGGGCTCAACTTCAGCGGCGTCGCCGTCTCGTTGGGCGGCGCGGCCATTGCGATCGCCGGCTTCCGCGCTGTGACGCCGGACCGACCTTGGTGGCAGGCCTGGCGGAATCGTTGACACAACCACGCTGGGAGAGTTCCCCGAAGGGTGATTACACATGACCGCAACAAAGACCGTTCGCATCGACGTAACCAGCCTGCAGTTCGGCAGGCTTCGTCGGGAGGTGTTCTGTAATCAGGGGCTGTCCGTGGGGCAGCGGCGGAAGGCGGTCAGGAGAGTCCTGCCCCTCCCGGCCAACGGCAGCCGAGTCGATCTGTACTGCGAGGGAAAGTTCGTCGGGGCGGTTTAGGAATCTATACGAAAGGGGAATCTCGATGGAAATCCTATCCTCACTTGGCGTGAGCGTAGTAGTACTGGTGATCCTTGCCTTCATCCTGTTCACCTCGGCCGTGAAGGTGGTACAAGAGTACGAGCGAGGGGTCATCTTCCGGCTCGGCCGGCTGATGGGCGCCAAGGGGCCGGGGCTGTTCTTCATCATCCCAGGGATCGATCGGATGATGAAGATCGATCTGCGAGTGATCACCATGGACGTGCCGGCCCAGGAGGTGATCACCCGGGACAACGTCACCATCAAGGTGAACGCCGTCATATACTTCAAGGTTATGGACCCCAACATGGCGGTGACGAAGGTCCTCGACTACATTCGGGCCACCTCTCAGATCGCCCAGACCACCCTTCGGGCGGTGTTGGGCCAGTCGGATCTGGACGGCCTGCTGGCGCAGCGCGACCAGATCAACGCACGGCTGCAGCAGATCATCGACGAGCAGACGGAGCCCTGGGGGATCAAGGTCAGCGTCGTGGAAGTGAAGGACGTGGAGCTGCCCCAGTCGATGCAGCGGGCCATGGCCAAGCAGGCCGAGGCAGAACGAGAGAAGAGGGCGAAGATCATCCACGCACAGGGCGAGTTCGAGGCCTCTGCCCGCCTTGCTGATGCCGCCGACATGCTGAACCGGTCTCCCGCAGCCCTGCAGCTGCGCTACATGCAGACCCTGACGGAGATCGCGGTGGAGAAGAACTCCACCATCATCTTCCCCTTGCCCATCGACCTGATCACGGCGATGCTTCCGCAGTTGGCCCATGGCAACGGGAGGGTCCCAGCGGGGGAGGTCCCACCGGTGACCCCCTTACCCGTAGGGTAGGGGTATCCATGCCCCGCTGCCTTCGGGAATGCGGCCCCAGCTACGAGCCGCATTCCCGTTCGGTGAGCGCTGCGGCCGCCGTGAGCCAGAAGTCCGTGGCCTAAGGAGAAGATGTCCATTGAAGCGTTGAGGAAGGCTCTGGTGATGCTACGTTTCGACCCTGACCCCGTTCCAGCCGCTCCGCAGCATCGGGGGACGCTGGATGCAGCGAGCTCTGGCAGCGGAGTCACGTCAATGCTTCGTGCGTGAGGCACCGACCGAAGGGAGCGTTCCAGGTCGGGCAATGGGCATGCGAGGACCGCCTTGGCGGTCAACCAGGATGTGGAGAAGAGGGTAGCGGAGAAGGAAGGGCAGGAACCAGCATAGGTGCTCCGGGACGATGGCTGGATCTGCTGACCAACGTCGAGGCTGGCACGGTCTTCAAGAAAGACCGGCCTGCGCCCACTCGCAGGCTTGCTTCGAGTTTCTCGGCGAGGACTACCAGGCCTAGTGCTCCGCCGCAGGGATTTCGAGATGTAGGGCAGGGCGCCCTGCCCTGCCGCCGGCCTATCATCGCCACGCGGGCGGTGGGGCACAGGGCCCCACCCTACGTATCAGAACCGCTGCGGCGAAGGCCCAGTGCTCCCGGTCCTACGGGCATGAGAACACCCGTGCAGATGTGACGAGCGGCCCGCCATCAAGTTGGGAGGCTTCCCTTGTTCGAGATCTCAGATGATGCCATGGAGTTGATCCTCGCCCGGCTGGAAGCAGCCTTGGTGGGTCGGCCGGAGCTACGTCGCACCGCCACGCGAGTTGGCCTGAGGTTGAACTTTGGTCGGGGTGGCGCGTACCTCTCGTTGGCATGTCCCCGACCTACTGATCAGGTCATCAGCTTCATGGGTCGGACCCTGCTCATCATCGTCCCCGGGGACGTCTCTCGGCTGGAGCGAGCCCGGCTCACTGTCGAGCGAGAGCCGGAGGGGAACAGGCTCTCTCTGGAGCCCAACAGTCCGAAGCAGGCCGCCCACCCTTTGTCCACCGCAGGGCTACCTGGACCAACCGGGAGCGGGAAGAGTTAGGAGAACCAATGAGTATGCCTACGAGCCCAACTAAGGGCCCTGTCAGGCGCGACGGCGGCGGACAGCCGAAACCGTCTGCGCCCCCGCCTTCGGCTCAGTCCCGGCGGCTAATGTGGTTCATGCTATTGATGGTCCTGGCGTGGAACCTCTATGCCTTCCTGGTTCCGAAGACACCCCCGGCGGCAGTTCTCTCGTACAGTGCCTTTCTGGAACAGGTCCGCTCGGACAACGTAGCGAGCGTGGACCTGGCAGGGCAGAATGCCGACGGCGCCTTCAAGAGCGCGATTACGCAGCCGGCTGATACTGGGGGAACGCCCTCCGGGGCTGCCCCAACGTCTGCACCGCCCCAGGCGACGAGCACCGCTCCAGCCACCTACGCCCGGTTCACCACCGTCATGCCGGTCAATGGCGATGATCGTCTTCTCCCGCTTCTCGATCAGCACGGCGTGACCACTGTGGTCAAGGACACCACCGGCAAGTCCTGGTTCCTGGACCTGGCGGCCAGCCTGCTGCCGGTGGCGCTGTTGGTGGGGATGCTGATCTTCATGAGCCGTCAGAGCCAGCGCGGAGCCCAGTCGCTCTTCGGCTTCGGTGGCAGCAAGGCCCGGGTCTACAACCAGGAGAAACCCGGTGTCACCTTCGCCGACGTGGCAGGCCAGGTGGAGGCGAAGGCCGACCTCCTCGAGGTGGTCGACTTCCTGAAGCGACCGGAGCGCTATCGACAGCTGGGCGCGAGGCTGCCCCGGGGCGTGCTGCTGATCGGCCCTCCAGGGACGGGAAAGACCCTCCTGGCCAGGGCCGTGGCGGGCGAGGCGAGCGTGCCCTTCTTCAGCATCTCGGCCTCGGAGTTCGTGGAGATGTTCGTCGGGGTGGGCGCAAGCCGGGTCCGTGACCTCTTCACCAAGGCGAAGGCTGCCTCTCCCTCCATCCTGTTCGTGGACGAGATCGACGCCGTCGGCCGGCAGAGGGGAGCTGGGCTGGGAGGGGGAAACGACGAGCGGGAGCAGACCCTCAACCAACTCCTGGTGGAGATGGACGGCTTCGACGACCAGACCAGCGTCATCGTGATCGCGGCCACCAACCGCCCGGACGTGCTTGACCCTGCCCTGCTGCGGCCGGGCCGCTTCGACCGACAGGTGACGGTCGGGCTCCCTGACAGGACCGGCCGGGAGGCCATTCTGAAGATCCACACCCACCCCCTGCGTCTTGGACACGACGTCAAGCTCGATCTCCTGGCCAGGCGCACTCCTGGCTTCTCCGGTGCCGACCTGGCCAACCTTGCCAACGAGGCGGCCTTGGCCGCTGCACGGCGTGGAGGCATCAAGGTCGCGATGAAGGACTTCGACGAGGCGATGGACAAGATCGTCCTGGGGACGAGACAGGCTGCCCTGGTAAACGAGGAAGAGCGGCGGCTGGTGGCTTACCACGAGGGTGGCCATGCGCTGGTGGCGAGGCTGACCCCGGGGACGGATCCCGTGAGCAAGATCACCATCATCCCCCACGGCCGGGCGCTGGGGGTGACCGAGCAGTTCTCCGAGGAGGACCGGCGCAACTACTCCCGCTCCTACCTGGCCGGCCGGCTGACCGTCTTGCTGGGTGGGCGAGCCTCCGAAGAGTTGGTGTTTGGGGACCCCACCACCGGCGCCGAGAGCGACCTGAAGCAGGCCACCGGCCTGGCCCGGCGAATGGTGGGGCTGTGGGGCATGAGCGAGGAGTTGGGACCCATATGGTATGGGGTTGGGGAGACCCACCCCTTCCTGGGGCGGGAGATAGGAGCTCCCAGGGAGTACGCCGAGGCAACGGCGGCGGAGTTGGACGCCGTCGTTCGCAAGCTGGTGGAGATGGCCCACCGGCAGGCACGAGAGCTTCTGGAGGGGCATCGGGCCTGTCTGGATGCCCTGGCCGGCGAACTGCTGCTCCACGAGACGGTGGATGGACAGCAACTGGACGCCTTGCTGGCGAAGGACGGACCATGCGGTGCTACCGTGGACGGCCTTCAGTTGGCCGGGGGCGGGTTGAGGGCGGTGTAGCTGCCCGCGCGCACCACGCCGATGGCCACCAACCGCCTGTTCGTCTTGCGGACCCAGCCGTTCCCGTCCGTGACGGCGAAGTCGCCCACCTCAACCTTGAGGATCGAGGCGTCGCCGATGCCATCCAACTGCAGCTTCCCCAGGTCCTTTCGACGGAGCATTCTGGCCGAGTTGATGGTCATGCGCGGCAACAGCTCCTCGACTTCGACGCCGAAAGACATGAACTCCGTGGCGATCATCAGCAGGCTGTGGTAGGGATTGAGCGCCGAACCGTCGGTGAGGTCGGTGCTCAGCGTGTCCGGAAGCAGACCGCTCTCCACCGCCGCCTGCATCTGGGCAAAGCCCATGTGCTGGGTCATCCCCCGAGAGGAATCGAAGATCACCCCTCGCTCTCGTCCCTCCTCGACCTGGGGGATGATCTTGGCTCCAGGCACTGCCGCCGGCCCGAGGATCCCGTTCTTGCGAGGGGTCAGGTAGTGGGTGACCACGTCGCCCGGTCGCAGCAGGTCGATGATCGCTCCCAGCGGTTCCGTCGTATCGCCCACGTGCACCATCACCGGCAGACCGGCCGCCTTCCCGGCTTCCAGCACCAGCCTGAGGGTCGGCATGCACGATCCGCCCCCCGTCACGTAGCTGCTCAGTCTCGCCTTGAACCCGACTATGGTGTATGGATTCGCCTTCGCCGTGGCGACGGCCTCCTCCACGTTCAGCGTGGGCAGGAAGAGACACTCGGGGAGCCTGGTGTCCACTAGGCCGATGGTGGAGATGTGGAGCCACGCGAGGGTTCGGGTGCGGCTCGCGGCCATTACCCGCTTGAGGGCTCCGAAGGTGTTGGCCCCGCAGGTGCCTCCATCCACTACCGTCGTGGCACCGCGGCTCACGCCTGCCACGTCCGGTGGTATGCCTATGCCGATCCCGTCGCAAACGTGGGCATGGGGATCGATCAGGCCGGGCACCACCATGGCACCCTTCATCGGCACCACCTTCTTGGCCATCCCAGGGTCGATACGGGCCTCGATGGCAGCGACTCTGTCGCCCGTGAACGCCACGTCGAAGCGCCCATCCCGGCCGGAATCCGGATCGATGACCCGTCCACCCTGCAGCAGCAGGTCGTAGGGCTGAGCTGCCCCTGTCGTGGGCTCTCGATGCGAGGAATCGGGATCCACAGTGACCTCCTAATCCATCCGGTGCGCAACTTACGGTGCGGTGATCGCGAGTGGTGCGAGAGTCCGACCCGAGTGGATGGTAGCACATCCAGGGTTCGGCATCGATTCCTGTCGCCGGGGCCGGCGGCCCGGGCCGGGAGACCCAGCCGTCAGCCCCGTCGGAGGAGCGTTCCCGCTACCGCGACTCGAGGTCGCGGCGCATCTGGTCGAACTGCTCCCTGTCGATCTCGCCTCGAGCGTACCGTTCCCTCACGATCTCCATGGGTCGGGTCGCGCCCGCGCCGGCCGCAATCCTGGCCAGCCTCCTCTGATGCAGCAGCTCGACGAAGAGCAGCAGCCCCGCGGCGACGATCAAGGTTCGGAACAGCATCGCCCCGAGGCCCACCCAGGGAAGGAGCCTGTAGCCGGATCCGTAGGCGAAACCATAGTGCATCATCCCCGGCCAGGCCATCAAGCCTCCACCCAGGAGACCAAGCAGCAGGAGGCCTCCTAACACCGCCACGAGGGCGGTGACAATACCTCTTCTCCGCACGGTGGGTACCTCCTTTTCTATTTGAGTCACTCGACGACCGGCCTGTGCCGTTGGCCGAGGACTCGAGACCCCTTCGTGCAATGGAGAGCCCCTGGCTTCGAACGGTGCCAGGGGTCTCTGACATAACTATACCACCAGGTGTGACCGCCTGGGGCACTCTCCCGGCGATGCTCCTACGGCAGCTGGCCCGCCGCGTAGAACCTGACTTGGGTGATGCCCCGCACCTGCGGGTTGTCTCGGTCCAGCGGGGTGGTGATCATGAAGGTCGCTGAATCGCCGGAAACCAGCCGCCCGGTGAGGTAGGTGAAGTCCGCCCAGACCACCCGGTTCTGGTCGTCGAGGAACCATGCGTAGACGGCGTTCAGGGACACCGACTGCTGGGTGGTGTTGTTCAGGTTGCCGGTGAACTGGTACTGGACGTAGGTGGATGTGCCCTGTTGCGTGGCGACCTGCTCGTTCTTGACCCACTGGACCGGTACGTCGCCGTAGGAGGCGAAGCCGGTGGCGCTGGAGTCGGTGAAGACATCGGCCCGGACGTAGGGGGCGGGATTGGCTACCTCGATTCTATAGCCCACGCTGTCCCCGGGGCCCAGGTAGGCGAAGACCTGGTTGGCCGTCCCGACGGCGGCGCCCGAAGAGGAGACCAGACTTGCGGTCACGGTCACGTTGTATGCCGGCGTGGAGCCGTCGTTGCGCAGCTCTCCCAGGACCCAGACGCTCTTGTCCGACAGCCCCTGCCCCTGGATCACGTTGGGCTGAGAGCTTTGCAGTGTGGGCTTGGGAATGGGCGTAGGGCTTGGCGCCGGTGCCGGTGTGGCAGTCGGGCTGGGGCCAGGGGTCGCCGTGGCCGCCGGCGTGGCAGTCTGCGCCTCCCAGGGGAATCGCTGGTCGTTGCTCCTCTCCTGGAGCCCGTTGGGGCCGTTGACCCAGCTTTCGGAGCCATCGGTGAAGGCCGTCCAGTTGTCGGCCTTGCGCCACACCATCAATCCCGTCGAGGTTTGCTGGAGCGAGTCTCCATTGGAGGCATAGTGCTCGTTCTCCAGGGGCACGCCCACGACGTTGGGGATCGTATCGGCCAGGGTCTTGAAGCCCAGCTTGAATTGCGAATTCTCTTGAGCCAGGGCGACCCCGCCCAGAGTGAGTGCGGCGGCAGCAATCGCCACCAGCGGCGGCAGCAACCGTCTCATAATGCCACCCTCCAGTTCTGAACCTCTCGGAGACTGCATAGTACCTCCATCCCGGGTTGCCTGTCCATGCGAAGCCCCACGATGCAGGGGCGGGTCTCAGACCAGCCCCCAACTTGGTTCGTGGGGGCGATAGCCGAGAGAGGCGAGGCCGGGAACAACGCGGGGAAGGCGAGGTACCACACCTCGCCTTCCCCCGATTCTGGCGACCCGGTGACTTAGCGCTACAGCGCTCCGCCCGCGGCCGGCGCTTGCCGGAAGAAGGAGGAGGGGCTGTTGGGGGTGGGGGTCGCGTTGTTGCCCTTGCGCGGACCCTTCATGCCCCAGTGACCGCCGAAGTTGTTCAGATCCGACTTCTGGATCTTGTCGATGAACTGGTTCTCCTGGTCCTGGGTCATCCGGCCGTTCTTCACGGCCTGGTCCAGTTTCGGCTTGACGGTGTTGACGATGGCGTCCTTGACCGCCTGCTCCTTGCCCTGGGCCAGCTGCGCCAGGGTCTTGCCCGACCGCAGCTGGTTGGTCAGATCCTGGGGCGTGGTTTCCAGCGCCCCGGCGATCGCGCTCCACACCTTGATGCCGCCCATGGAGAACGCGCCCTTCTCTCCGCGCTCGCGCTCGCTACCGCGGAAGCCGAAGCCGAAGCCCGGACCGACGTTGGGGTTGGCCTTGATCCTGTCGGCCTGCTGCTGGGTGAGCTTCCCGTCCCGAACCTCCTGGTCCACAGTGGCGTTCCGGGCGTCGGTGAAGGCGCTGTTCAGCTTGTCCCGGCCGACCCCAAGGGCTGCCGCCAGCTTGTCCATGAAGAGGTTCTGATAGTTGGTCTTAGCCTGGTTCGCTCCTGGTGTTGGGGTTTGCGCCATGGCCGTGCCGGCAACGGCCACGGCGGCCACGGCTCCCACCAATCCCACGATGGCTAGTGATCTCCGGACTCTCATACCTGTGCCTTTCTGCTGTTGGAGAATCGCAGCCCAGCCCTTGGTTTCTGGCGGGACTGCCACATCCGGGTTTCCTTCGAACTCTCCTCCCGAGTCGCCGTCAGGACCCGAGAGTAAGAATACTGAGTTGGCAATAAGGAGTTGTTACCCCGGGGTTAAATCTCTGATAAAACTTGGGCGTTTCGCCGGTCTCGGCCGACGCGGAGTGGCTGCTCGAGCGAGGGACCTCAGCCTGTTTTCGACATAGAACGGCTGTTCGGACCGAGCGCACCTTAACAATCGAGCGCAGGGTGTATCCTCTGTTTCCAGAGGGAGGCAGAGCCATGGACACATCTCAAGCCGAGCACCTGGGCAAGACGGTCAAGGCAGTGCGTCCCCGTCAGACGGGCGCCTTGCCCCTGGTCTATCCCGTCTTGACCGATCTCCAGGTGCAGTCGATCGCCAACGACCTGGTGCCTAGCCAGGCCGACGTTGATATGGGTCGGGTGGTTGCTCTACTGGTCCTCAACCGCTTGTTGGCCCCGCAGCCGCTGTATCAGATCCAGGATTGGCTGGCTGAGACCGTCTTGCCCGAGGTGTTGGACGTTACGCCTCAGCAGGTCTATGACAACCGTCTGGGACGAGCCCTGGACGACTCTACCCGCATCTGGGGGATCTCTGGGCTCGTCTGGCAACCCAAGCGGTCCGGGTCTACGATCTGGACCTGAACGTCCTGCACTGGGACATCACCCGCCCGCCGATCCACTTGGAGGCTCTCCTGCGCTTCCTGGCCCGCCCCGAGCTGGCCGATCGGGATCTGCGCCCGCTTCTGGTCAGCGGCAGCAAGATGGTCAGTTCCGAAGCGGTGCTCGCCTGTCACCACCACAACCTGTTCTACCTGGGACCTTTGCCCGATGGGACCGCGACCGAAGCCGTGCTGCGTAGTGTCTCGGCCGAGGAGATGGCTGGTCACAGCCTGGCCTACCGCCCACAACGAGTCAAGGGGGACGATCGAGCCTACGTGCCCTATCGGGGAGTTTGGCGGCCCTTCACCTTCGAGTTTCAGGTGGAGAAGGTCACCGACAGGGCTCTGGTCATCTGGAGCGCGGGCAAGCAGAACTGGATGAGCAGAAGCGGAAAACCCATCTTAAGAGGCTCCTGAACGGCCTGGCTCATATCCAGAAGCAGCTGGGCACTCGCCGCTACAAGAAGCGAGCCTATGCGGAGGAGCGACTCGCTGCCCTCCAGCAGGGGCAACCGGCCAAGGGGTTGGTGGACCTCCAGTTGAGCGGCGAAGACGTGGCGATGGAACTCAGCTTCCTGGTCAACCGGCAGAAGCTGGCCCAGGCCCAGGAGTTGGATGGCCGCTACGCGCTGGCAACCAACGGCGACCACCTGGATGCCGACGAGGCCCTGACCCCGTTCAAAGGGCAGGATGGAGTGGAGAAGCGGTTCAGGGCAGCGAAGGGGCCGTTGGTGGTGCATCCCATCTTCGTCCGGACAGACCAGAGGGTCGAAGGGTTGGTGTTCATAACCCTGGTGGCGCTCTTGGTACGAGCGGTTCTGGAACGAGCGTGTCGGCAGCGGGGGCTGGCAGTGACGGCCGACCGTCTGTTCCAGGGGTTCCGTTCCTTGCAGGCGGTGGACCTGATCTGGCAAGACGGGAGCCCCCAA
>JAJZRD010000048.1 GCA_021845945.1 Chloroflexota bacterium
GATGGCGACGTGAAAGCAGCCATAGCAGGATTGCGGTTGCAGATACCTATGCGCACGGCGCGTGACCTGCTGGCACGCGCAGAAGGGAACCTTCGATCCGCCCTGGGAGAAACCTGAGCGCTGGGAACGGTGCTGCCTAGTTCTTCTGATTTTACCCGTCGGTTGTAGATGCAAAGGGGGTCACTTCATCCTCTGCCGCACCATCTCGTACAGCACTATCGACCCCGCCACCGCCGCGTTCAGCGAGTTCACCCGCCCCCGCATCGGCAGCCGGATCAGGAAGTCGCAGCTCGCCTTCAGCAGCGGCCCGATCCCCCGATCCTCGCCCCCCAGCACCAGCGCCGTCGGACCCGTCATGTCCAGATCCCAGTGGAGCCGGTCGCCCTCCATGTCGATCCCGGCGACCCACAGCCCGACCCCCTTCAGATCCTCCGCGGCACGCACCAGGTTCGGCACACGCGCCACCGACATGTGCTCCACCGCCCCCGCCGAGGAGCGCACCACCCCGGGTGTGACGTGCACCGAGCGCTTCTTAGGCAGCACCAGCGCATCCAGCCCCACCGCCTCCGACGTCCGCAGCAGCGTGCCCAGATTCTGCGGGTCCTGCAGCGTGTCCAGCAGCAGCACCGCCGGAGGGCTCTCCGCCCCCCTCAGCCGCTCCAGCAGATCCCCCCAGCCGGCGTACTCGAAGGGGGACACGATGGCCGCCAACCCCTGGTGCTCCGGCGCCACGGCGTCCAAGTCTCCCCGGCTCACCTCCTCGGGGGCGATCCCCAGCCGCCTCGCCAGCCCCACCGCCTCCCGAACGTGCTCCTCCCGCAGGGCGTCTATGGACACGAGAAGGCGCCGCACACGCTTACCCGCGCGCAGCGCCTCGATGACCGCGTTCCTGCCGTAGAGGATCTCCTGGTCCGGGGGCACCCGGACGGCCGGACCGCCTCCCGCCCCGAAACCGCCGGGAGCGCGGACATCCCTCCCGCCCCCGCTCGATCGCTGCCCTCCGCCGGGGGCCCAGGCCTCTCGCCCGCCCACTGGGCCGTAGGAGCCGGCTCCTGCCGGCAACCGTCCGCCTCTCCCTCTGGGAGAGGCCGCCTGAAGGGCGGGTGAGGGCTGATTCCAAGCTTCAGCCACAGCCCTCACCCTGACCCTCTCCCCGTCTCCCTATCCTGTCTATCCTGTCTATCCTGTCCATCCTGTTCTTCCCGGTCCCCCGTCTCCCCGCCCTACCCTCTCTCGCCCTACTTCCAGACGGTGCCCTCGGGCCGGTCCTCCAGGGTCACCCCCAGCGCCTTCAACCGATCCCTCACCTCGTCGGCCAGCGCCCACTGCTTGGCCACCCGCAGCTTCCCCCGCAGCTCCACCAGCAGCTCCACGAAGGGCGCCGCCGCGCGACCCTCCTCCGCTTCGGCCACCTCCAGCTGGACCCCCACCACGCCGGCCAGCTCCACCAGCTTCGCCCTGGCGGGTTCCAGCGCCTCCGCCGGATAGCCCTCCCGGCTCCGCAAACGGTTGATCTCCCTGGCGAGGTCGTGCAGCGCCGCCAGAGCCTCAGCGGTGTTGAAGTCGGCGTCCATGCCATCTTCGAAGGCCTGCTGGCCCGCCTCCACCACCCGCGCTACCGTCTCCCGCTCCTCGGGTAGCGCCGCTCGCCCGGCGGCCGCGCCCCTCACCGGCTCCAGGGCGGAGCGCAGCCTCGCCAGCCCCTTCGTCGCACCCTCGATCCCCTCGTCGGTGTAGGTCATGGGGGCCCGATAGGGATTGGAGATCAGGTACAGCCTCAGGGCCGCCGGCTCGTACCGCTCCAACATCTGCTGGATGGTCAGAAAGTTGTTCAGGGAGTGGGACATCTTCTCCCCGCCGACGTTCAGCAGCCCGACGTGCACCCAGTAGCGGGCCAACGGCGAGCAGTGGCAGTAGGCCTCGCTCTGCGCGATTTCGTTCTCGTGGTGGGGGAAGATCAGATCCCGCCCGCCGGCGTGAATGTCGATCTGCTGTCCCAGGGTCTCCCGTATCATCGTCGAGCACTCGATGTGCCACCCCGGCCGCCCGGGGCACCAGGGACTGTCCCAGGCCGGCTCTCCCGGCTTCGCCCTCTTCCACAGGGCAAAGTCCCGCGGGTCCCGCTTGTTCGGCTCCACCTCGACCCGAGCGCCGGCCATCACCCCCTCTTCGGTCCTCCCCGAGAGCTTGCCGTACCCGGGGAACTTCGCCACCTCGAAGTAGACGTTCCCCTCCACCTCGTAGCCGTAGCCCTCCGCCATCAGCTTCTGGACGAACTCGATAATGGCGGGGATCACCAGTGTGGCCTTCGGGTAGTCGTCGGCGTGCAGCACGTTGAGAGCATCCATCGCCTCGAAATAGGAGCGGGTGTACTTCTCCGCCACCTCCTGGGCCGGAATACCCTCTTTCTTGGACCGCGCGATTATCTTGTCGTCCACGTCGGTGAAGTTCTGGACGTGGTGCACCCGATAACCCCTGTACTCCAGATACCTGTGGATCACATCCGTGGATACGAACAGCCTCGCGTGCCCGATGTGGGGGTGAAACTTGGGGGTCATGCCGCAGACGTACATCTCCACCACGTCGCCCCGCGGCTTGAACTCCTCCTCGGTGCCCGTCAACGTATTGAACACTCTAAGAGCCACGCTGATCCTCCAGATTGTCCTCTTCCTGGCGGGCGAGCAGCACCACGGCCATGGCCGCTATGCCCTCGCCACGCCCGACGAAGCCCAGCCCCTCGTTGGTCGTGGCCTTTATCCCTACTTGACCCTCGGAGATGCCCAGCGCCTCGCCTATGGTTCTCCTCATGGACGGCAGGTAGGGCGCCAGCTTCGGGCGCTCCGCCAACACCGTCGAGTCGACGTTCACCACATGCCAGCCCGCCTGCTCCACCATCGACCGCACCGTCCTCAGCAGCTTGAGGCTGGAGGCGTTCCGGAACTGCTCGTCACCCGGCGGGAAATGGTGGCCGATGTCGGACAACCCCGCGGCCCCCAGCATGGCGTCCATCATCGCGTGGAGGAGGGCGTCGGCGTCCGAATGGCCCTCCAGGCCGAGGGGATGCTCCAGTCGCACCCCCCCCAGCATCAGGGGGCGCCCCTCTACCAGCCGGTGGGTATCGTACCCCATCCCGACCCGCATCTGCGCCGCCATGCTACGCCCCCCCTTCCACCAGAGCCCGGGCCACCACCACGTCCTCCGGGACGGTGAGCTTAAAGTTCCAGGGATCACCCGGCACGATCCTCACCCGCTCGCCCAGCAGCTCCACCACTGCCGAGTCGTCGGTGACCTCCCGGTCCAGCCGATCGTAGGCCCGACGGATCACCTCGGCCTTGAAGACCTGGGGCGTCTGCACGGCCCAGAGACCGGCCCGTTCCACGGTCTCGGTTACCCAGAGCTCCCCGGAGGCCCTCTTCACCGTGTCTCGCACCGCTACGGCCGGCACGGCGGCTCCGTCCCGTTCAGCCACCCGGTAGCAGGCCTCGATGAGGGCAGGACTCACCAGGGGCCGGGCCCCGTCGTGGATGGCCACCAACTCCGCCTCCCCCAGGGCATCCAGGCCGTTTCGGACGGAGTCCTGCCGCCGCTCCCCGCCCGCGCACACAAAAGCCGGGATACCCAGGTGGGCTGCCAACTCGCGTCCTCGCTCCACCCTCTCCCGGCTCACCACCAGCACCAGACGTTGCACCGAGGGAACCGCGGCGAAGGCCTTCAAGGAATAGGCTACCACCGGAAGGTCCCCCAACGGAAGCCAGACCTTGTCCTCGCCCATTCGGGTCCCGCGCCCGGCCGCCACCACGATCGCGCCCCGGGTCAAGGACTGAGGACTGAGCTCTGAGGAGTGCGGCGAGCCCCGGCCACTCGGCCCTGAGTCCTGGGTCCTCGGTCCCCGCATCTGTCTCCGCGCCCCCCCTGTCACCACGCCTAGTTCTGGTGCGGCGTCTTGGGGTGGGCGAAGATCATCCGCCCGGCCACGGTCTGCAGCACCCGGGTTACCACGATGTCCAGATCGGCGTTGATGTGCCGGCGCCCGTTCTCCACCACGACCATGGTGCCGTCGTCCAGGTAGGCAACCCCCTGTCCGAACTCCTTGCCCTCCTGGATGATCCGGACCACCATCTCCTCGCCGGGGAAAACCACCGACTTCACGGCGTTGGCCAGCTCGTTGATGTTCAGCACCTTCACGCCCTGCAGCTCGGCCACCCGGTTCAGGTTGTAATCGTTGGTGATGATGGCGCAGCGCAGGTTCTTCGCCAGCCGGACCAGCTTCCCATCGACGTCGGGGATGTTGTCGACGTCGGCGTCGGAGATCTCTATGGGCGCCACCGATTCCTTCTGCAGCTTGTTCAGCATCTCCAGGCCCCGCCGCCCCCGGTTTCGGCGAACGGCGTCCGGTGAATCGGCGATCTGCTGCAGCTCGGCCAGCACGAACCTCGGTATCACCATGGTTCCCGCGACGAAGCCGGTGTGGCCAATGTCGGCGATGCGCCCGTCGATGATCGCACTGGTGTCCACCAGCACCCGGCTGTGATCCTGCCCGCCCTTCCCTTTGCCGGCTTCTCTCGGCAGACCCAGCAGCTGGAACACCTCGCGCCGATGGGTCACCATGATAGTGGCACCGAAGTAGCCCAGCACCAGACTGGCGACCACCGGGAGGAGACGACCGAGGTACAGAGGCAGCATGGACAGAGGCAGGGCGAGGAGCGCGCCGGTCAGCAGGCCTCCTACCAGACCTATGCCTCCGGCCACGACGTCCTGGGCCGGCATGTTGGTGACCCTAACCCTCGCCCAGTTGAAGGGTCGCGTGGTGACGTACGGGGTCAGCAGCAGCCCCATACCGAAGGTTGCAGCGGAGATGGTGAAGACGTACAACAGATAATTGCCGGATGAAGTATCAGCAAGGATGAGACCGAACTGCCAACCCACCATCGCCGCCACCACTGCGCCGACAAAGCGGATGGCCAACTCTATGCTCATTCTCCGTCTCCTCGTTTGTCCTATCACTAAGATCCTATTACGAAAATACCCCCCTCCAAAAGGAACAAAAAATGTACTTGTTGTGGGTCAAGTACATTACCCTTCGGCCACTATTGCTCTGAACGCATCACCCGTTCCCTCACAGCGGAACCGGAAAGGAGCGTCACGGGAGCAGCGAGTCCCCGATGAACCAGGCAAAGATGGTAGCACAGCTAAGCGTCATGTGTCAAAGACTGAATATTGCTGAAGATCTTACAGCGGGGGTTTCGAAGCCCGCCGATGTGGCCGAGAAAACAGAGGTAGGGGCGGTTCGCGAACCGCCCCTACCCCCTAAATGGCTATCCCGCCAGCAGGGCTAGAACAGCACCTCCGGCCATCACGGACCCGATCTGGCCCGCCGTGTTGGACCCCATAGCGTGCATGATCAAGAAGTTGTTGGAGTTGGCCTCGAGCCCCACCCGGTTCACTACCCTGGCGGACATGGGGAACGCAGAGATCCCTGAGGCCCCGATCAGAGGGTTGATCTTGCCCCGTGTGAGGATGCTGAGCGCTTTGCCGAAGCTGAGTCCGGCGACGGTGTCCAGCGCGAAGGCCACCAAACCCATACCGATGATCGCCAGCGTCTGCGGCTGGAGGAACTTATCCCCCACCATAGTCGAACCTATGGTCAGCCCCAGGAAGATGGTCACGATGTTGACCAGTTCGTTCTGGGCGGTATTGGAGAGCCGCTCGACCACTCCCGCCTCCCTCAGCAGGTTCCCGAACATCAGCATACCGATCAGAGGCGCCGACATGGGGGCGATCAGGCCGCATACCAGGGTGGTCACGATGGGGAAGAGGATCTTGGTGGTCTTGGAGACGGGCTTGTCGTTGGTGTAGGGCATCTCGATGGCCCGCTCCGACTCCGTCGTCAGCAGCCGCATAATGGGGGGCTGTATGATCGGCACCAGCGACATATAGGAGTAGGCCGCCACGGCGATGGGAGCCAGCAGGTGGGGCGCCAAAGCCGAGGCAACGTAGATGGAGGTCGGGCCATCGGCCGAGCCAATGATCCCGATGGAGGCGGCCTCGTTGATCTTGAAGCCCATCAGGGTAGCCAGCAGCAGGGTGCCGAAGATCCCGAACTGGGCCGCGGCCCCCAGGATCACAGTGTAGGGGCGCTCCAGCAGGGGACCGAAGTCGGTCATCGCACCCACCCCGATGAACACCAGCAGCGGGAACAGCTCGTTCTTGATCCCGCTGTCGTAGAGGAAAGTAAACAGCCCATCGGGGCCGGTCATCCCAGTGGCCGGAATGTTCGCCAGGATCGCCCCTGCCCCCATGGGCAGCAGCAGCACCGGCTCGTACTCCTTCGCTATAGCCAGGTAGATCAGGATTCCGCCCACCATGACCATGATCACCTGTTGAATGGTCAGGTTGGTGAAACCCCTCACCAAGGCCTCGGTGACGGTGGTATCAATCATAGTCTTTCACCTTCCAGCGCATCGGCGGCAAACCGCCTGCCTACTCCATCACGAAGAGCGTGGCGCCAAACCCAACGGTCTGACCTGGGGATACCAGCACTCCCTTGACAGTGCCGGCGCGCTGGGCCTTGATGCTGTTCCCCATCTTCATGGCTTCGATCACACACAACTCGTCGCCTTTGTTCACCCGGTCGCCCATCTGCACCGCTACCGAGAGGATCTTGCCGGGCAAGGGTGCCGTGATCTGCTCCCCCCCTGCCGGCACAGCGGGCGCGGGAGCGGGTGCCTGCCCAGCAGGGGCAGCAGGCGCAGGAGCCGCCGGGGGCGGGGCAGGAGCCGCGGAGATGGATGCAGCGGCTGCTGCCCGGGCGATCTCTATCTTCCGCTCCACCCCGTCGATCACCACCGACGCCGTCTTGTCGGTGACCTCTTTGACCTCGATGGTGTGAGATTGTCCGTTCACTACCACCTTCTTGACGTCCATCGGGTCTCGCTCTACCTGGAAGGTGGAGCCATTGAGCGTGACGGTAGCCGCGGAGCCGGCCCCCGGCTTAACCTCGGCATCGTACTGCTTCCCGTCGGCAGACATCTTGAGGATCGAAGGCGCCGGTGCGGCTTCGGCGGTTGCCGCCCCCACCGAAACCACCTCCTCAACCTCTTCCTCCACCACGTCGCCCGTGGCCAAGGTGATGAGAGAGGCGCCAAAGCCCACCGTCTGGCCCGCGGACACCGCCACCTCTTTGACGGTGCCGTCTCGTTGGGCCTTGATGCTGTTGCCCATCTTCATGGCTTCGATCACGCAGAGCTCGTCGCCCGCCTTCACGCTGTCGCCCGCCTGTACGGCTACCGACAGGATCTTGCCAGGAAGAGGTGCCGTGATCCGCTCCATTGCCCCGGAGACCACCCTCTTCCTCTTCACGACCCGAGTGGCCGTCGGCACGGCTGCGGGAGCCGTTTTCTCTCGGGTGATCTGGACCGTCTGGGCCACGCCGTCGATAACCACCGAGGCCGTCGCGTCGCCGACCTCTCTTACTTCGAGGGTATGCGCCTTCCCGTTGACCACCACGGACTTGACGTCCGCCTTGTCCCGCTCCACACGGAAGGAGGCGCCATCCATCACCACGGTCGCCCCGCCGGAGGTCACGTCTCGCAACTCCGCGCGGTATTGCTGGCCACCGAAGGAGAGGTTCATGACCAGCGGGGCCGAAGCCACAGCCCCGGCCGGTGCTGCGGCCGTGGCCGGCGCCGCGGGAGCCGGCTCGGCCTTCAGCGCCGCTGCGTGGTTCGGTGCCTCCAGAATACTCTTGCCCGTGGCCACAGAGAAAAGCTTGCTGAGTATCATGATACTGAACATCAGGACCAGCAAAGCCAGGAAGACGATGCCAAGGCCATAAATCGTCACGTTCAGGGCTACTAAGAAGTCCAATTCTTGTTCCTCCACGACGAGAACGTCGTCTGGTGCTCGAGCCTTACGCGAAGCTAGAGACCGCCGGAGCGGGGATCCCCGCTCCGGCACCGAGACGCGAACGGCGGCGGTCGCTTACCTGGATCCGACCACCGCCGCTATCGCCGCCAACTGCTCTACGGTGAGCCCTTCGTCCTTCTTGCCGCGCTTAGCCAGGAACTCCTTGGCTACCTGCGGGAAGAGAACGTAGGAGATGACGTCTTCCTCGTTCTTGGCTAGTTCGCCGGCCTCCGCTCTTGCCTTGTCGAACTCGGGCTCCAGCAGATCCGCCGGCCGGCATTCGATGGCCTCCTCGCCGGCCAGCACCAGCTTCTTGACCTCTGGATCGATGGGAGCAGGCGTCTTCCCGTACATCCCCTTGACGACGTTCTTCACCTCTTTGGGGACCATCTTGTACCGCTCGCCCAGCAGGACGTTCAGCACCGCCTGGGTGCCGACGATTTGGCTGGAAGGCGTTACCAGCGGGGGATAGCCCAGCTCGGCCCGAACCCGGGGCACCTCTTTCAGCACGTCGGCCAGCTTCTCCTCTTGCCCCTGCTCCCGAAGCTGATTCACCAGGTTGGAGATCATGCCGCCCGGTATCTGGAACTGGAGAACGTCGGTATCCACACCGAAGGCACCCATCTCGAACTGGGCGTACCTCTTCCGCACCTTGGCGAAGTACTTGCCGATCTCCGACAGCTTGCCGATCTCCAGGCCGGTGGCCCGCTCGGTGCAGGCCAGCGACGCCACGATGGTCTCGGTCGGCGGCTGCGACGTGCCGAGCGACATGCTGGAGATGGCGCAGTCCACCAGATCGATCCCAGCCTCTGCCGCCTTGAAGTAGGCCATTGAGGCCATGCCGCTGGTGTAGTGGCAGTGGAGGGAGATGGGCACGTCCGTCTCCGCCTTCAGCCGCGACACCAGCTCGTAGGCATCGCAAGGGGAGATCAGGCCGGCCATATCCTTGAAGCAGATGGAGTCGGCACCGATCTGCAGCAACTCCTTCGCCATCTGCACGAAGCCCCCATTGCTGTGCACGGGACTCAGGGTGTAGCAGACGGTTGCCTGAACGTGGCCGCCATACTTCTTCACCGCCCGCATGGCGGGTTCCATGTTGCGGATGTCGTTCAGGGCATCAAAGATCCTGAACACGTCCATGCCGTTGTCCACGGCCCTGGCGACGAACCGCTCGACGATGTCGTCGGCGTAGTGGCGATAGCCGACGATGTTCTGCCCGCGCAACAGCATCTGGAGACGGCTCTTCGGCATCCGCTTCCGCATCACCCGGAGCCGCTCCCATGGATCCTCGTTCAGGAAACGCATGCAGGAGTCGAAGGTCGCACCGCCCCACACCTCGAGGGACCAGTACCCGATCTCGTCCAGCATCTCCATGGCCGGGATCATGTCCTCGATCTTCATGCGGGTGGCCAGGAGCGACTGGTGGCTGTCTCGAAGGACGGTTTCAGTGATGCCAAGGGGCTTGGTCTGAACCTGGGCCATGTCCTCCCTCCCTCTACGCGGCGGCGTCCTAGCCGCCAGCAGTCATGGATTTGGGGACTTCCAAGGAAGACGCAAAAAGGTTGCGTCTGTGGACAAGGGACTCAGCGGCATACCGAAGAGAGTCTGAGAGACAGGCAGAGAAAGCGACATCACCGCCCCCGATGCGGACTTCGGCTCGACGCTGAGCGTGGCAAGAGTGTAGATCAAGGCTATAGCATAGTCAACAAAACGGCACTTTCAGCCGCCCATCTGGTCATCCCATAGCCTGATCGATGGCTTCTTCCAGGCTTCGTGCCGTCAGCAGTTGGAGCTCGGGGATGCGAGGCAGCCGGGCCGACTGGGGCACCAGGCAGCGCTTGAAGCCCAGCTTCGCCGCCTCCTTGAGCCGCTGCTCCAGGTGGCCGACGCCCCTGACCTCTCCCGAGAGACCGATTTCGCCGACCACCGCCAGTTCCGGATCTATCGGGCTATCCTTGAGGCTCGAAACGATGGCCAGGGCCACCCCCAGGTCGGCGGCCGGCTCTTCGATCCGAAGGCCGCCCACCACGTTCACGTACACGTCCTGATCGTACAGCTTCAGACCCAGCCTCTTGCTGAGGACCGCCGCGAGCAGCAGCACCCTGCCCAACTCCACCCCGTTGGCCGTCCGCCGGGGCATGTGGGAGGGCGAGAAGCTGGTGAGGGCCTGGATCTCCGCCAGCAGGGGCCGGGTACCCTCCACGGTGACCACCACCGTCGACCCGCTGCGCATCAGCGTCCGATCGGCCAGGAAGGCTATCGATGGGTTGAGGACCTCCAGCATCCCCTCCTCGTGCATCTCGAAGACGCCCACCTCGTGGGTGGAGCCGAAGCGGTTCTTGACGCTGCGCAGCAGCCGGTAGGCGTGGTAGCGCTCGCCCTCCAGGTAAAGGACGGCGTCGACCATGTGCTCCAGCAGCTTTGGGCCGGCTATCGCCCCCTCCTTGGTGACGTGCCCCACCAGGAAGACCGGCACCCCGCTGCCCTTGGCCAGTTGGAGCAGACGGGCCGTGCATTCCCGCAGCTGGTTGACGCTGCCGGCGGAGGAGGGAAGATCTTCTACGAAAACGCTCTGGATCGAGTCGATCACCACCAGGGCTGGAGAGAGCTGGCCCACCTGCTCGACGATGCGGTCCAGGTTGCCCTCCGAGAGGAGGAAGAGGCTGGCATTCCGCAAGCCCAGCCTGTCCGCCCGCATCTTCACCTGCTGGACCGACTCCTCGCCGGAGACGTACAACACCGTCCCCAGCTGCTCGGCCATGGCGGCGGTGAGCTGCAGCAGGAGGGTAGACTTCCCGATGCCGGGATCTCCCCCCACCAGCACCAGGGAGCCCGGCACGATGCCGCCACCCAGCACCCGATCCAGCTCCCCGATGGGAACCCTGATCCGGTCCATCCCCTGGATGGGCACCTCTTGCAGGGAGACGGGGGATGCGCTGGCCCTGGAGGCGATGGACCTGGAGGTGGAGGCGGGCTCCGTCATCTCCACCAGGGTGTTCCACTCCCCGCACTCCGGGCAGCGTCCCATCCACTTCAGGCTCTCCGCGCCACAACGGTCGCAGACGAACTTGGTTCGGTTCTTCGGCATGAGGGTTCCTCGGGGGTAAGCCAATCTGACGCAGGGTTCGGAGCTCCTGCTCGTCATGGGCCAGGTCGTGGGGGCGCAGCTGAGCGTGCGCCCTGGACCGAGGGCAGACACGGGTCCGCCTCCACCAGGATTCGGGTGATCTCTACTGCGAAACGAGCCGCCAGAGTTGCCGGCCCCCGCAACGTGTCGTGGGGTAGAGGTTTCCCGCCCAGATACAGGTAAGGGCGAGTCCAAGACTCGCCCCTACAGTTTACGCCTGGCTCTCCACCAGAGCCTTGGCCTTCGGCTCGTACACCAGCTCGCCGTCGCGGATGTCCACCACCACCGCCTCGCCGCGCTGGAACTTCCCGTTCAACAGCCCCTCGGCCAGGGTGTCCTCCACCAGGTTCTGGATGGTCCGCCGCAGTGGCCGAGCGCCGAACTTCGGGTCGAAGCCCTTCTCCACCAGGTAGTCCTTGGCGGCGTCGGTGACTTCCAGGGCGATCTGCTGCTCGGTCAGAGCGCCCCGCACCCTGCTCAGCATCAGGTCGACGATCTTCCGGATCTCCATCAGGGTCAGCGACCGGAACACCACCGTGGCATCGATCCGGTTCAGGAACTCGGGCCGGAAGAGGTTCTTCATCTCCCCCAGCACCTTGTCCTTCATCCGATCGTAGGCGTGCTCGGCGGTCTTCAGCTCGTCCTGGGTCACCGCGAAGCCCAGCGTCGAGTCCCGGCGCAGCAGGTCGGCACCCACGTTGGAGGTCATGATCAAGATCGTGTTCCGGAAGTCCACCTTCCGGCCCTTGGCATCCGTCAGGTGCCCGTCATCCATGATCTGAAGCAGGATGTTGAACACCTCGGGGTGGGCCTTCTCGATCTCATCCAGCAGAACCACCGAATAGGGCTTTCGCCGCACGGCCTCGGTGAGCTGCCCGCCCTCCTCGTAGCCGATGTAGCCGGGAGGTGCGCCGACGAGACGGGCCACGGAGTGACGCTCCATGAACTCCGACATGTCGATGCGCACCATGGCCTCTTCGCTGCCGAACATGAACTCCGCCAGCGCCCGCACCAACTCCGTCTTGCCCACGCCCGTGGGGCCAAGGAAGATGAAGGAGCCGATGGGCCGCCTGGGATCCTTGAGGCCGGCCCGTGCCCTTCTCACCGCCTTGGAGACCACGGAGATGGGCTCTTCCTGCCCGATGATCCGCTTGTGGATCTCCTCTTCCATGCGCAGCAGCCGAGCCGTCTCCTCCTCGGCGATCCGCATCACCGGGATGCCGGTCCACATGGAGACCACCTGAGCGATGTCCTCCACGCCGACCACCGGCTTCTCGGCGACCTGCTGCTCGTGCCAGCCGGATTCCAGATTGTCGATCTTCGCCCGCAGCTTCGCCTCGCGGTCTCTCAGCTCCGCCGCCAGCTCGTACTGCTGGGCGTTGATGGCCGACTCCTTCTCCGTCTGGATCGACTCCAGGCTCTGGATCGCCTCCTTCAAAGTGGGGGGCGATGCCGCTCGCTGCAGCCGAACCCTCGAAGAGGCCTCGTCCACCAGGTCGATCGCCTTGTCCGGCAGGAACCGGTCGGTGATGAACCGGCTGGCCAACTCCGCCGCGGCCAGGAGTGACTCGTCCGATATGATCAGCTTGTGATGCTGCTCGTAGCGCTCCTTGATCCCGCGCAGGATCTCCACGGTCTCCTCGACCGTGGGCTCCTCCACGATGATCGGCTGGAAGCGCCGCTCCAGGGCGGCATCCCGCTCGATGTACTTGCGGTACTCGTCCAGGGTAGTGGCACCGATGGTCTGCAGCTCGCCTCGGGAGAGGGATGGCTTCAGAATGTTGGCCGCGTCCACAGCCCCCTCGGCAGCGCCTGCGCCCACCAGGGTGTGCAGCTCGTCGATGAACAGCACGCAGTTGCCGCTGCCCTTGACTTCCTCGATGATCTTCTTCAGCCGCTCCTCGAACTCGCCCCGGTACTTGGTACCTGCCACCAGGGAACCGATGTCCAGGGTTAGCAGCCGCTTGCCCAGAAGGGTCTCAGGAACGTCGCCGCTGGCGATCCGCTGGGCCAACCCCTCCACGATAGCCGTCTTGCCGACGCCCGGCTCTCCAATCAGCGCAGGGTTGTTCTTGGTGCGCCGGGAGAGGATCTGGATCACCCTCTCGATCTCCCGGGCCCTGCCGATCACAGGGTCCAGCTTGCCCGCCCGAGCCGCGGCCGTCAGGTCCATGCCCATCTGGTCGATGACCGGCGTCCGGCTGGTCTGCTTGGACTCTTGCTGAGAGTAGGGCTGGCTCTGGTTCAGCACGTGGATGATCTGGTTGCGAACCTTGTCCAGGCTGACGCCCAGGCTCTCCAGCACACCCGCTGCGATCCCCTCGCCCTCGCGGACGAGGCCCAGCAGCAGGTGCTCGGTGCCGATGTAGTGGTGGTTCAGCCGCCGTGCCTCGTCGACGGCCAGCTCAATCACCTTCTTGGCTCTAGGAGTGAGGCCGATGTCCCCGGTTACGGTCCGATCGCCCCGCCCGATGATGAACTCGACGGCACTCCGAACCTTGTTCAGATCGACGCCGAGGTTCGCCAGAACCTTAGCAGCGACCCCGTCCCCCTCGCGTACCAAACCCAGGAGGAGGTGCTCGGTGCCAATGTAGTTATGGTTAAAGCGCTGGGCCTCTTCCTGAGCCAGGGTGAGTACCTTCCGCGCCCGTTCAGTGAACTTGTCAAAACGATCGCTGCTGCTGCTCATGCCAGTACTCCAAGGGAAAAGTGCCTCTACCCGCCCAGCACCAGTGGTGCGGCCTCGCCTGCGGGTTCCTCCGGATTGGGCTTCTCCGCCGGCTCGGTATCCGCGTTGGCCCCCTCGCGACTGGGTCGCTCCTGGGCCAGGTCCTGGGTGTCAGCACCCTCACTGCCGCCTGCGTCTTCCTGCACGACGGTGGAGGGCACTTTGTGTGCCATCCCGCCGGTTTCCTCCTCGGTGGGAGCGGCACTCTCAGGCTGCACGGCCTCCGCCGCACCTTCGGTTTCCGCCGCCTCTTCCCTCGCCTGCTTCAGGCTGAGCCCCAGCCGATGGCGGGCAGCATCGATCCGAATGATCCTGAGCTGAACCTCGTCGCCCTCCTTCACCACACCCTTCGGATGAGCTATGCGATCGTCGCTCAGCTCCGAGATGTGGATCAGCCCCTCGACGCCCTCCTCGATGCGAGCAAAGGCGCCAAAAGAGGCCAGCTTGGTGATCCGCCCCATGACGACCTCGCCCACGTGGTAGCGGTCCGCTACCCCCGTCCAGGGTTCGGGCTGCAATCGCTTGAGGCTGAGGGCGATCTTCTTATTCTCACGGTCGACGCCAACGACCACGGCATCGACCTCCTGTCCAACCTTCAGCAGCTGGGAAGGGTGGCTTACCTGGCCCCAGGACAGCTCGGACAGGTGCACCAGACCATCGGCACCCCCTAGGTCGATGAAGGCGCCGAAATCGCAGAGGCTGCTGACCCGACCGTGCCGGATCTCGCCCTCCTTCAGCTCGGACAGCAACCGCTCCTTCTGGATGGCCCGCCTCTCCTGGACCGCGGCCCGCTCCGAGAGGATCAACCGATTTCGGCGGCGGTTGATCTCGATCACCTTTAGGAACATCCTCCGGCCCCTCATGGCCTTGAGGCGCTCCTCGACAGACTCCTCGGTTCCCGACAGGGACCGGAGATCCACTATCTGAGACAGCGGTACGAAACCCCGCACGCCGTCGACGTTTGCGATCAGACCACCCTTGTTGTACTCGATGATCTCCGCTTCGATGATCTGGCCGTCCTCGAACTGCTTCTGAGCTACCCTCCAGCCCTTTTCTGCCTGGGCCCTGTTGAGGGAAAGCACCACGTGGCCATCCTGGTTCTCAGGCTGCAGCACGTACACCAGGATCGCATCGCCCACGTGAAGCGTCTCCGTGGGGTTGCCGTGGACATCACGCATTTCGTGGGTGGGGATCACACCTTCGGACTTGGAGCCGATGTCCACCAGCACCTCGTCCTTGTCGATGCGCACGACCACCCCTTCGATGATGTCGCCTCGTTTGAGGGTTCGGTATTCGTGGCCGTGTGCCTCAAGCAGGTCCTGCATGCCCTCGGCGGCCTGCGTAGCCTCTGGACTGCTGCTGACCATCTCCACCGACCTTACTTCCTCTTCCATCCTCCCCCCCCCCGCGGATAGTCGTCTCCAAATTATACGGCAACCCCTATCAAAAAGCAAAAGGGGAGTCCAAGATTTGACTCCCCACTAAGCCTTAGCGTAAAGGGGCGGCTTCCGGATGAAAACGGCTCTATCCCCTCTCCCAAAGGGAGAGGGTCGGCTTCTACCATCTCCCAGAGGGAGAGGGTCGCCTTCTGGCCTCTCCCAAACGGAGAGGGTCAGGGTGAGGGCGCCTTCCCTCTCCCTCTGGGAGAGGGTCAGGGTGAGGGCTGTTTGGTCGGCACCGTCTCAGCCCTCACCCGCCCGGGGCTAAACCGGCCTTCTGCCCTCCAGGGCTCGAGCCAGGGTGAGCTCGTCGGCGTACTCCAGGTCCCCGCCGGCAGGTAGCCCCCTGGCCAGGCGGGTGATCCTGACCCCCACCGGCGCCAGCACCCTCGACAGGTAGGCTGCCGTAACGTCCCCCTCGGTGTTGGGATTGGTCGCGATGATCACCTCGCCCACAGGCCCGGCCTTCACCCGGTTCACCAGCTCGGCGATACGGAGCTTCTCCGGGCCGATGCCATCGATGGGCGAGATGGCGCCGTGCAGCACGTGATAGTGCCCCTTGTACTCTCGGGTGCGCTCCAGCGCCAGCACGTCCAGCGGCTCCTCCACCACACAGATGACGCTGCCGTCCCGGGTCTCGTCGGCGCACACGCCGCAGATCGGAGCCTCCGATATGTTGAAGCAGGTGGTGCAGAAGCCCACCTTCTCTTTCATCCAGAGGATCGCCTCGGCCAGGCCGTCCGCCTCCTCCTTGGATGAGCGAAGCAGGTAGAAGGTAAGCCGCTGAGCCGTCTTCGGCCCAATCCCGGGCAGCTTGGCGAACTCTTCGATCAGCCTGGCAACAGGTTCCGCAACAGGTAGCATGGGAACGTCCTTACATCAGACCAGGAATCTTCATCCCGCCGGTGACCGCCCCGAGCCGCTTGCTAGCCAGCTCGTGGGACTTGTTGACCGCCTCGTTGACGGCCGCCGCCACCAGATCCTGCAGCATCTCCACGTCCTCGGGATCCACCACCTCGGGATCGATGGTCACTGCCTGGACCTTCTGGTGGCCCGACATCACGATCTTCACCGCACCGCCGCCGGCCGTGCCCTCTACGGTCTCGTTGCCCAACTCCTCCTGAGCTTTGAGCAGTCGCTCCTGCATCTGCTGAAGAAGTCGCATGTTCTGCATCTCTCTCCACCCTCTCTGCTAGTCGGAAATCGGTTCGACCCGGGAGAGCTTGAAGCCGAACTCCCGCATTGCGGTGTCCACCACGGCGTCCCGCTCCGGCGAGGTGACCTGATTAAGCTTAACACCATACTTGAACTGGACGGTAATCTTGCGGCCGAAGAGCCCGCTCAGGCTCTCCTCCAGCTTCACACCAACCCCCAGCCGCTCCACCCTCTCACGCCAGCTCGGCTTCTCGAATCCCAGGACGACCGCATCCCCCGAGACCTGCAGGGGGCGGCATCCCGCCAGCACCAGTGCGGCCGAGCCACCAAGCCCCTTCACGATGGCAGTCCACTCCTCGCGGAGAGCTGCAAGCCCGAGCTGCTGCGGCCCCCTGGGCTCCTCGAGATGGGTCCAGGGCTCATCTGCCATCCCGGCATCAGCATCCCCGCTGCCCTCCATGCCGGCGGATGGGGCCGCTTCTGCCGCGGCTTCCCCGGCCGCGGCAGCCGCCGAGGCGTCGGATCTCCCCACCCGTGTTGCCGCGGGCTCGACCTGTGGCCCAGCAGTGATGCTCGGGGCGGCGGCCGGCCCCTGTGCCGGCATGCCGGCAGACTCGCGAGGGGCGGGTCGAGCCTCGCCTTGGTCGGCGGCACCCATCACCGCCTCCATGAAAGCGATCTCCAGGTGCAGCTGGTTGAAGGGCTCCTGCCTCATCCGGCCCTCCATGTCGCCGAAAGTCCGAATAGCCGCCAGCAGCGACTGATATCCCCAGCCAGCGGCCTCGGAGCGGAGTCGAGCCAGCTCCTCGGGACGGAACTCCCGCACCAGGCTGGTATCGGCACCGCTCTTCGCCACCATCAGGGCCCGCAAGTAGTCCACCAGCTCCCGAGAGAAGTGCCGCAGATCCGATCCCGTCGAGGCAGCCTGGTCGATCAGCCTGAAGCCTCGGGCCACATCACCCCCGCGGAGGGCCTCGGCGAACTCCTGCAGGGCCTCCTCTCCCGTCAGCCCCAACACCTCTCGAGCCGCGTCCAGCCCGATGTCGTCGACGCAGTAGGCCACCAACTGGTCCAGAAGGCTCTCTGCGTCCCGCAGACTTCCTCGAGCCATGCGGCCCACCCGGTCCAGCACCCCCGGCTCCACCTTCAACCCTTCCCTCTCGCAGATCATCGATAGCTGCTCCGCGATGGCCTGCAGCGGTATCCGGCGGAAATCGAACCGCTGGCACCGAGAGGAGATGGTGGGGAGGATCTTGTGGGCCTCGGTGGTCGCGAGGATCAGGATGGCGTGCCCCGGAGGCTCTTCCAGGGTCTTCAACAGGGCGTTGGAGGCCTCGGAGGTGAGCATGTGGGCCTCGTCGATTATGTAGACCTTGTACCGTGCCTCCGCCGGGGAGAACTTGATCTTCTCCCGCAGCTCCCGGGCATCGTCGATGCCTCGGTTGGAGGCAGCGTCGATCTCGATCAGGTCGATGGCCCGGCCCTCGTTCACGGTGACGCAGGAGGCGCAGCGATTGCAGGGCTCTCCAGCCTGGGGATCCAGGCAGTTTACCGCTTTGGCGAGGATCCGCGCCGTGCTGGTCTTGCCGGTGCCCCGGGGACCGCAGAAGAGATAGGCGTGCACGATCTTCCCGCCGGCGACGGCATTCTTCAGCGTTCGGGTCACGTGATCCTGTGCGACCACTTCCGAGAAGCTGCGAGAACGCCAGCGGTGGTAGAGGGATCGGGCGTCGCTTTGGGGTTGATGGGCCATGTACCAGCTTTCAGCTATCAGCATTCAGCTGTCAGCCGCCAAGCCGATGGCCAACCGCTGACGGCTGATAGCTGGTGGCTATTATACCTGACCCTGGGCCTGCTCTTCTAGCAACTTGGCCGCTCGGACCTGGTTGAAGATACCGCAGGGGCAGTAGAGGGCGAGCTCCCTCGCCGCCTTCTCCGGGCTCTTCCGGCCCTTCCGAACCAACTCCACCTGCCTCTGCACGAACTGGGGGGAGACTTGATGGTGGCCGCACATGGTGGTCACCGCCAGCACCTCCTCCGAGGGCAGCAGCTCCTTCTTC
>JAJZRD010000319.1 GCA_021845945.1 Chloroflexota bacterium
CGCAGTCAACTCGATTCCCCCGTAAGATCCGGCATCTTGCCCCCCCAGGCAAGAAACGCGCTGAAGTTGTCGATTAAGTCTACCACTTTCGCACTATCCGGACCCGGTGCCGCTCTCCAGCAACTCCCTGGCAGCCGAGATCACCGTAGCCGGGGTGACCTGTCTCAGGCACTGAGGATCGCCGCAACCGTACCGCAACCCCATGGACTGGCCTCGGTAGAGGCAGGGACTGCATGGAAGATCGACTCGCACCACCCGGCTTCTCTCCGAAGTCGGGTCGTAGGGACCCCAGGCTCGATGGTTGGAGAGCCCGAATACGGCCACCACTGGGACCCCCGCGGCAAAGGCCACGTGCATAACCCCGCTGTCGTTGCCCACAAAAAGTCGGGCGCGGGCCAGCACCGCCGCCAGATGTAGGGGGGAGGGCGTGCCCTCCAGCAGGGTTGCCGGCCGTCCGGCCTCAGCGACCACCTGCGCCGCCAGTCCCTCCTCGCCCGGCCCGGCCACGACCAGCGGGACCAGACCGTCGCCCGTTAGAGCACGAGTCACCTCCGCAAAGCCCCGCGGATCCCACCGGCGGGCCGGGCTGAAGCTGCCGGACCCGGGATGAATGGCCACCACCTGGTCCGTGCTCCCGAGACCCAGCCGCGCCCAGGCCTCGGCAGCGAAAGACTCCTCCTCCGCCCCCCAGGAGAGCCGCACTCGGGGTTCGGGTTCGGTCGTCCCCAGGAGACCCACCAGCTGCATCCAGTACTCCACCTCGTGGAGGGCCCCAAAGCCCCTGTCCGGCCGGGTCAGATTGAGGAACCGCCCCCGGCCATCGTCCAGCCCCACCCGCAGTGGCGCCCCGGAAGCCAGCATCAGCAGGGCGTACTTGATCACGCCCGGCCAGGTGAGCAGGTGGTGCATCAGAAGGACAGCGTCGAAGGAGTAGCCTCGAAGCTGCCGGGCAAGCCGAAGGAGCGCCCTCCCCGATTCGGGCCGCAGGAAGCCGCGGGCGTCGTCGAAGAGGTACTTGTCCAACACGACAACCCGATCCACCAGCTTCGAACGCCGGATCAACAGTTCGGTCTGGGGCGTCACCAGGGCGCTGATCTCCGCCCGCGGGTATCGCCGCCGCAGAGCCTCCAGGGCGGGGAAGGCCGTCAGCAGGTCGCCGATCCCCGCCAGCTTCACCACCAATATGCGAGACAGTGCTGAGTGCTGGGTGCCGAGAGGTTCTGGGTTCTGGGTTCTGAGTTCTGAGTCTCCCCGTCTCCCCGTCTCCCCGTCTCCCCGTCGCTCGCTGCCCTTCGCCTCACTCATGGCTTGTCACTTCCTGGATAGCCTCGAAGACCTGATCCACCGTCACCGCCGCCATACACTCGTATTCGGGCTGCGAACAGGCCGAGGGGTTCATCGGGTCGTAGCAGGGACCGCAACCGACCGAAGCCCTGACGACCCTGGCCTGGGGTCCCAGCGGACCGGTCAGGGCGGGATCGGTGGGACCGTAGACGGAGACCGAGGGCACCCCCAGAGCCGAGGCCACGTGGAGGGGGCCGCTGTCGCATCCCAGGAACAGGTCGCATCGGGCCAGTAGCGCCACCAACTCCGCCAGAGAGGTCTTCCCCGCCACCGCCGCCACAGGCGTGGCCATGCCGCTCCGGACTTCCCCCACCAGAGGCAACTCCGACGCGGAGCCCACCAGCAGCACCCGCCACCCCTGATCTCGCTGAACCCGGTCCGCCACCGCCGCCCAGCGTTCCGGCAGCCACCGCTTGGAGGCCATGTTCAAAGCCCCGGGGTGCAGCGCCACCAGCTTCTCGCCGGAAACCACCCCAGCCTCGGACAGCAGCCGGTCCACCCGCTCAGCGGCACCCGGATCCACCCGCAGCCTCGGCGGCTTGCCGGCCGTCTCAACCCCCAGGGCCCGCACCAGATCCAGGCAGTACTCCGCCTCGTGCCGCCTCTGCCGATAGCGGCGGCCGGGAACCGCCAGGTCGAAGGAGAACGGATAGCCCTCCTCCCGGTAGCCCACCAGGTAGCCCGCCCCGCTCAAGAGAGCGGCCGCGGCGCCGACTCGTCCGTAGAAGCTGACGCCGAGATCGTACGGGTCCCGCCGAATCTCCGCCATGGCCTCACGGAACTGTCGAGCGGCACTACCGCCGATCCACGCACCGGGCCTTCGCCATCGGTTGACGTCCACCGGGATCACCCGATCCACCGCCGGATGCCCGCGCAGCAGCTCGGCCGTGTAGGGTAGGACCAGAGCCGATATCCTCGCCTGGGGCGCCGCCTCACGGAGGGCCTCCAGGGCCGGCAGGGTAAAGACCAGATCCCCCATCAGGTCCAGCCGGATAGTCAGGATCGACCGGACCTCCCCGAGGGCAGGCGGCCTCCGACGCCCCAGTCCCCGACGCTCCAACCCGTAGGCACCGAAGAATAACCGCGCCAGGCCCCAGGCCCCGGCCTTAGCGATGCTCTTCACAGGATTTCCAGGCAAGAATGCACTCCCCGGCCACCTTCTCCAGGGGTATCGCCTCCATGCAGGAAGCGTAGCTCCCGGCAGGAGGCTCCAGGTCCAGGCGCCCGCAGGGGGCTCCGGGCCATCGGGCCGCGACGACCCGGTGGCGGGAAGCATCCCCCCACGGGCCGAAAACGACGGGGTCGGTGGGGCCGAAGAGCTGTACCGTCGGGACGTCCAGCGCCACCGCCAGGTGGAGTGGGCCGTTGTCTGTCCCCACCACCAGGGAGCAGCGCCGAAACAGCGCAGCCAGTGCCCCCAGATCCGTTCTCCCCGCGAGAGATCGAGCGTCGGGTATGGCGGCGGCGACCCTATCGGCCATGCGGGCCTCGGAAGGAGAGCCCGTCACCAGGATCCTCGCCCCCCTGGCAGCCAGGGTCCAGCCCAGCCCGATCCAGCGCTCCTCGGGCCACAGCTTGATCCGAGCCCCGGAGCCGGGGTGCAAGACCACCAGGGGCTGTTCCCGGCCCAGGCTCAACTCAGCCAGCAACCTATCTGCCGACCGTTCGTCTTCCTCCCGCAGGCCGAAGCGCAGACCAGGCCGGTAGCCTGCCACCTCCCCCGGGATTCCCCAGACCTCCAGCAGCCGTCTCGCCACGGCCAGCGACCGCTCTACCCAGTGCCCGGCGCCCGGGGGATCGATGAAGTGGGTGAGGAAAGGACGGCACTCCGGGACGGTGTGGCCTACCCTCACCGGTGTCCCGGCGAGGGCCGCCAGCCACGCCCCCCACCAGTGGTCGAAGCGCAGCAGCAGGACTGCATCGTAGTTGCCCCGCCTC
>JAJZRD010000320.1 GCA_021845945.1 Chloroflexota bacterium
CCAGGGTGGTGCCCAGCAGCACTACCCAGCCACCGATCCAGATCCACATCACCAGCGGGTTGAGGATGAATTTGAAGGAGGCCCTGTCCTGCTCCCAGGAGTTGAGGATCAGATAGAGGTCCTCCAATGGTGTGCTCCGAATGGCCACCTCGGTGTTGGGGTTCTCATGGGCCTGGTGGAACTCCTTGGAGGGGGACATCTTCCCCAGGGAGCGGTCACCGGCGTAGACGGCCAGGGTCGCCGTCACCACCTCCTTGCTCTGGGTCTGGAAGCTGTTGAGTCCCTCGTAAACCAGGCGGTAGGAGCCGACGGTGGCCTCCTGCCCCTTGTCCAGGGTCACCTCGACCTCCTGCTTGTAGGCCTGGGAGCCCGCGATCCCCATGGCCATCAGGATGATGCCCAGATGGATCACGTAGCCGCCGTAGCGGGGCTTGTTGCCCCACACCAGCTCAGCCAGACAGACCGGGTAGTGGCGCCTGGTCAGCAGTCGCTTGGCTCGGGTGCCCCGGTAGAACTCCAGCAGCAGGGTGGCGATCACGAAGGCGCAGGCAGAGAAGGCCACCACGGCGAACGTCACGTGGATCCCCAGGACGAAGTAGAGGACGGGGGAGACCACCACGGCCACGGCCATGGGGTAGGAGAAATTCCGGATGAGGTTCTCGGTGGAGGCTCGCCGCCAGCCGATCAGTGGGCAGACCCCCATCAGGACGACCAGGGCCAGCAGGATCGGTCCCTCCACCTGGTTGAAGAAGGGCGCGTTGACGGTGACCTTCACACCTCGCATGGCCTCGGAGATCAGCGGGAAGACGGTGCCCCAGAAGACGGCGAAGGCGGCTCCCACCAGCAGCAGGTTGTTCAGCAGGAAGCTGGACTCTCGGGAGACCATGGAGTCCAGTTCGTGCTCGCTTCGGAGGTCGGGGAGCCGCGCCCACAGCAGCCCCAGGGATCCGACCAGAAGGAAGACCAGGAATACGATGAAAGCGGGGCCAACCCCGGAGTCGCCGAAGGTGTGGACGGAGGCCAGCACCCCGCTGCGGGTGAGGAAGGTGCCGAAGATGGTGAGGGCGAAGGTGGTGATGATGAGGGCCATGTTCCACACCTTCAGCATGCCCCGCCGCTGCTGGATCATGACGGAGTGGAGGTAGGCTGTGCCGGTGAGCCAGGGCATGAAGGAGGCGCTTTCCACCGGGTCCCAGCCCCAGTAGCCGCCCCATCCCAGCTCGACATAAGCCCACTGGGCACCGAAGAGGTTCCCCAGGCTGAGGAAGAACCAGGCGAAGAGGGTCCAGCGCCGGGTGCTCTTGATCCACTCGTCCCCCAGCCGTCCGGTGACCAGGGCGGCCAGGGCGAAGGCGAAGGGCACCGAGAAGCCCACGTAGCCGATGTAGAGGGTGGTGGGGTGGAAGAGCATCCCCATGTTCTGGAGCAGAGGGTTCAGCCCGTCGCCGTCCGGGGGCACGAAGGGCAACCGCTTGAAGGGATCCGAGAAGAAGGTGAGGAGCCCCAGGAAGAAGGCCAGGCCGAAGCCCATGAAGGCGGTGACCCAGGGCATGAGGGCCTGGTTGCGCGTTCTGTTCTGGATCCGAACGATCAGAAGGAAGAGGGCCAGCGTCCAGGCCCACATCAGGAGCGACCCCTCCTGGCCGGCGTAGGCGCCGGAGAGGCGGTAGAGCAGGTCGGTGTCCCGACTGGTGTACTGGGCCACGTACTTGAGGGAGACGTCCACGGTGATGAAGGCATACAGCAGAGCAAGCCAGGCGACGGAGGTGAGCAGCGCCACGGCGATCACGCCGTTCCGCGCGCTGGCCAGGGAGTCACCCTCCTTCCTGATTGCCCCGAGAACACTGATCCCCGTGGTGTACAGCGCCACCACGAAGGCGAGCACGATGAAGATTCGCCCGACGTCGGCCACGGCTGAGACCTCCTCGTCCATACTGAGCTGAGGCGGACGCGTCCTGCCTCGGGCAGGACGATAGCGGAGGCGGATTAAGGCCAGATGAAGGCTGTCTGAGAGGAGGATTAGGCGCTGGCCGGCCGCTTCTCCCTGCGATGGTGCGGCCTCTTTATCGGCCTCGCCCCCTATCCCCAGCCCACCACTGCCAAATTGGGAATTGCCTTTTCCGGCCAGCCCCGCTAACATTCCCTTGCTTGTAGATCTGTCCTGGGATCCCCAGTTCCCATCCCTTCATTCCCTTTGACTCGCGACAGTCTCATAGCCTTGTCGACTTCCAGGATGCGAAAGTTCCGTCGTGCCGAGAGGCACGACTTGCCGAGAGGTAAGAATAATCAGCTCACCAGATAATCGTCGTTCGAAGCGCCCTCGCGCCGACGGCTCCCCCGGGCGGGAACCGGCTTTCGGAGCCCACTCCCCAACCCCCGTTCGCCTCCTCCAGCATCTGGCCGTCATGGCGGTCGTCGGGGTGTCCGCCCTGCTGGGTGGTAGCCGTCTGCTCGACGCCGGCTCGGCGGTTTCCTTCGGCGGCGGCTTCTCCGCTCCCTCCCGAGTTGCCGCCCTCGATTCCGGGGTGCTGACCGCCCGGCCGATCCCCTTCCCCCAGGCGACCCCGCCCGCCACGGTGTCTTCCTTCTCCGTTCCGGCTGCCGGGCGGTCCTTTCCCGCCCAGGACGAGAACGTGCTGAGGAGCCTTTTCGTGGCGGTGGATCCCATCACGGCCACCTCGAAGGGCCAGGAGGAGGGGGTGATGGCGGTGAGGGCGATCGCTTCGTCCCGCGGCGGATCTCGCCTGCCGGAGCTGGCTCCGACCCCGACGCCCAGCCCGACGCCGGCCCCCGCTCTCAGGAAGGATGCCCTGAAGCCGCAGAGCTACAAGGTAGCGGCGGGGGACACCCTGTTGGGGATAGCCTACCGGTTCGGGATCACGCCCGAGACGATCCTGTGGGCCAACGACATGGGGAATGGTGACCTGCTCCAGATCGGTGACGAGCTGACCATACTGCCCGTCTCCGGCGTCCTGCACAAGGTGAAGAAGGGCGATACCCTGTCCGGGATCGCCGATGCCTACGGCGCGGAAGCGGCCAAGATCGTCGAGGCGAACCTGCTGGGCGATGGGAATGCCCTGCAGGAGGGGCAGTTGCTGGTGATCCCCGGCGGCATGATGCGGACGACGGAGCCGATCACGGGTTTGCCGAGCGCGCCGAGCCCGCAGGAGCTGGCGAAGGCCCCCAAGTACGTGGTGAAGGACGGGGATACCCTGCTGTCGATAGCGGATGCCTTCGGGGTGAGGGCTTCGGTGATCCAGGTGGCCAACG
>JAJZRD010000321.1 GCA_021845945.1 Chloroflexota bacterium
TCGACGGTCTTGCGGTCGCGATAGATGGCGACGATGATCGCCAGCCCGACCGCAGCCTCCGCCGCAGCGACGGTGATGATGAAGATGGCGAAGATCTGCCCCAGCAGCGGCACCGCCGAGGCGATGAAGTGGGAAAAGCCCAGCAGGGTGACGTTCACCCCGTTGAACATCAACTCGATCGACATAAGAATGACGACGGCGTTCCGGCGGGCCAGCGCCCCGTAGAGGCCGATGGCGAAGAGTACGGCGCCGAGCATCAGGTAGTGATTCAAAGTTACGGCCATCTCAATCCTCGCGAGCAATCAAGATCGCACCGACCATGGCCGCCAGCAGCAGCACCGACGCCATCTCGAAGGGGAGGACGTAGCTGCTCAGCATCACCCGGCCGATGGTTTCCGTGGTGGGCTGGTCCGGCAGGCTAGCCGCCACCGGCCACCGGGTCCCCAGCATGGTGAGGCCGGCGACCGCCAGGAAGGAGACCGCAACCAGCCCCGCGGCCAGCCTCTGCGCCCACTGTCCCGGTCGCTGGACCTCGATCTGTTTGGGCGTGAGCATGATGGCGAACAGCATCAGGATCATGATGGCGCCGGCGTAGATCAGCAGCTGCACCACGGCCAGGAAGTCGGCCCCCAGCAGCAGGTAGACCGCCGCCACCCCCAGGAAGGAGGCCACCAGGAACAGGGCGCTGTGCACCAGCCGGCGAGCCAAGACCATGCCGACGGCGCCGCCCACGGCCAGCAGGCCGAAGGTGTAGAAGCCTATCGCTGTGAATGCCTCTGTCATTCTTCCCCCTCACCCCCGCCCCTCTCCCTCAGGGAGAGGGGAGAGGAGGAATGGAGTTTGTCCTACTTCATCTGGCCGAAGCCGGCTATCCGCGCACGCTGCTCGTCGACCTCGGCGGAGGCCATCACGGCCATCTTCTCGCGGTTCTGGTCCGCCGCCTTCCGGCTGTCGACGGCCAGCTCCCGTTCGGGCGACATGGTGAGCGCCTCGAAGGGGCACGCCTCCACGCACAGCCCGCAGACGATGCACTCCAGCAGGTTGTACTCGAACCTCTCCGGGTAGGGCGTCGGCTTCCCGCTCTCGTCCTTGGCCCGGACGATCTGGATGATGCTCACCGGGCAGGCCTTGGCGCAGAGACCGCAGGCGGTGCACCGGTACCTATTCGTCTCCGGGTTGACCACCAGGGTCACCCGCCCTCGGTAGCCCGTGGGCAGGGGCAGGACCTCCTCCGGGTACTGCACCGTCACCGGTCGCTTGAACAGGTGCTCCAGGGTCGTCTTCAGACCCTTGGCCATTCCAGAACCGAACATTCTCTATCCACCTTTGTAGCGTCGGGGCTTGTCCCCGACGGATACCGAACGGTCAGGCCGTAACGCCTCTCCCTCTGGGAGAGGCCGGCCGAGCGGAGCGAGGGCGGGTGAGGGCTCTTTGTATAGCACCGAAACAGCCCTCACCCTGACCCTCTCCCAGAGGGAGAGGGAACTCGGCGCTATCCCACGAGCATCTGGTAGATGCTCACGCCGATGCCCGTCACCACCAGGTTCGCCAGGGCCACCGGCACCAGCACCTTCCAGCAGAAGCCCATCAGCTGGTCCACCCTCAGCCTCGGCAGGGTGGCCCGCACCCAGATCATGGCGATGAACAGCAGGATCGCCTTCGCGAAGAACCACACGTAGGGCGGCAGGATCGGCCCCTGCCAGCCGCCCAGGAACACCGTGGTGGCTATGGCCGCCACGGCGAAAGAGTTCAGATACTCGGCCAGGAAGAAGAGGGCGAACTTCATCCCGCTGTACTCGATGTGGAACCCCGCGATCAGCTCGGACTCCGCCTCCGGGATGTCGAAGGGCGCCCGGTTCACCTCGGCGAGGCCGGCGATCAGGTAGATCACGAAGGCCACCGGCTGCAGCACCGCCAGCGGCAGCACCGACTGGGCCTTCACGATGTCCCCCATGGAGAGGGAGCCGACGATCAGGATCGGGCCGATCAGCGCCAGCAGCAGCGGGATCTCGAAGCTGATCATCTGGGCCGCCGCTCGCATTCCGCCCAGGACCGAGTACTTGTTGCCCGATCCCCAGCCGGCCACCACTATGCCGATTGTGGTGACGCTGCCCACGGCCACGACGAAGAGCAGCCCGACGTTCACGTCGGCGATCTCCATCCCCTTGCCGAAGGGGATCACCGCGTAGGCCAGCAGGGCCGGGATCAGCACGATGATGGGTGCCAGGAAGTGCACCACCGGGTCCGCCGTGCGGGGCCGGATGTCCTCCTTCATCAGCAGCTTCATCACGTCGGCCACCGGCTGCAGCAGCCCCCACTTGCCCACCCGGTTCGGACCCCAGCGGTCCTGCATGCGGGCCATCACCCGCCGCTCCAGGTAGACCTCCAGCATCACCACCAGGATCAGGAAGACCAGCACGGCCGCGACCGCCAGCAGGGCCATGATGGCCGCGACGATCCAGTCGGGCAGGAACCCGGCGAGAAGGCTCGATATGGCCTGGCTTGCGATCCCGAAGATCCCGTTTATTACATCCATATGGCTCTACCGATCCACCTCCCCCAGGACGATGTCGAAGCTCCCCAGGATCACGATGGAGTCGGCCACCTTGTGCCCGATCACCAGCGGCCGGAGCGCCGTCAGATTGATGAAGCTGGGCGCCCGCACCTTGGAGCGGTAGGGGTTGGGACCTCCATCGCTCACCAGGTAGTAGCCGAAAGCCCCTTTGGGGTTCTCGATCTCGGCGTAGGCGTCGCCCTTGGGCGGCCTCGTCGCCTTGGGCAGCGAGGCCCGGGCGGGGCCTCCGGGCAGCTGATCCAGCGCCTGCCGGACGATCTTGACGCTCTCCCGCATCTCGTGGATCCGGATCAGGTAGCGGTCGTAGACGTCGCCCACCGTGCCCACCGGGATGTTGAACTCGAGGCGATCGTAGACGGAGTAGGGCTCGGCCCTCCTCAGGTCGTGGGGCACCCCGCTGGCCCGCAGCACCGGCCCGGTCACGCTGTAGTCGATGGCCATGTCCGGCGGCAGCACCCCGACGTTGCGGGTACGGGCCAGGAAGATCTCGTTGGTGGTCAGCAACCGCTCGTACTCGTCGATGTTGCGCGGCATCTCGTCCAGCAGCTGCCGGCACATCGGGACGAACTCCTCCGGGAGGTCCCGGCTGACGCCGCCGAAGCGGATGTAGCTGTAGGTCAGCCGCTGGCCGCTGGCCATCTCGAACAGGTCCAGGATCTTCTCCCGGTCTCGGAAGCAGTAGATGA
>JAJZRD010000049.1 GCA_021845945.1 Chloroflexota bacterium
AGAAGTATCACTGCGTGGCCGCCTTGGTGGAAAGGAGGATTCCTGGAGGACCACCAACGGCCCAGCAGCTCGAGGATCTGATCCTACGACTGGCACGAGACCCTCCAGTTGGGGCCGCAGTTGGTTAGCTACTTGACAATACTTATATAATGATAGCTACCTGGATTTATCACTTTTATACTTCAGGTAGCTATCGTTTCAGTCCGATTGGCGGAGGCGCATGGGAGTCGAACCCACCCGGGACGGCGATTACCGCCCCGCAGACGGTTTTGAAGACCGCGAGGCCCACCGGGACCCGTCCACCTCCAGGCAAGAGGGCTCTCTGGCGCCCTCACAGGAATTATATCCCGTCGGCCGAAGCCCCCGCAAGGGATGGTTCACGAATGCGGTCACAGTGCGGGAGGGCGAAGCTCCTGCTGAGCCGGCTCGCCGGGAGGCTCACCCTCCCGCAACTGTCACCCGATCTCGCGCCCTAGTGAACCATGCCCCCCGCAAATGGAGTTGGCACAGCTCCTGCTACTTTATAGTGGCTGAAGGGCGCGTTGGAGACCCAGTAGTCTGGAGAGACCCGTGAAGAGCCGCATCCTTGTCGTGGATGACGATCTTTCCATCCTGGAGTTGCTGCGCACCCTTCTCGAAAGCGAGGGCTACCACGTCCAAACCTTCGACTCCGGTGCGGTAGCCCTCAGGAACGCCCTGAGACACCCCCCCGACGCCGCCATCGTCGACCTGATGATGCCCGGCATGAACGGGCTCGACCTCATCCAAGCCCTTCGCTACGACCGGCGGACCCATCAACTCCCGGTTCTGATCTGCTCGGCATACTACGGCGATCTGCGCCACATCACCGACGACCTTCAGCACAACAACACCTCCTGCCTCCGCAAGCCCTTCCAGATCCAGGAACTGCTCGACCTGCTGGCCCAGATGGTGGCCAACCGGAGGCGCAGCAGCCGCCGCCGGGACAATACGGAGTCGCAGCCCGAGGCCCCAACCCCCATCGCCTCGGCACCGGCCAACTGGGCTCCCCTGATCGCCTCCTCGCCCGCCCGGCGGTCCCACCGTCGGGGCGCGGCCCGAGCCCAGGAGGCCGTTGCGTCATCGGGCAGCTCGTCCCTGGCCGCGGTCCGTCCCAGGGCCCGCGCCGAAAGGCCAGAGATCATGGACGGCCTGAACCATCCCGGCGGCGGGAGGGCCTAGCGAAAGGCCCCACACGAAAACACCCCCCGGCTCTTGCCAGGGGGTGCAGCGACTTCGCTCCCGGAAGCTGCTAGTGCTTCGCCACAGGGATTTCGAGATGTAGGGCAGGGCGCTCTGCCCTGCCGCCGGCCTGCCATCGCCACGTGGGCGGTGGGGCACAGGGCCCCACCCTACGTATCAGAACCAATTTGGCGATGTGCTAGTGGATCGCGAAGGAGAGGGCCACCAGCCCGCCGAAGAGGAGCACCGTCAGCCCGCCTATCAGCTTCAGGTCGGTGTAGACGTAGCTGTAATCGACTGCCTGGAGCATCGCCCTCGCCGCGGAGCCTCCCTTGGCTACCATCGAGCGCGCGGCCGCAGCCTCCCGAGGTCGGAACTGTAGCACCGGCCCGCTCGACCGCTGAACGGGACCCGTCGGCTCCTCCTGAACGGGCTCCTGGGCCATAGTAGAGGCATGCATCGAGCTAGCCGACTGCGGCTCGTACCGCTTCTTCGCCTTCTTCTTTCCGGCAGCGAACCGCGTTGCACCGCGGGAAGGTTTGGCCATCCGTGTCCTCCTGGGCAGGTCATGAGGGAATGTCCCTACTCGGACTATTATACCCCATCCCCACCCGCTGTCCAGCATGGCCCGTGGATTGCCGTTGGCCCTCGGGTACGCATCCCATGGAAGGGGGTGGCAAATGGCTAGAATTGCGGCAAAGGAACGGCTCCCCTTCTCTCCCCGTCAGCATCGCGCTCGGGCGATCCACTGGTATCCCTGGGGACAGGACGCCTTCCAGGCGGCTCAGCGGGAGGACAAGCCGATCCTGCTGGCCCTCACCGCCTCGTGGTGTGACGAGTGCCATCGCATGGACGAGGTCGGCTACTCCGACCAGCGAGTCATCGACAGGATCAAGGCCGGCTACGTGGCGGTCCGCGTCGACTCGGATCGCCGTCCCGACGTCAACGACCGCTACACCCTGGGCGGCTGGCCCACCACGGCGCTGCTGGCCCCCACCGGCGAACTGCTCACCTCGGGCGGCTATCTTGCCCCCGAGGAGATGGCTGCCCTGCTGGACCAGGTGACCGGCTGGTACGAGACCCAGGCCGCCGAGCTGCGCCAGGAGATCCTGGACATGGAGGCCCGCCGGCAGCAGCTCCTCCAGTACACCGAATGCCCCCAGGATCAGCCCAGCCCGGAGCTGCTGGAAAGGGTCGCGTCGGACCTCCAGGGCCTCTACGATCCCCTGTACGGGGGGTTCGGCGATCAGCCCAAGTTTCCCCACGCCGACGCCCTCCGCTTCGCCCTCCGGCGGCTGGAGACACCCGGGGCCGAGCGATGGGGGGAGATCGTCACCAGGTCGCTGGACGCCTTGGCCGCCGGTCTCCTGGACCGTGTAGGGGGCGGCTTCTTCCGCTCGGCGGACCGCCGGGACTGGACCCACCCCCGCACCGAGAAGCTGCTGGAGGTGAACGCCGACCTGCTCAGCCTCTACCTGGAGGCTTTCCAGGCCACCCACGACGACGGCTACCGGGCCGTGGCCCAGCTGGTTCTCGCCTTCCTCGACTCCACCCTCCGCAACACGGGCACCCCCGCTTTCGCCGGAAGCCAGGCGGCCGACCCCGACTACTACAGACTCGATTCGCGGGCCCCCGTTGGCGCCCAGCCGCCCCCGGTGGACCGAACCGTCTTCGCGGAGGGGAACGCCCGGGCCGCCCTCGCCTACCTGATGGCCTTCGAGCTTCTGGGCGACCCCGATCGGCTGCGGACGGCAACACAGCTGCTGGACTTCCTCTGGGCGCAAATGGTGGACCCCGAACAGGGCGTCGTGCGCTACTGGGACGGCCATCCCGGCGGTCCTCACCTGCTCCGGGACCAGGCATGGGTAGCGTCGGCGCTGGCGGAGGCTTATGATGTCACCGGCGACGACCGCTTCCTGGAGAAGGCGGCGCTGCTGGCGGAAGTCATCATGAGAGACTACCCCGGCCTGCCCGGCGGCTTCTACGACGTTCGGGCGGAGCGCGACGCCCAGGGCGGCCTGTCCAACCGGCGTTGGAACCTGGTGGAGAACGCACGGGTGGCCCGGTTGATGGTGCGGCTGGCCCGCTTCGGAGGCGATGGACGGTACCTGGAGGCCGCCCGCTCGTCGCTGCAGCTGTTCTCACAGGACTACTCTCGCTTCGGCCCACTGGAAGGGTCCTACGCCCTCGCCCTGGAGGAGTACCTGCGGGGCAAGACCGGGTGACGGGGAGACGCGGGGACGCGGAGAGATTCCATCTCCCACGGGGAAAGGCGTGGGGCAGGGGCTTGTCCCCTGCTGCCCGTCTGCCATTGCCCGAGGCGGCGGGGCGCAAGACCCCGCCCTACGTCATCCTGTGCTCCCCTGGACCGCTACGAGTCTCTCCCGCGGGTCATGCGGAAGGACAGGGTCGCCAGGCGGGCAGCGAGATCCTCGTTGGAGACCACGATCCCGGACGGCACTTCCAGCTTCACCGGGGCGAAGTTCAGGATCGCCTTGATCCCCGCGGCAACCAACTGGTTGGCCACCTTCTGCGCCGCAGCGGAGGGCACGGTCAGGATCGCCATCTGGATGCTGCGCTCCTGGATGAAGCGGGGCAGATCCTCGACGTCCAGCACCTCCAGACCGCCCACCCTGGTGCCAACCTTCGCGGGATCCTGGTCAAACAGCGCCGCTATGCAGAGCGAGTAGGTGGCGAAGCCGGGGTAGGAGGCGATGGCACTCCCCAACCGCCCTGCCCCCACCACGATGACCTCTTTCTCCATGGCCAGGCCAAGCAGCTCGGCCAGCCTTCGCTGCATCTCGGCCACGTCGTAGCCAATCCCAGGACGGCCGAACTCTCCCAGATAGCCCAGATCCTTGCGCACCTGGGCGGCCGGGACCCCCGCGGCATCCCCCAGCATCTCCGAGGACACGACGGTCAGCCGCTGCTCCCGAGCCTCCAGGAGATATCGATAGTAGAGGGGGAGACGGTTCAGACTCGGGGTTGGGACCTTCGGGCGATTCACCACCGACTACCACCTCCTAACGTTCTGCCGTTCCGCACAATTTGATGGTACCTTCTTCCACCACTCAGGTCAATGCGATCGTCGGCCATCCCCATCGACGGCCGGTTACTCGCCGGCCAACCATACCAACCGCAGCTTCGGCCGTCAAACGGGGGTGCGAAGGAGAGTGCCGGCCCCCAACAGCTTCCAATGAAGAAGAGCCTATTGACCGCGACTCCTGGTGGTGCATATAATCACGAAGCTTTGTGCAGGTTTGCATAGCTTTCGGCGCCTTTGCTCGCCGGCACCGGCGTCACCCGCGCCGTCCCGACCAATTCTGAACTGCACGCGATCTTCCCACCCAACTCGGAAGGGCGACCGCCGGCCAGGGCGGCCGGCAGCAAGAGTAATGAAAGCTCTAAGGCAGGTCTAGAATGGAGATAGTCGTCGTCGGTGTAAACCACAAGGCAGCCCCGGTCCAGGTTCGCGAGCATCTGGCCTTCACCCCCGCCCAGATGGAGTCGGCCCTCTCCGCCCTGCGGGAGAAGACTCCGGAGGCAGTGCTCCTCTCCACCTGCAACCGCACCGAGATCTACGCGATCGTTCCCTCCGCCGAGGACGGCGCCAGAGAGGTAGCCAACTTCCTCGCGGACTTTCACGCCGTCCCGGTGGAGCGCTTCGCCCCCTACCTCTTCTCCCAGAGCGGAAGGGAGGCGGTCGCCCACCTCTTCGCCGTGGCCTCGGGCCTCGACTCCATGATCCTCGGCGAGCCCCAGATCCTCGGCCAGGTTCGGGAGGCCTACCTGGCTGCCCTGGCCCAGGATACGGCGGGCACCCTGCTCTCCTGGGTTTTCCACCACGCCATGAAGGTCGGCAAGCAGGTGCGTACCGACACCAACATCAGCCGCAGCGCCGTCTCGGTCAGCCACGCCGCCGTCGAGCTGGCCAAAGGGATCTTCGGCACCCTCGCGGACCGCTCGATCTTGCTGGTGGGGGCCGGCGAGATGGGGCAGCTGGCGGCCCGAAACCTCATGGACAACGGCTGCGCCAGGCTCGTCGTGACCAACCGCACCTATAGCAGGGCCGCGGAGCTGGCAACCCGCTTCGGGGGAACCCCAAAGGAGTTCGACCGGCTGCCGGAGCTGCTGGGGGAGGTGGACGTCGCCATCTCCGCCACGGGCGCCCCCAGCTTCGTTCTCACTGCCGAGATGGTGCGCCAGGCTCTGCGGGGCCGCGCCGGGCGTCCCCTGATCCTGATAGACATCGCCGTCCCCCGGGACGTGGACCCGCTGGTGCGGCAATTCGAGCAGGTACTCCTTCACGACATCGACGACCTGCAGGCCGTATGCACGGCCAACCTGGAGGAGCGCCGCAAGGAGGTGGGTCGCGCCCAGGGGATCATCGACGCCGAGCTGAATCTGTTCGAAACCTGGTGGGGAAGCCTGCAGGTGGTACCTACCATCAAGGCCCTCCGCGATCGCGCCGAGGCGATCCGCCAGATCGAACTGCAGAAGGCACTCCCTCGTCTGGGCGAGCTGACCGACCGCCAGCGCTCGGTCGTGGAAGCCCTTACTGTAGGCATCGTCAACAAGATGCTCCACCAGCCTACTGTGCGACTGAAGGCTCAAGGGGGCAACGGCGCCGGCACCAACTACGTCCAGATCCTTCGGGAGCTCTTCGCCCTGGAGGAGAGCCGGGCCTAGTTGGAGCTATCAGCTATCAGCTACTCTTCCGGCATCAGGATGTGCTTGGGCGGCATCGGCGTGGGGGCCGGCATGGCGATCATGCCGGGATAGGGCACCCTCTTGGAGCGCTCCCGGATCCCCTCCAGCAATGCCTCCAGCTTCGAGCCGGGGAAGGCCAAGCTCATCTGGGTACGCTCGATCCCCGCGTAGTTGCGACCGCCGGCGCAGGCCGAGGTGAGGCCGATCTTGCCGAGGTAGCCGGCCCTCACGGCGCCGTAAGCGCACACCAGGCTGTTGGTGCCCACCTCTATGGTGAGGGGCGCGTCGCCCGTGGCGTACAGGTAGTCGTCCAGGGCGAAGTAGGCCTGCCAGGGCACCACCACCATCAGGACGGCATCCGGCTCGAATGAGGCCTTGGCCAGGGGCGCCACCGCCAGACCCTGGACCTCCCCCGCCGGCATGGCCGGCTTGGAGGCGATCAGCTTTCGGGCCGCCTCCGGATTCGGGGCATAGACCCCCACGTGGTTCTTGATCGCCTTCTCCAATCAGCGCTGCGTCTTGCCTGGGATCGTACATCCCGAAGGCGATCCGGGCGTTGGGGCACCCCAGGTTCTCCCGGGTCACCCAGAAGGGGTAACCACCGGTGGCCGCGGCCGAGAGGAACTGGCAGAAGGTCAGCACCTTGCTTCTCTCCAGCAGCCCGTCGGGGGGTTCCTTCCCCACCGGCACCATCCTGACCGCCACCGGCGCGGCGTCGAGTCGCAGTCGCGCCTCCAGGGCGGAGGCCATCTCGGCGTTGCTCACCATCGAGCATCTCTCCTCACTTGCTGGTCCCTCTCCCAAAGGGAGAGGGTCGGGATGAGGGCTTGGCCTGAAGCGTCGAATCAGCCCTCACCCGCCCTTCGGGCGGCCTCTCCCTCTGGGAGAGGCAAGCACCATCCTACTCGTCCGGGATGATGGACGCCAGGAACTGCAGGGCCGCCACCACCTCCGGGTCGGCCCCGCTCGCCAGATCCTCCTCGTCCCCGTCGCTTTTCCAGGAACCGAAGAGAGCGCTCAGGTTGGACAAGGCGGCTCGCAGCCACTCCAGCAGGCCGGAGGTCGGCTGCCCAACCTCCCAGCTCCGGGCCTGTTCAGCCTCTATCACGTCCGTCCCCCTTTGCTGCCCGCGGTCCGGCCCCGCTGCTGCTCGGCCGCCGCCACAAAGCTGTCGGCCCAGCCCGGTGCCGCCAGGGCATGAAGATGGGTGTAGGCCGCCAGAACGTTCCCAACTACCAGACCGTCGTGGTGATCGTCGTCGATCCCGGCTCCCTTCCGCAGCCGGTAGGCGAAGGCCGCTCTCCTTCTGTCCAGGGAAGCCACTCGAGTGTTGTGGAACTCGTGTCCCCTCAGCACCGTGCCGCGACGGAAGAAGGGGTTATCGGCCACCACCTCCGCCTCGGAGTATCCGTGTCCCTGGGGTTTGCTCGTCATCTCTATCTCGCAGGTTAGGGCACCAACCATCTCGCAGGATCGGCCTTCCCATCGGATCCTCTCCGATAGGTAGATCAGCCCGGCGCACTCGGCGTAGACGGGCATGCCGGCCTGGATCCGCCGCCGGAGATCCTCCCGCAGGGAGTGATTGGCCTCCAACTGCTCCATGAACAGCTCGGGGAACCCCCCGCCCACGTAGAGCGCGTCCACCTCGGGCAACGTCGGGTCCGCCAGGGAGTCCACGGACTGGAGCGTCGCCCCGGCCCGCTCCAGAGCCTCCAGATTCTCGGGGTAGTAGAAGGTGAAGACCCTGTCCAGCAGCACCCCGATCCTCACCGAGCGCCCGCCGGCGCCACGGGTCAGACCGCCGCCATCGGGTAGCGGAGGGGCGGAGCGCGCGATCTCCAGGATGCGGTTCAGATCCAGATGCTCCACGGCCGCGCGGCGAGCGTTCTCGATGGCCGGCACCAGCCTATCGTCCTCGGTCCTGGGGATCAGTCCCAGGTGGCGATCGGGGATGGAGAGCAGCTCGGACTTGGGCACGCAGCCGAGGACCGGGATCCCGCAGTAGCGCTCGATGGCGCCCACCAGCACCCTCTCGTGGCGGCAGCGGGCCACGTTGTTCAGCACCACCCCTGCCAGATTCACGTCCGGCTCGAAGTGCTGGTAGCCGCTCACCAGGGCGGCCACGCTCCGGGTCATCCGGGTGGCGTCCACCACCAGCAGGACGGGAGCCTTCAGCAGCCTGGACAGATGGGCGGTGCTGCCGCTGCCCTCCAGGTCCACCCCGTCGTACAGCCCCATCGCCCCCTCGATGACGGCCACGTCGGTGCCCCTGGCGCCCTCTTGAAAGGCCGCCAGGGTGGACTCCTCGCCCATCAAGAAGAGATCCAGGTTCCGGCAGGGCCTGCCTCCCGCTCCCGTCAGCCAGCTGGGATCGATGTAATCCGGCCCCTTCTTGAAGGGCTGAACCGCCAGCCCCATCCCGGCCAGTGCCGCCACCAGCCCGATGGCCACCGTGGTCTTGCCGGAGCGCCCCCGGGGCGCAGCGACCACCAACCGCGGATAGTTCATTGCCCGCTCCTGACCTCTCTGGGGCGCTGGATCCAGTTGCTGCACCCGGCACAGAGGATGGGGTTCTTCAAGGCGTGCTGGTAAGCCCGCCGGACGGCCTTGTTGACCCGCAGCGAGGACTCGTCGAAGACCGACATCACGTACCCGCAGCGGGGGCATTCAACCCGTATCGAGTTGGCGGCACCAAACGTGTCTTCAGCGTGAGCCATCGGCTCGGTCCCAACGGATCTGTAGATTGCGTCGCACCGAGAAGGGATCGAAGTCGTCGATCAGGTAGGGATCGAAGACGACCCCCACCCGCCTCAAGAAGCTGGGCCACCCGATCCGGTCGACGAAATCGCCCACCCGCTCGCCCCGGCGGGCGCTGCATCTCCACAGGTCGATCACCCGCCCGACCACATCCAGAACCGGCCCGCACTCCAGCGGGCTCTCCAGCGGGATGAAGGGCACCAGCAAGCGGGCCAGCCGCGGCCCGCGCCCGGTGTTGCTGGCGATCCCGCCCACGGCGATTGCGACCCCGCGCTGGCCGCTCATCTGGATGGCGGCGGGGCAGACGTTGGAGCAGGAGGTGCAGCGGGTACAACGCTCGGGGTTGATCTCCACCGACATACCCCCCCGCACGGCCTTCGGCTTGATGGCCCCCGTGGGGCACCAGAAGCAGAGCAGGGGGACGTCGCACTGGGATTCCACCAGCCTGGCATCGTCCACCTGGGGTAACCCCTTGAACACCCCCAGGAGGCCGACGTCGGCCTCGACCCCACCCCCGCACTGGTTCGGGCACCCACCGATGGAGAGCTTCAGCCACGCGGGATACCGCTGGGTCACGGCGTCGTCGAAGAAGCGATCGCCCAGGGCCTTGGCCAGGGCAGGGGAATCGATAGCCGCGTTCTGGCAGGCGACGAAGCCACCGCACGACTTGATCTGGTGCAGGGAGTTCCCGGTCCCGCCGACGGGGTAGCCCAGAGCCGCCAGCTGCTCGATCAGCTCCTCCAGCCGCTCCGGATCTACTCCCACCAGCTCGAAGGCGTTTCGGCTGGTTCGCCGCCCCACCTGGGCGTGCCGATCCACCAGATCGGCCAGCCGGCGGAAGCTGTCGGAGGACAGGAGGCCGTTGGGGGGAAGCTGGATCCGCACGGTGACGCACTCGTCGCCGCTGCTGCTGAGGTGGCGGTACACGCCGGGTCTCAGCCCCTCGTGGCGCACCCACATGCCCTCGTTGCGCAGCAGCAGATCGGGAAGCTGAGCCCGTGGATCGGGCATGATGCCGGCGGGCAGCTTGCCCTTCATGGTTCCGCCCCCGCCCCAGTCTCCGGCCACACCACGAACATCCTGTGGGCGGGCTCCTCCAGGACGGCGGGGTCGGGCTCCGTCTCCATCAGCTCCAGCACCGTCCGCAGCCCCAGCCTCACCAGCATGTCGCCCACCCGCTCCTTCCGGCGACCGTAGTCGGCGTACAGGTCCAGGAAACGCTTGTGGATCTCCACGATCTCGGCGTAGTCGGGAGGCACGGCCGGAATGAAGGGCGCGAGGACGAAGCCAACCATCGGACCGTTGGCACCTCGATGGCCGTACTTGCCGCCAGCCACCCAGGCCACGCCCCGATCGCCGCCAGGACGGATAGCGGGACACTTGTTGATGCACAGCATGCAGTGGCGGCAGGAGGCCGGATCGATCGCCACGGAATCCCCCGAGCGCTCGATGGCGGAGCCGGGGCAGTTTCTCACCAGGTAGTCCAGATCCACCCGGCCGGTGCTCCCCGCCGAGGCCCCGGTGCCGCCCTCGTGGAGCCACCGATCCATCGACCGATGGTCCACCACCGGAGCCCCTCGGAAGACCCCCAGAAAGGCGTGATCCTTCTGCATCTGGGCCCGCACGCAGTCGTTGGGACAGCCGGAAACGGCGGTCTTCACCTTGTTGGGCATCCCTGGATACTGCTGGTCGTCCATGGTGGCCTGGCCCAGGGCGTAGGCCACGTCGGGGGCGTTGACCAGAGCCAGATCGCACCGGAAGCTGCCCGGACAGGCGGAGATGCAGCGCACGTCGTCGCCGGTGGACCCCACGTCCATCCCCAGTCCGTTGGCCGCGGCGACTGCCTCCAGCATCCTCTCCCGCTGGACGCCGAACTCGAGGCTGCTGGCGGTGGTCCAGCGCAGGTAGCCGTGGCCGTACCGGTCGGCGAGGTCGGCCAAGCCGCGCATCAGCCCGGCCGACAGGTATCCTCCGGGCACCCCCAGCAACCGAAGGCAGGTGATCTCCGAGGTGATCTCGGGGCGGTTGCTCCCGATGACGGACACGCCAGCCAGAAGGGGAGGCACCGACACGTATCCCCCCGTTCCCCACTGGGTGCGGTTCTGGCGCAGCCCGTCTTCCAGCATCCGCAGAGGGAATCCGCTCTGCCGCAACTCCCGAACGTGGCTGGGATAAGGCCCCTCCACCAGCCGGTCGCAGAGAGGACTCTCCCATTGCCGCTCGTTCCCCACCCTGTTCCCTCCGGCGTGCCTGCTTTCCCGCGCCGACCAGACCGGCATAGGCCACGGGACCGGGCGCACTCCTGGTGCGACATTGGGAGTCTAGGCACCAGGGGCGGTGCATTGAATAGGTGGAACGCCCTAAAGGGGGATAGGAGAAACGCCCTATCTTGGGAGGAGTCGGGAACCCGAGATAGGGGACGATAACCAGGCCCAAAGCAACGGGCAGAAGGCAACACGGAACTGGGAATGCGGCGGCTTGGTGCCGCTTTCGCTTCGACCGAGAGGTGTACCGAACCACCGCGATGATCTCGGATGGCGTAGGGCAGGGCGCTCTGCCCTGCCGCCGGCCTGCCATCGCCCGCGGGGCAGCCGGCACAGGCGTGGCGCTATGCTCGCTCGCGCCACGTACCCTGCATCGTCGCGGCTACCCTTCCCTATGTCGCTGGTACAGGGCCTTGTTGAAGTAGCCGTACGCACAGTTGAGGGCGCCGATGGGGTTGTGGGCCAGCGCCCGATCCTTGGCCACCAGACAGGTGACGGGAGCCTCGGAGTACTTGATGAAAAGGGAATCGTGGCCCACACAGAGGCCGAACAGCACGTTGAGGCCGGTGTCGGCTTCGTTGAGCAGCCTGGCCTGGCCGATGGGATTGCACATCGGCTCGAAGCTGCCGGGCCTCACCTGCTCCTCGTCCGACACCCCTATGTGGGCCTTGGAGATGGATCCGGTCTTGCAGCAGGCCGAAACCACGTCGAAGCCGTTGACCTCCAGCACCTTGTTCAAGATCTTGGCCTCCTGCCTCAGACCGACGCAGAAGGCCACCCCCAGCCGCTTGATCCCCAGCCTCCTGGCGAACTGCATGGTTTCCTCTACTCGGGTCCACTCGCAGTAGCCCACCGCCTCCACTACGGCAGATTCCCTGGCCATCGCCCGGATCATCGGGTCGGTGTATACCTCCCGGGTATCCACGATCTCGGGGCTCACCCTCATGGGGCAGTTGGCGGGCGCCGCCTCCAGGTGGCCCGTCCGGCAGACGAAGACGTCGCAAGTGGCGCAAACACTCACGATACCTTCCCTCCCTTCCTACTGCGAGGACCCATCGACAACAGGGCTGCACGTGGCCCCGACGGGGGCGCCCCCAAGCCGTGAAAGAAGCTCCGCGTACTCCGTGCCTCCGTGGCTCCGTGGCTCCCCGCTCGCCACTACACGACGGCCGAGGTGCCACCGTCGATGTTGATGGAATCGCCCGTGACCAGTGCAACCTTGCCGGCGAGTCCCAGATCCATCTCGAATCCCTCCATCTGGTGAAGGTACTTCACTTTATGCCGTCCGAGGCGCCATGTCATCCTGCCGGGCGACCTACATCATGCACCTGGAAGGCCCTGCAGCGCAATGCCGCGGGTGAACTATCCGAAAGCTAGCGAGTGCAACGGCTCGAGACGCCGGATAGAGGGCCGAAAGAAGGGACCAAAGTCCGCCTTTCCTGGACGACCGATGTCGAGTATACTGGCCGACACTCGAAGGTGGCATGTTGACTCGCCTTTCATCGGCACTCAGCCCTCTCCGTTCCGCGTCGGACTTCAGCCTCACCGTCTCGGTGGCAAGTAGCGGCAACTGGCAGTGCGCCTGGTTCAGATCGGCCTTCGCTGCCTCTGCGTCGGGCAGCGGAGGGCACAGAAGGGGGGTCGAGCGTATGGCCAAAATCCTGGTCGTCGACGATGATGTCATTGCTCGTCCGGTGGCCGTCAACCTTCTCGTTCAAGCTGGATATCAGGTGGTCGAGGCCCTGGACGGAGTTCAAGCGGTAAGCAAGTACGAAGATGAGCGTCCGGACGCGGTTCTCATGGACATTCAGATGCCTCGGATGGATGGAATGAACGCCCTGGTGGCCATTCGGAAGTACGACCCGAAGGCCCGGGTTATCATGGTGACGGGGATCGCCGACAAGCAGGTGGCCCTGGCGGCGATCAAGATGGGGGCACGCGACTTCATCGTCAAACCGTTCAGGGTCGATAGGGTGCTGTCGGCGGTGAAACAGCTTCTGGAGACCGATCACAAGTGATGGAGGAATCCCCTGCGGGCGGGCGCACCGGCGGGCGAAGGATCCGAGCGGCGCTGTTCGACCTTTACGACACCCTGATCTGGTTGGACGTCGGGAAATCCAACGAAAGGCGAAAGCAGATGGCCGGCAGGCTGGGCGTCCCGCTGCGGCGCTTCCTCGGGGTCTGGAGCCGATCCGTGGAGGATCGGATGCTGGGCAGGGGAGGTAATCTGGCCGACCATCTGGCCACCACCGCCGCTGCCCTGGGCATCGAGCCCACCCCCGACCTGGTACCCGACCTGGTGGCCATCGAGCTTCACCGGCTGGAGGAATCGGTCCACCTGTATCCCAGCACGGTGCCGACCCTGGGGCGGCTGAGGGCGGCCGGATACCGGCTGGGGCTCATCAGCAACGCATCCGACGGCGCGGCCATCCCGATCGCCCGGCTGGGCATCGACCGGCTTTTCGACGAACTGGTGCTCTCCCACGAGGTGGGACTTCTGAAACCCGATCCCGCCATCTTCGACCTGGCCTGCTGCCGGCTGAGGGTAGCCCCCGCCGAGACCCTCTTTGTGGCCGACGGCGGGTTTGGCGAACTGGATGCCGCCCAGCAGATGGGGATCTTCAGCGTCCTGCTGGAGCAGGAGGGGCAGAGCAAAGACTACGGGTTCAGCACCCGGTACGATGCCAAGATCCACGACCTTCGGGAGCTGGAGCGGCTCCTTCCGCTCCCCGGCCAACCCGAACCAGGAGGGCGCCCTTGCAGCCCGCCGTGAGCCTGCTGCGGCGCCACACGAGAGCCTATCTGCTTCTCAACGTCGCCTTCTACGGCCTCGTCGTCCTGGGCACCATGTTCGCCTTCGCCAATCCGGAGGCGCAGGCATCCCTGACCCGGGCGATTCTCGAGGGATTCGGCTCCCCGCCCCTCAGCTTCGCCAAAGACGCGTACCTCAGCAAGAACGTCCCGGCAGCGGCCCTGGTGACTTTTCTGGTCAACAGCATCTTCGGCTCCTTCCTTACCATCACGGTCCCCTCCCTGTTGATACCTATTGCCGGGGTGGTGGTCGGCCTCTACCGGGCGCTGGTGTGGGGGATAGCGCTGGCTCCCACCTCCCCGGATCTGGCGCGGGCCATGGTGCCCCACTCCCTCACCCTGCTGCTGGAGGGCCAGGGCTACGTCCTGGCGATGTTCGCGGCCCACCTGCTGTGGGTTTCCGCCTTCGGCGGCTTCCGCAAGGGGGCCAAGGGCTTCCTGTCCGGCTACCTGGCCGGGCTGCGCACCACCCTCACCACCTACCGTCTGGTGGCCCTTCTTCTCGCGGTTGCCGCCATCTACGAGGCCTTCGAGGTAATCTATCTCATCGGCACCCGCTGAAAGCCGCGAGCCCCGCAGGAGCCGGCAGCCGCGGGGACCCCTCCCGATCGCGGCATGGTCGCCAAACCACCAGCTTTCGGCTATTGGCAGCCACTTGCTTCTTCAGATGGCCGATGGCTGACTGCTGATAGCCAGTGGCCGAAAGCTGACTGCCGACCGCTTTCTTGCTATGATAGACGGGGAAAGGAGGTGGCGACATGCTGCCTTCAAGAGTCAAGTTCTGGATAGCCCTTCAAGCAGTTTCCCTCCTGGTAGTGGTCCTTACCCTGCCCGTACCCTCCTCCGCTCAAAGCGACCACGTCGACGTGGTGCCGCTGCGGGGCATCATCAACCCCGTGATGGCCAGCTACGTGGAGCGCGCCATCGGACAGGCCGAGGTGAACGAGGCGGCGGCAGTGGTGATAGAGATGGACACCCCCGGCGGCCTGGACACCTCCATGCGCGCCATCATCCAGCGTATCATGGCCTCCAAAGTTCCGGTCATCGTCTACGTAGCTCCACCGGGCGCTCGGGCCGGGTCCGCCGGCGTCTACATCACCTACGCCTCCCACGTCGCCGCCATGGCCCCCAACACCAATATCGGCTCGGCCCACCCCGTCGCCATGGGGGACAATGGGGGAGAGCAGCAGATGTCCGACACCATGCAGGAGAAGGTGACCAACGACGCCGTAGCCTACATCAAGGGGCTGGCACAGTCCCGGGGCCGCAACGCCGATTGGGCGGAGAAGGCGGTGCGGGAGAGCGTCAACGTCACCGCTCAGGAGGCGCTGAATCTCAAGGTGATCGACCTGGTCGCCGACGACCTGCCCTCCCTGCTGGAGAAGGTGGATGGACGGGAGGTGCAGCTATCCAGCGGCAAGACCACCCTGAGGACCAGGGGGCTGCCGACCCAGCGGGTCGAGATGACCCCCTTCGAGAGCCTGCTGCACGTCATAAGCGACCCCACCATCGCCTACATCCTGCTGAGCCTGGGCACCATGGGGCTGATCTTCGAGCTCTCCAACCCGGGGGCCATCCTGCCGGGGGTGGTGGGGGGGATCTGCCTGCTCTTCGCCCTCTTCGGATTGGGGACGCTTCCCGTGAACGTAGCCGGGCTGCTGCTGATCGGCTTCGCCTTCCTCCTGTTTGCGGCCGACATCTTCGCCCCCACCCACGGTGTCCTGACAGGGGGCGGGACGATCTCCTTCGTGCTGGGATCGTTGATACTGATCAACACCCGCAACGCCCCCTTCCTGGAGATCTCGAGATCCGCCATCGTGGCGGTCAGCCTCGGCCTCACGGCCTTCTTCGCCTTCGTGGTGGGGGCCATCGTGAGGTCTCGACGCCAGCGCCCGACCACGGGACAGGAGGGATTGGTGGGGCAGGTGGGTAGAGCCAGGTCCCCTCTCGACCCCGCAGGCACGGTGTTCCTGAATGGCGAGCTGTGGAAGGCTCTCAGCGAGGCAGGGGACGTGGCCGAGGGGGAGTTGGTGGAGATCGTGGGAACTCAGGGGCTCACCCTGGTAGTGAAACCTCGACCAGTTGAGAAGCGGTTGAGAAGCTGAGGAGGCGCGTGCTATGCTTCCGGTACTTGGAGGGGCCTATGGTCTAGTTCTTGCTCGCTCCCGTCGGGAGTAGCTGGGTCTCTTCAAGCCCGATGTGTGGAAACCCCGAGCGATGCTGCTCGAGACCGGGCCGCTGCGGGCCGCGATAGATGCCCAACGAAGTTAACCGCTGCAAGGAGGCAGAGACAGGTGACGGAGACCATTTCCAAGCCGGAATTCATCGTTTTCAGCAGGCAATCGGGGGGAGGCGTGCTGGACGTCTTTTTCAAGCCGAAGTCCGTAGCCGTGGTCGGTGCCACCCGAGACCCCAAGGGGCTGGGTGGCAGCGTCTTGAACAACATCCTCACCGCCGGCTACACGGGACCCGTGTTCCCCATCAACCCCAAGGCCACCGATATCGCCGGGCTGAAGGTCTACCCAACGGTGGTGGACGTGCCCGATGATGTGGACCTGGCCGTGGTCACCACCCCGGCCCGCTTTGTGCTGCAGATCGTCGATGAGTGCGGCCGCAAGGGTGTCCGGGGGATGATCGTCATCAGCGCCGGCTTCCGTGAAGTGGGTCCCGAGGGCCGCAAGATGGAGCGGGAGGTCACCGACACCGCAGCCCGCTACGGCATGAGGATCATCGGCCCCAACGTCCTGGGGGTGGTGGATACCTTCGCCCCCTTGAACGCCACCTTCGCGGCCGTGATGCCGGGGCAGGGTCGCACGGCCTTCATGTCCCAGTCCGGCGCATTGATGTCGGCCATCCTGGACTGGTCCATCGGCGAGGGGTTCGGCTTCTCCAGCATGGTGAGCCTGGGCAACAAGGCCGACGTCGATGAGATCGACCTCTTGGAGGCCTGGGCCAAGGACGAGAACACCAAGGTCATCCTGGGCTACCTGGAGGGGATCACCGACGGACCTCGCTTCATCCAGACCGCCAAGAAGGTGACCAAGAAGAAGCCGGTTCTGGTGATCAAGTCCGGGACCACGGCCGCCGGCCAGCGCGCCGTATCCTCTCACACCGGAACCCTGGCCGGCTCCGATGCGGCCTACAAGGCGGCCTTCGCGCAGTGCGGCGTGATCAGGGCCACCTCGGTCCAGGAGCTGTTCGACTACGCCTTCGCCTTCGCCAACCAGCCGGTGCCCTTGGGGAACCAGGTGGCCGTGGTCACCAACGCCGGTGGCCCGGGCATCATGGCCAGCGACGCCGCCGAGCGGCTGGGGTTGAGGATCGTGGGCCTGACGCCGGAGACCACGGAGAAGCTGCAGTCGGCGCTGCCACCCCAGGCCAGCGCCCACAACCCGGTGGACGTCCTGGGCGATGCCCTGGCCGACCGCTACGCCACCGCCACGGAACTGGTGCTGCGGGACCCCAACGTTCACTCCGTGCTGGTGCTGCTGACTCCTCAGGTGATGACCGACTCCACCGAGACGGCCAGGGCGATCGCGGAGGTAGCCCGTCGATACGACAAGCCGGTTCTGGCCTCGTTCATGGGAGCCTCGAAAGTAAAGGAGGGGGTCGACATCCTGTCGGCCAACGAAATCCCCAACTACCCCTTCCCCGAGCGCGCCATGGAGGCCATGGCGGCCATGGTTCGCTACCGGCGCTGGCTGGACTCCCCTGAGCTAACCATTCCGACCTTCCAGGTCGACAAGCCCGCCGTCTCCAATCTGTTCAACCGGTTCCGAGAGGAGGGGCGGCTCACCCTGGGTGAGGTGGAAGGCCGCTCCGTCCTGGAGGCCTACGGGATCCGCATCCCCAAGGGAGGCCTCGCCAGGAGCGCTGCCGAGGCCGGCAAGCTGGCCACCAAGATCGGCTTCCCGGTCGTCGTGAAGATCGCCTCCCCGGATATCCTGCACAAGTCCGACGTCGGGGGCGTGATGGTGGGCCTGAACAGCGCCGAAGAGGTGGAGCACGGCTTCCACACCATGGTTACCAAGGTCCGGAGCCGGATGCCCGAAGCCGACATCTGGGGCGTCAACATCGCGGAGATGGTCCCCAAGGGTCGAGAGGTCATCATCGGGGTGAACCGAGATCCTCAGTTCGGCCCGCTGCTGATGTTCGGCCTCGGCGGCATCTACGTCGAGGTGCTCAAGGACGTGAGCTTCCGGGTTGCCCCGATCAACGAACGATCCGCTCGCAACATGATGAGTGAGATCCGGTCGTACCAGCTGCTGCTGGGCGCCCGTGGCGAGCCGCCGGCGGACCTGGAAGCGGCCAAAGAGGTCTTGATGAGGGTCTCCCAAATGGTCACAGACTTCCCGGAGATCCTGGAACTGGATATCAACCCGTTGGTTCTGATGCCCGAAGGGCAGGGTGCGATAGCTCTCGATGCCCGGCTGACCCTGGCACCGCAGAGCTAGGCGACACCGAATCGCGTTCCCCAGACTATGCCGGCGCTAACAGAATCAGAC
>JAJZRD010000050.1 GCA_021845945.1 Chloroflexota bacterium
GGTGATGTACTCCGCCACCCTGGCCGGCACCAGCTCCAGCAGGATCGAGTAGACACCCGCATCCTCCAGCGCCAGGGCGTCGTCCAGCAGCCGCTTGGCCGCGTCCCCCGTCTTCGCCTGCACCTTGAAGCCGCCCTGCATGGAGGCGCTCTGTGGGGTGAGACCGAGGTGGCCCATCACCGGTATCCCGGAGTCCACGATGGCCCTCACCCTGTCGGCCATGGCCCTACCGCCCTCCAGCTTGATCCCATCGCAGCTCGCCTCGCTCATGAAGCGGCCCGCGTTCTTCACCGCCAGCTCCACACTGGGCTGGTAGGTCATGTAGGGCATGTCGCCGATCACGAAGGCCCTCTTGCAGGCCCTGGTCACGGCCCTGGCGAAGACGACCATCTCGTCCATGGTCACGGGCAGGGTGTTGGGGTAGCCCAGCACGGTCATGCCCAGGGAGTCGCCCACCAGCACGATGTCCATCCCCGACCGGTCCACCAAGAGGGCGTTGGGGTAGTCGTAGCAGGTGATCATGGCGATCTTCTCGCCCTTGCGCTTCATCTCCACCAGCTGGGATACCGTTACCTTGGATTGCTCAGCCATTGGACAACTCCTTTTCGCCGACAAAGGTGGGGGGTCCAGCAGATCTTCACTCCCTCTCGGGGAGGGAGCTTAATCGAGGCGTGACTTCGCTCGCCCGCGGGCGTACCTTTGCCTTCCAGGTTCGCCTCGACAAGGGTACAACGCCGCGAAAACGAACGCAAGCCAAGTGCGCCGTTCCGCAATTCCGCGGGTGCGGCGCAGATTTCCGGGCGGCTCATGGGGCCATTGTCCTGAAGGGCTGGTGACACCTGCGGAGGACAGGGGCATGAAAAAGGTAGCCGCAAGCCTTAGCCTGCGCGCGCCTCGTCCCGAAGCACCATCTCGTCGCTCAGGCCTACGCTCACCCCGGCCGAATCTGCTACTTGACAGCCGCCCCATCTTTCTGCAAACTGTTAACGGTTTTCCGTTAACCCACAAGGAGCCTGGCATGATTACCCTGCACCTCCACAAGTCCGACCTCGTAGGTGTCCCCCTGGGTCACCACGCGGCGGACTCCATCCGCGACGCCATCCTTCAGGGCTCCCTTCGGCCCGACGAGAGGCTGGTCGAGTCCGCTATCGCCTCTCAACTCAACCTGAGCCGCGGACCCGTCCGCGACGCCCTCAGGCAGCTCGCTCTCGAAGGACTTGTCGTGATTGTTCCTCGACGCGGCACCTTCGTGAGCCGGCTGGACCGGGCAGACATACGGGAGATCTCCACCCTTCGGGCCGTGATCGAGGGGCTGGCAGCCCGTTTCCTCGCTGTGAGGCGCGACCAGGCAGCTGTCGATCAGCTGGAGGAGTGCCTCAACGCGATGGCCGAAGCGGGAGATGCCGACCCCGTCCGCTTCGCCACCTTCGACCTGAAGTTCCACGAGACCCTGGTGCGAGCCTCCGGCCACAGGCGGCTCTACCATTCCTGGGCCAACCTCCGCACTCAGATCTGGATGTTCATCAGGGAAACCCGGCTCGGAAACCTCCGCTCGGCGGAGGGCACGCGTGAGTTCCACCAAACCATCGTCCGAGCGATCAGGGCCGGCGACGCCGCCGAGGCCGAGCGCGCCGCCAGGCACCATAGCGAATCCACAGGACCTGAGCTAGAAGACTACCTTACCCGTTAACTCCGTCGTCTCCCATGGTGATCGAATAGTGCCCCTGGCGTGGATTAGTAGAGTCTGCCAACAGGGAGGCTCCCGATGGGTGGCGTCGACTCAGGAAACGGTTCCATCCGGTCCGAGATTCCCCGGCTGCTCGACCAGTTCTGCGCGGCCGTGGAGAGCCCTGAGAACAGGTCCCGGCTCAAGCTGTGGGCCGAGCCGTCCTTCCACCTGAAGACGGTCAAGTTCAGGGGCCAGCCGCTTCCCCTCGTCGAGACAGGAGGCAAGATCCCGATCCAGGCCGACGTGTACAGCGTCGCCTTCTGGGCCAGGATCTTTGGCTTCAGCCTCGCCCAGTACTACACCGACCCCGCTACCTACCTTCACTACTATCTCAAAGCCCGCCTGCGCTGCTTCTCTGATATCCCGGATGACAGCCCCCTCGTGCCTGCTGTCCCAACATGGATCGGGCTGGGCTTCGAGGCGAGCCTCTTCGGCATCCGCCAGCTCTACGACGAAGTCGCCGAGCCTTGGGTCGACCGCGATTCCGCTCTCAAAGACTACGGCGAGCTCGGGAAGATCGGCAGACCCGACTTCAGAGCCACCGGCCTCATGCCGCTCGCCCTGCGTTTCTACGACGAGATCCAGCAGATGGTGGACGGCTACCCCGTCAGGGTACAGTTCCACGATTGGGCCCCGGGCCTCCTCACGAGCTTGATCTACCTAAGGGGTTACGACAACCTGATGGTCGACATGCTGGAGGAGCCGGAGCTGGTGCATGGCATCGTTCGCCTGGTCACGGACATCCGCAAGCAATGGGAGGTCGACCGCTCCAACTACCTCGGTCGCCCGATTCCCCAGGCAATGTACTACGACGACGACGTCAACATACCTCAGCTCTCCCCTGGCCTCTTTACGGAATTCCTCCTTCCCTACGAGAAGGAGATCCACGATTTCCAGGGCGGCGTGTCCTACTGGCACAGCTGCGGCAACATCACTCCGTTCCTGCCTGCGATCCGCGAGATGCCGCGCATCGAGCTTCTGAACGTCAGCGCCTGGACCGACGTTCGTCGCGCGGCGACGGTGTTCGCGGGCACACCATTGGAAGTCTGCGTCCACGCGGTGGACGACGTGCTTCAGGCCACTCCGGAGCAGATGGAGGCCCGAGCGCGCGGGCTCGTGGAGGCATGCTGCGAGATGAAGGTGCCGGCCTGGACCATTCGGGCCGAGGGCATCACCGGCCTGGAGGATCCTCAGGCGGATCTTCGCCAGGTGAAGGCCTGGGTCGAAACCACCCGGAGAGCAGTGGAGGATAGAGGGTAGGAGGCGTCCATGAGGCTGGAGGGCAAGGCAGCCATAGTCACGGGGGCCGGGCGGGGCATCGGGCGGGGCGTGGCATTGCGGCTGGCCCGGGAAGGGGCCGACGTCGCGGTGGTCGACATCCAGGGCGACCTGGCCGACCAGACGGCTGGAGAGATAGAGAAGCTGGGCCGCAGTCCCCTCGCCCTGCCTACCGACGTCAGCGACAGCGCCGCGGTAGCCGAGATGGTGGGCTCCGTCCACAGCAAGTACGGCCATATCGACATCCTCGTCAACTCCGCCGCCATCGTCGTCACCACCCCGATGGTTGAGACGCGGGAAGAGGATTGGGACCGGATCATGGCCATCAACCTCAAGGGCACCTTCCTCTGCTGCAAGGCGACCGTGCCCCACATGATGACGCAGCGATCCGGCAAGATCGTGAACTTCTACTCCTCGGGAGCCAAGTACGGCTCCCCCAACTCCACGGCCTACGCCGCGACGAAGTTCGGCGTTTGGGGCTTCAGCCTATCCCTTGCCGTGGAGTTGGCTCCCCACGGCATCAACGTCAACTGCGTCTCGCCGGGGGTAATCGATACCGAGATGATCAGGGACGTGTTCACAGCTAAGAGCCGCCTGGCGGGCAAGGAGGTGGACGCGGTGCGGGCGGAGATCACATCCCAGATGCCACTTGGACGGATGGGGACGCCCGAGGACATCGCGGGCGCGGTAGCCTACCTGGTTTCCTCCGATGCCGATTACGTCACCGGCCATGTGCTGGAGGTCAGCTCGGCGATGAACAGGCTCCGGTTCAAGTGAGGCATCAACCGCAGCAACGGCGCGGGCATTTCGGCTGCGGCGAGTTGTTGACAGTTTTCAATTCGGAATGAGGGGGCCGACAACAACATGGAATTGCTCAGGAGGGAGGATCTCCCGAAAACCCGTCTACCTGGACGCATCATTCAGAAGACGATTGGCAGGGATGCCTCGGTCGCGAGCCGCAAGATAACCATGGGATTCGCGCAGTACTCCGCCGAAGCTGGCCCAATGACGCCACACCAGCACGCCGAAGAGGCGGTCTACGTCATCAGCAGTCATAACGGCTGGGTGCGCTTCGGAGAGGACCAGAGCCGATTGTGCCCCCCCGTGCCGCTCGCAGCCGGGATGACCCTGCACTTCCCCGAACTCGAATGGCACGTATTCGAGTACGAGGAAGGGGGGCACGTCGACATAGCGTTCTTCTACGGTCAGGTGGACAACATTCGTCCTGAGGAGATAGCCGCCAGTCGGCGATAATTGGCACTCCACCATGACTTCGTCAGGAAGTATCCGTCGGCACGTCGTGCGCCGACGGCGGCAGCGATGGGCTGCGTGATTCTGGCGCTGGGTTCTGCGGTGGTTTCTTGGCCGATCTTCTGTTAACAGTCAACCGCCGAATCAGACGGGGAGGTGCGAGATGACGCGCACAGTCGAAGCGGAGTTCCTGGCCACGGTACGCGACCGGCAGCCCGGTCGAATACTTCCCGTGCTCGTGAGCGCAGGACCTTTCCTTCCCATCCTGCGCGGCATCCCTATGCTCAAGTACTACCGCGACCCAGCCCTGCTGCTGGAGTGCAACCTCTGGCTCCAGGACCGCTTCCCGGACGTCAAGCTGGTCGTTGGACCCTGGGGCGACTTCGGCGTCGCCGCTGTGCCCTCGGCCTTCGGTTGCCCGGTCTTCTGGACCGAGGAGGACCCACCCTACGTCAAGCCTGTGCTCGGGTCCATCGAGGAGGTGGACAGGCTCCGCCCGGTAGATCCTCACCGGGACGGCCTGATGCCGGACGCCCTCGAGATCTACCGCTACGCCTGGAAGAACACCCCCAGGCGCTACGTGGAGGAGTACGGCTGGCTGGACGGCGTCGCTTGGGTCCTGGGGCCGCTGGAGAACGCTGCGCTCATCCGCGGGTACAGCGAGTTCCTGGCGGATCTGGTCGAGGAACCAGAAAGAGTCCACAAGCTTCTCTCGATCGTGACAGAGACAACCCTGGCGTTTCTGCGTGCCCACGAGGAGGTGAACGGGCCGATGAAGCTCCTCTTCGTCGCCGAGCACTTCCCCTCGCAAGTAGGGCGCGCTCACTTCGAGGAGTTCTGTCTGCCCTACGTCCGAGCCATCTTCGCCGAGTTTCCCGGGGCGATAGGGCTGTATCACAACGAGGGGAATGTCTCCCATATCTTGGACCGCATTCCAGAGTTGGGAGCGGAGATCTTCCACTTCGGGCTCGTCACCCCCCAGGGACGCAGCCGGAGCGGGAGCGAGAGGGAGCGGTTCCGCGAGAGCATAAAGACGGCCGTGGCGGCTCTGGGCGACCGGATGTGTCTTGCCGGCAACGTCCATCCCGTCGACGTGATGCTGAATGGGACTCCGCAGGAGGTCGCCGAGGAGGCTCGTTTCTGCATGGACGCGGCGGTGGGCAAGGCGCCCTTCCTTCTCACCGGCGGTGGCGGAATGGCTCCCGGCACGCCGTTGGAAAACGTCGACGCGCTGGTGGCAGCGGCGCGAGAGTATCGCTTGATCCCATCTCCTGTCTAGCACTGGGGAATCTCTGAAGGGAGGGCACCTATGACCGAAGAAGTGCGAGAGAAGCTGGACGCAGTGCGCGAAGCGGTGATCCACGGCAAGACCAAGGTGGTTAAGGATCTCACCTCCGCCTGCCTGGATGCCGGAGCTACGCCTGGGGCGATCCTCAACGAGGCGTTGATCCCAGGCATGGCCAGGGTCGGAGAACGGTTCGGCTGCGGCGAGATCTTCGTACCGGAGATGCTGATCGCCGCCAGGGCCATGTACGCCAGCCTGGACGTCCTGAAGCCCCTCATGAACGCCACGCAGATGGAGCCCCGAGGTACCGTGCTGATCGGCACCGTCAAGGGCGACCTCCACGATATCGGGAAGAACCTGGTCAGGATGATGGTGGAGGGGGCTGGCTACACGGTGGTGGATCTGGGAGCGGACGTGGCGCCTTCGGCCTTCATAGAGGCCGTGCACAAGCACCGCCCCCAGGTGCTGGGGCTGTCCGCTTTGCTCACTACGACGATGGCCCAGATGCGCACAACCCTGCGGGCGCTGGACGAGGCAGGGCTCCGGGCCAAGACAAAGGTGATGGTGGGCGGAGCCCCCGTGACCCAGCGCTATGCGGATGAGATCGGCGCGGACGGCTACGGGGCCGACGCCAACTCCGCCGTACGCATGGTGAACCAGTGGTGTTCGGAGCCGCAGAAAGTGAGCGCACCATGACCGAATTGATCGCGAAGATCAACGAGGAAGTCGACGTCGAACCCACCGAGTTGGTGCGCATGTACCGCAGCATGCTGCGCATCCGCCACTTCGACGGCACCATCAAGGACCTCTTCACCAAAGACTTCATCTCCGGCCCTACCCACACATACATCGGGGAGGAGGCGGTGGCCGTCGGGGCGATGTCCATACTGACCAGGGATGACTACATCATCAGCACCCATCGCGGCCACGGCCACTGCATCGCCAAGGGCGGGGACGTCAAGCGCATGATGGCGGAGCTCCTGGGCAAGGCGACCGGCTATTGCAAGGGCAAGGGCGGCTCCATGCACATCGCCGACTTCGACCTGGGCATCCTCGGAGCCAACGGCATCGTCGCCGCGGGACTGCCGATCGCCGTCGGCGCTGCCCTGGCCCTTCAGATGGACGGGAATGGTCGGGTGATCCTCGCCTTCTCCGGGGACGCGGCTACCAACAACGGCGCATTCCACGAGGCCCTGAACCTCGCCTCCGTCTGGAAGCTCCCGGTGGTGTTCGTCTGCGAGAACAACCTCTACGGAATCACCACCCGGATCACCAGCGCCACAGCCATAGAGGACCTGGCGATCAGGGCTTCCTCCTACGGCATGGAGGGCGTAATCGTGGATGGAAACGATGTCCTCGCCGTCCGCCGGGTGGTGGGCGAGAAGGTCGCGAAAGCCCGGGCCGGGGGTGGACCCACCCTGGTCGAGTGCAAGACCTACCGCTGGTTCGGGCACGTGGCCACCGACCCGGGGCTCTATCGCGGAATCGAGGAGATCGAGATCTGGAAGGCCAAGGACCCAATCGCCCGCTTCAGGAAGGACCTGGTGGCCCGGGGAGTCCTCACCGATGAGCAGGCCGAGGCCATCGATCAGGAGGCAGCCCGGGAGATCGAAGAGGCCATCGAGTTCGGCATGCAGAGCCCTGAGCCAGACCTCGACCAGCTACTGGTAGACATCTACGGGTAGGAGATTCGGTCTCCAGTGGACCGGGGCCTTCTGCCCGTCCACCGGTGAGGCAGCGCAACGGAGTGGATAGATGAAAGAACTCACCTATTCAAAGGCCATCAACGAAGCCCTCAGGGAGGAGATGGCCAGGGACAGCAAGGTCCTTGTCCTCGGCGAAGAGGTCGGCGTGCCACGCGGCGGTGTCTTCGGAGTGACTCAGGGACTGGAAGAGGAGTTCGGGAAGAGTCGGGTGCGCAACACCCCCATCTCGGAGATGGCTATAGCGGGCGCGGCCGTAGGGGCCTCGCTCCTGGGGTACCGGCCCGTGGCCGAGATCATGTACGTCGACTTCATCACCCTGGCAATGGACCAGATCGTCAACCAGGCAGCCAAGGTGCGATACATGTTCGGCGGGAAGGCCCGGCCGAGCCTGGTGATCCGGACCCAGGGCGGGGTCGGCCGGGGCGGGGCAGCTCAGCACTCCCAGAGCCTGGAGATCTGGTTCGCCACCATTCCAGGGCTGAAGGTGGCGATGCCCGCGACGCCCGCCGACGCCAAGGGGATGCTGAAGGCGGCCATCCGCGACGACAACCCCGTCATCTTCATAGAGCACAAGAAGTTGTACGCCACCAGGGGCATGGTGCCGGAGGGGGACCACGTGGTGCCCCTCGGCAAGGCGGAGGTGAAGCGCCAGGGCACGGCCGCGACGATAGTCACCTATTCCTACATGGTCCTGGAAGCGCTGGCGGCAGCGGAGCAGCTGGCGGCGAGGGGGATTGACGTGGAGGTAGTGGACCTCCGGAGCGTCAATCCCATTGATTGGGAGCGGGTCCTCTCCTCCGTGAAGAAAACCGGCAAGCTGATAGCCGTCTACGAGGCCTGCAAGACCGGCGGGTTGGGCGCCGAGATCTGCTCCCGCGCGGCCGAGGAGCTGTTCGACTACCTGGACGCCCCGGTCCAGAGAGTAGCAGGGCTGGACACGCCGATACCCTACAATCGCAAGCTGGAGCGCGCGGCCATACCCAACGCAGACCAGATAGTCGCCGCCGTGGACAGGGTTCTCTAGGGGTGGCAAGGAAGCCTGTGGGATAGAGGGGGCGACGAAGCCTTCGCTGGACTCATCGTAGCGTACCTGGTTTGTCCAACGACTCCCGCGGGGGGATTTCGAGAGGAGGTGAGACGGCCACAAAGAGCGCCAGCATCGCGTTGATTTGTTGGTCCTGGTAGCTTCTAGACTAGGAGGAGAATGGGCATGTCGAGAGCACGATCCAAGGGTCTTTCGTTTCTTGTGATGGTCACCGGTGTCGTGATGCTGGCGCTGCTGGTCCAGGCGTGTGCGCCGGCCGCCCCAGCGCCGGCCCAGGCTCCTGCCAAGCCGGCAGCAGAGCCGACCAAGGCTTCGGCACCCGCACAACCCGCCGCAGCACAGCCTACCGCGGCCGCGGCTCCGGCCAAGGCCGCTGCGCCCAAGTACACCCTCAGGCTTGCCCACCACGTGGCCCTGACCCACTTAGTGCAGACCGTATCGGAAAAGTTCGCCGAGACGGTGAGCAAGAAGACCAACGGCCAGGTGGAGGTGAAGGTCTTCGGTGCCGGCCAGATCGGCGGCCTCAAGGACAACACGGAGGGTGTGAAGCTGGGTACCCTGGATCTGGCGTGGGCCGACCTGAGCGCCGCTGCCCTCTACTATGACCGGGCTAACATCATCAGCCTCCCGTTCCTGTTCCGCGACCACGACCACTGGCAGAAGGTGGCCAATGGGCCGATAGGCAAGCAGCTGGCCAGCGAGCTGCTGGAGAAGACCGGCATTCGAACCCTCTCCTACCAGGTTTCCGGCTTCAGGGTGATGATGTCCCGGAACAAGCCAATCAACAGTGCAGCCGACATGAAGGGGTTGAAGATACGCATCCCCGAAGTGCCGATCTACGTCGACACCATGAAGGCGCTGGGGGCCAACGCCACGCCGCTGCCTTGGGGTGACGTCTACACGGCCCTGCAGACGGGCGTTGTGGACGCTGTGGAAGTGCCCGCCGACACCGCGCTGTCTGGCAAGATACCGGAGGTCGCCAAGTACGTTTCCAAGACCTACCACATCTTCACAGATGTCAATCTCATCATGAGCGATAAGGTGTACAAGGGCCTGCCGGCCGACATCCAGAAGGCGATCGACGACTCGGCCAAGGAGGTAGTGACCGACTGGGGTCAAGCCGAGGCAATCAAGCTGGACAAACGGTCCTACGACGACCTGGTCAAGGCGGGCATGCAGGGAATCGATAAGCCCGACATGGCTTCCTTCCAGAACGCCGTTAAGCCCGTGTGGGACAACTTCATCACCACAACCAAGTCCGCTGAGTTGGTCAAGGCGATAACCGACACCAAGTAGTCCTATTCATCGCCTGCAGTCCCGGGCCGTGCCGCAGCAGAGCCACGGTGCGGCCCGGGAGCCGATAGCCCGGCCTTTGGTGGTGAGCTCGACAACACAGGGAGGTAGCCGCCGTGCAACTCCTTTTCAGCTACCTGGACAAATTGCTTTACTGGATCGTCGGTGCCATGATCCTCGTCTTGGCGGCCGTTGGCTTTGCCGGAGTCGTATTCCGGTACGTTCTCCAGTCGTCGCTGTTCTGGGCAGACGAGTTCCTACGATACTGGGACATCTGGCTTATCTTCCTGGGGGCCGCGCTTGCCACTCGCCACGGGTCCCTGATAACGGTGGACATCTTCACTGGCTTGCTGCCATACCGGGCACGCCACTACCTGGAGGCAGCCGTGCACGCTGTGGCCACGCTCTTTCTCATTGCCATGATCTGGTTCTCCTGGGAGCTTGTTACCCGCAGCTCGGGCGGCGTCTCGGCTGCGATGAGGGTACCAATGGACAGAATGTACATGGTGTTTCCCGTCGGGATGGGGCTAATGGCAATCAACTGCCTTCGCCAAGCAGTCGAACGCTTCAAAGAGGCCTCCAGGGGTAAGCCTGCTGTGACATCAAGCCTGGAGGTGCCCGACCTCCAAGCCCATCCTGAGTAGCCCGTGATCGTCCTCACGATGAGAATGAGCTAGAGATGCCCCCCAAGTCTGTCCAGGAGGTGATCGATGCTTGTCCTGATGTTCGTGGTCCTGACGGTGTTGATGTTCGTCGGGATGCCGGTGGCTCTCGCGATGGGCATCTCGGCCTTGATGGTGGTGGTCCTCAGGGGTGAGGTTGCGCCCATGGTCCTGGCCCAGAGGATGTTCGTGGGCGTGGATTCGCTTCCGCTCCTGGCTATTCCTTTCTTCATCCTAGCCGGCGAGTTGATGGAGAGGGGCGGCATCTCCTTGCGCCTCATTCGGTTCGCCGCTGCCCTGATAGGGCACGTGAAGGGTGGGCTAGCCATGGTCACCATTGTGGCGAGCATGATCTTCGCGGGCATCTCCGGTTCGGCCGCCGCCGATACCAGTGCCATCGGCTCCATCATGATGCCCGCCATGATCAAGCGGGGCTACAAGCGGGGCTTCGTGGTCACTCTCCAGGCCTCGGCAGGCACCATCGGGCCCATCATCCCGCCCAGCATCCTGATGATCGTCTACGGGTCAATGACGAATCTCTCCATCGGGCAGCTGTTCCTGGCGGGTGTGGTGCCTGGCGTGCTGGTCGGCCTCTCGTTGATGGCGCTGACCTACTACTACGCTGTCAAGGACGGATATGAAGGGGAGGCACGGGTCAGCATCAAAGAGACGAGGAGCGCCTTCTGGAACGCCCTCCCCGCTTTGGCGCTTCCCTTCGCCATCATCGGTGGCATTCTCGGCGGCATCTTCACCGCCACAGAGGCGGGTGTCTCCGCCGTGGTCTATGCCTTGATCGTCGGCTTCTTCGTCTACCGCGACCTGAAGCCGAGAGAGCTGCCCCAGATCCTTGCCCGCGCTGCCACGACCTCCATGGGGCTCATGTTCATCGTGGCCAACGCGGCGATGTTCGGATGGGTGCTGGCGCGGGAGGAGTTCCCCAGGCTCACCGTGGGCCTTCTCACCTCCCTGACAACCGATCCCAACGTGATCATCCTCTTGATCATCGCTTTTCTTGCGCTTGTGGGGTGCTTCATCGAGACGATGGCAGCCATGATCATCCTGGTGCCGGTGCTGTTCGCCACCGGCGCGGCCTACCACTTCGATCCGGTTCACTTCGCCATGGTGATCGTCGTGATGCTGCTGATCGGCACCATCACGCCGCCGGTCGGGATACTGCTCTACCTGACATGCTCAATGACCAGGACGCCAATCGCCGAGGCAATGAAGTACGTCATACCCTTCGCCGGCGCAATGCTGGCGGTGGTGATCCTCATTGCCTACGTGCCGGAGCTCACCCTATTCATACCGAGACTGTTCTTCGGAGGTAGGTAGCCATCGGGCTACGAGACTCGGAGGGAAACGTGACGACAAACATTCGCTTCCTCGGCGCCGCAGCTTACGAGATCACCGCGCCCAACGGCATCAAGATCCTGATGGACCCCTGGCTGGAATAGGCGAGTTGTACAAGCCGAACATCGGTCTGATGCACGTTACATTGCCTATCCCGATCGAGGCCGACGGCATGCGCGTCGTGACGGGCGAGCTAACCCCCTACGAGGCTGTGCTTGCCACTCAGTGGCTCGGCCTGGAGTACGTTCTGCCGATGCACTACCTGGATCCCGACTGCGATGAAGTCCGGGAGTATCTCAACCTGCTCGAGACCATGTCGGTGCGGGGCGGACCCGTCGCGAAGCCGGTCGTCCTCAGGGCGGGGGAATCCTGGACCTTTACACCACCGGCGCAGTGACCCCGGCGAGTTGGGCCGAGAACTGGAGGATGGAACCTTGGCAGTCGAAGTAATCATGCCCCGCCTCGCGGCCGAGATGGAGGAGGGGACTGTCGCTTCCTGGCTCGTGGCGGAGGGCGACCCTATCGAAAAGGGCCAGCCGCTCTTTCAGGTCGAGAGCGAGAAGGCCAACGTGGAGGTGGAGGCCCCTGCTTCGGGGTTTCTCCGCTCGCTCAAGGTGGTGGCGGGGACGACGGTAAAGTGCGGCACCTCCCTCGCCCTGATAGCCACCGGTGACGAGATGGTGCTGGAGACTCTTCCTGCTACGGCTCCACCGCAGGAAGCCCCCCCGGCGGGCGCGGTACCGTGCGTCGGCGCCTCGAGTCCCAGACTGCCGCACCGCTCCACTCCAGCCGCGAGAAGGGTCGCGGCGGAGTTGAACGTGGACGTGGGCCAGATCCATGGTACGGGGCCCGGGGGCAGGGTCATCGAGGACAACGTTCGCGCCTATGCCCTGGCCAGGAACGCGGCCCTCGCTACGGCGGGAGCCCCCCGCGCAGCCGCGCAGAAGGGGGAAGCGGATCCTCTCCCTCAGCCGACGTCCGCGGCCGTCGCGACCGCTGCCCCACCCACCGACACAGCATCCACCGTGTTCGCCCAGGCGGAGACGATCGAGCTTTCCCGCCTCCGCAGGGTCACCGGCGAGCGAATGGTGGAGAGCGTTCGCCAGGCTCCCCACTTCGACCTCACCGTGGACGTGGACATGGAAGAGGCCTCCAGGCTTCGAGATCGCTGGTATCACGAAACAAGCCAGGAATCCGGGAAGGCGAGCTACACGGCCATCCTCACACGCGCCGTGTCCCAGATCCTCGTGCGGCATCCCATGGTGAACGCGACCTTCCAGGCAGGGCAGCTCCGTCTCCTGAAGGAGATTAACCTCGGCATCGCCATGGCCGTCAAGGACGGGCTCATGGTTCCGGTGGTCAGGAACGCGGATCGCAAGAGCCTCTCGCAGCTCTCCAACGCCTTGGAGGACCTGCGAAAGCGAGCTGCGGAGATGCGGTTCAAGGCGGAGGAGCTGTCCGGAGGTACCTTCACCATCTCCAATCTGGGGATGTACGGCATCGACCAGTTCTCCGCGATCATCAATCCGCCGGAGGCCGCCATCCTGGCCGTGGGGCAGATCGCCAAGCGGGCGGTGGTGGTGGATGACCATGTGGTTATCCGGCCGATAATGACGATGACCCTATCCGTCGATCACCGCGTGCTGGACGGCGCAATCGCTGCGGCCTTCCTGCGCGACGTGAAGCGAGTACTGGAGAACCCCTATTTGCTGATCTAGCCCGACTATTCGCGGGCGGCCGCGGGCGTCAATCAAAGGAGTAGCGACGATGTTGCCTAAGGAGCGCATGCTGGCGGCGATGGAACACCGAGAGGGCGACCGCGTCCCTGTGGGCGAGCTGGCCTCCGACTTCGAGATGACCGAGCGAGTGCTGGGTCATCCCACCTACTACCGCTCCAAATGGAGAGAGTACAAGGCGGAGTGGGAGGGCCGGCGTGAGGACGTAGCCGCTTCCTACTCCCGGGACATAGTCGATCTCGCCCGCACCCTGGAGTGGGACTTCCTGGTGGTGCCGCTTGTGCCGGCCCGACGACACGTCTGCCCGAAGCCGGAGATGCTGGGCGAGTACCGCTGGCGCGACGCCTCCGGAAAGGTGTGGCAGTACTCGCCAGATTCGGGTGGCCACGCCATGCTGATCGAGGCTCCGCCCATGAACGTCGCGGACATCGTCTTGCCTAAGGACTTTCAGGTCGACGAATCGCGCCTCGAGGCGATCGCCGCTGCCGTGAGAGCGCTAGGGGATACCCACTTCGTGGTGGGGAGGCTGCCTGAATGCACCTTCCCCTGGGACCTGACGATCGGGATGGAGGACTTCCTCATGAGGATGATCACCCAGCGGGAGTTCGTACAGAGGGCTACCGAGGCAGCCGTGCGCCAGGGCGAAGCCTGGGCGGCGGCGATGTGCGACCTCGGCGTCGACGCCGTGATAGAGTGTACCGATTACTGCGACAACTTCGGCCCTATGATGGGTCCGAAGCTCTTCCGTGAATTCATTCTGCCGGGCATCAGGAGGCTGGGCAAGGTCGCCCACTCGAAGGGCAAGTACTTCCTGAAGCACACCGACGGCAACACCTGGGCCATCTTGGACGACATGATCGCGGCCGGCATCGACGGCTGGCAAGGTATACAGCCCAGCATCGGCATGGATCTCAAGGCGCTCAAGGAGAAGTACTGCGGCAAGCTCTGCCTCTTCGGCGGGGTAAACAACGAGACGCTGATCGCCGGTACGCCCGCGGAGGTGATGGAGGAGGTGGAGTACGCCTTCCGCTACGCGGCCCCTGGAGGTGGCTACGTGCTCGCCTCCGGCAACACACTCCAGATCGGCACGAAGTACGAGAACTACGTGGCAATGCGAAAGGCGGCCAGGCAGTTCGGAACCTACCCTATCGTCCTGCCTGAGGTCAACTGCCCTGGCCGACCCCTGAGTCCGGTTCGCCCGACAGACAGCTAGCCGAGACCTGGTCATGAATCATCAGGCTGCCTGCAAGCAGGGCTTGAGCCCGACTCGTAGGTCAGCACCGCTCTCGAAACGATGGAGCAAGGTCAGTTGGTACACCAAGACGGCACCCAGGACGTAGAGCGGGTGATCGTCGGCAACCGGCCTCTACTTCTTCAACCAGCGCACGGGGGATTTCGAGTTCCGCCCCGGCCCCATCTTCGCTCACATGGTGCTGGCCGACGAGATCAATCGGGCCACCTCTCGCACCCAATCCGCCCTCAACGATGGCTTCGATCTCGAGGAGTCGAGGCTTTAGCCGGCACCCCGGGGAGACCTCCGACCGAAGCCTCGATTCCTCGATGGCTGCTAGCCCGCTGGCTTTCGCGCCGGGTGGGCTGGCTCGCAGGGCCGGAGGAGCGGGCTGGAACCCTGCCTGGTCCCCCTTTTGCTTACTCCTGTACCTTCCTTCGAGGGCGAAGGCTGGCCCCCGGGGGTCCACGGCCTCTCCTCACCGCCGATAGGGAGGCCGCCGCACCGACATAACTACATAGGATCGGGGTTTCATCCGGCCCTCGTGACGAGGGGCCGGAGAGCACACTACACCATGTATGGAACCGGTAGGGAAGAAAAGTGAACTCATTCCTCAAGCTCCGCAGCAACCATCGATTTCTCAGGACGCGGTTCGGGTTGTACCCAGCCACTACCCTTGCTCTCGCGCTGGCGCTGGCCACGGCCGCTTGCTCCGGCATCGGCACCACCAGCTTGAACCTCGACAACGGCCCCGGAAACCGATCGGCGTCGGGACCCTCCAACGCCGCCAAACCGGCGGCCGCCCCGGCCTCACCGACGTCGGTACCCACCCCGGCGGCCACAGCTACTCCGACCCTGGACTTGCAGAAGGTGAAGCCCAACGAGTTGGGCAACATCCCGATCCTGGAGTTCCACATCATTGCCTACGCCGAGGAGGACCAGTGGACCATCACCCCGGACCACTTCCGGCAGACGCTGCTGCAGCTGTACGACGCCGGCTTCCGGCCCGTATCCCTCAACGAAGTGCTGGACAACCAGATCGACATCCCGGCCGGCACCAGTCCGGTGGTGTTGACCTTCGACGATTCCAGCCCCGGGCAGTTCACCTTCATACAGAAGGATGGACAGCTGGTGGTAGACCCGGACTCCGCCGTCGGCATAATGGAGGCCTTCCACACGACCTATCCGGATTTCGCGGCGAAGGCCACCTTCAACGTCCTGCCGGAGGCGGCGGAACCCCACAAGCTGTTCGGACAGCCTGAGTACGAGGCTCAGAAGCTCCAGTACCTGGTGCAGCACGGCTTCGAGATCGGCAACCACACCTACTGGCACCAGCGACTGGACGAGTTGGACGACCAGGGGGTTCAGAAGCAGCTGGCCCTGGCGGTGAAGGAGATCGACCAGGCCGTCCCGGGCTATAAGGTGCGCGTCCTGGCACTTCCCCTGGGGCTCTGGCCCAACAACCGATCCCTGGCCCTCACCGGCTCCTTCCAGGGGGTTTCCTACCAGAACGACGCCATCCTCCTGGTAGGGTCGGATCCCGCCCCCAGCCCGAACGCCCAGGACTTCGATCCGCAGGCCCTGCCGCGGGTCCAGGTCTTCGACCACAACCTGGACAACTGGCTGGACTACCTGTCCCAGCACCCGGACGAACGATACGTGAGCGACGGGGATCCGAACACCGTTACCTTCCCCCAGCGTCTGGAAGCGAGATTCAACTCGGCTTCGGCGAGCAACCGCACCGTCCGGACCTACTGAGGCAACGCCCCGGGGTAGAGGTGCACGGCGTTGCACCTCTACCCCGTCGAACGGCATCTGGCCCTGGCATCGCACTCTCAACAAGCGTTGGGGAGGGTTGGACTGTGTCCAACCCTCCCCAAACTTCACGTCAAGGTCTGCGCCGATCGCGTGGGCTCAGGCGGTTCTTCGCCTCCTGCACCCATCGAGCCCTATGGCAGCGGGATGAGCGACTGGTACTGGGTGTTCAGTGAATTCAGGTTGAACCCAGTGGACGACTGGAGTTGCGACTCGAAGTTCTGGCCGGCACCAAGGCCGCTCAGGAGGCTCGTTATCTGCGTTCCGCTCACGCTATCGAGAAGGCTTCGCGCCGAGAGGAAGGAGACGCCCTCCCCCACGGCAGCGGACGTCCCACCGGTGCTTAGCAGGGTCGGGAAGCCGCCTGCGTTGATCTGGGAGAGAGTCGGCAGCATACCGACGTTGCTCTGGGACCGCGCTACAGACTCGGCCAGCCCGCTCTCCAAGGGAGTCCCGGGAACTATGCCGAAGGCGAGCGAGTCCGACACCCCCTGTCGGAGCCAACCAGGCACATTGTTGCCACCGAGGTCGGTCATCATCAGGTTCGCATACTGTTTGGCCAGCGACTCCTGGATCAGCAGCATGGCGTTGTTGAACATCTGGGACTGGGACAGCTCGCCGGTGTTGACGCTGCTGCTGCTGCCAACCGAGCTGGAGGTGGCGCCTGGGACCAGGCTCGCGTTGATTGCGTTTATCTGGCCGCTCAGGATGGCGAATTGCTGAGATGCTGCGTCCGTATCCGTGTTGACCAGGATCGCAAAACTGTTCGTGGGTACCAGGCCATCGCCCTGAGTGACCATGACAAGGGCCGCAGGCTCGCTCAACGCCCGGGCTTGCTGACTGGCACTGAGCGTGCCGCCCGTGAAGCTTTGGAGACCGCCAGCCAAGTTGCTGCTGGTGGAGTACAGCAACACCGTCGCCGGCTTTGAGGGCCTCCAGCCAAAGCGGGTGGCGAAGTAGGCATCCAGATCCTGGACGTAGGGCACTAGAGTGGTTCCCATGGAGGCCGACGTGAAGTCGACCGCCTTCACCTGAGGCACGAAGGTCCCAGACGCAACGGCCGGCACAGCCTCGGTTTGAGATAAGCCGACGATCTGGTCGACTCGACCGTTCGATGTGACCGCCACCTGGGCGAAGGCACTGGCGACCGTGGCCAGGATGACTAGTCCTGCCAAGGCCAGGCTCAAAACGCGGTGTTTCATTCGAAATCCTCCCATTGGTTGACTCGGGGAACGAATGCGGTCTCACCGAGCCGCAGACATCCCCCATCCTCTCTGTCTGCTCGTACTCAGACCAGTTGCTTGGAAACGCAGACCTTGACGATGGCGGTGCGTTGCCATGGAGGGGGGATCGAGAGGCTGTCGTAACCTTCGAGCTCTTTTCCCGAGGCGGCGAAGGAGCAAGGTGTGTACCAGACAATTGCTCTTGCTATTCTTCGACTATTGCCTTTTCAGTCGAGGTTACCAAGCCGGATTGGAGGTGTGCTCAATGTGGTTGATGAAGTCGACTCGGCAGCCTGGACCCGCTCCCTTATCTCCTCCTCGTCCAATTCATCCTTCAGGAGGAGCCCCTCGGCGATGCCGGCCACGGCCTCCTTGTTGCTTTCCAGCAGCAGCTTTACCTTCTTGTACTGGTCCTTCAGCATCTTGTCGATCTCACGCTTCATGACCGGATCCGGGGTCATCTCGCCGAAGGCTCGCACCGAGTAGAGGCTGCCGTTCATGCCGAACCAGCCGATGGCGGCGGCGGCCATGCGGGTCGCCTGCTCCAGGTCCGAGGTCACGCCGGTGAGCGCCGTGCCCAGGAAGATCTCCTCGGAGGCCCTGCTCGCC
>JAJZRD010000051.1 GCA_021845945.1 Chloroflexota bacterium
TACCTGGGACCGGCCGCCACCTTCTCCCACCAGGCAGCGCTGCAGATCTTCGGCGACGCCACCGAGATGGTCCCAGTGAGCAGCATTCGAGACGTCTTCCTGGAGACGGAGCGGGGCGGCACCGACTACGGCGTAGTGCCCGTGGAGAACTCCACCGAGGGGAGCGTCCTGTTCACCCTGGACAGCTTCATCGACTCGGAGTTGAAAGCCTGCGCCGAGCTGAGCCTTCCGATAATCCAGAACCTGATGGCCCGCTGCCGGAAAGAGGAGATCAAGACCGTCTACTCCCACCCCCAGGCGCTGGCCCAATGCCGTGGCTGGCTGGCGGCCAACCTCCCCAGGGCGGAGCTAGTGCAGTCCCTCAGCACGGTCCGGGCGGCCGAGCAGGCGGCGGAGGACCCCACCGGTGCCGCTATCTCTCCGGCCATGGCCGCCGAGGTCTACGGTCTGGAGATCCTGGAGGCAGGCATCCAGGACCTCTCCAACAACATCACCCGCTTCCTGGTCCTGGGCTCCACCTTCCCCGGACCGTCCGGTCGCGACCGGACGGCAGTGATCGTAAGCATCAAGGATCGAGTGGGAGCGCTTCACGACATGATGGCGGTGTTCGCCCAGTCCGGCGTTAGCCTCAGCCACATCCAATCACGCCCCTCGAAGCGAAAGGCCTGGGACTATCTCTTCTTCATGGAGATGGAGGGCCACGCCTACGATCCCAACGTGAAGTCGGCGCTGGAGCAGCTGGAGCAGCAAAGCTCCACGGTGAAGGTGCTGGGCTCCTGGCCGAGAGAGTGACAGGCACCACCTTACGCGTGAAGGCGCGATGCGCCCTAGCCGGAGATGGCCACCACCACCCGCTCCACGCTGACCCCCTCCAGGCAGGCACGATCTCGGCACTTGCCGCCCCGCTCCCGCCCGCAGGGGGCGCACTCCCGTTCGGCTCGCAGCACCACCACGCGGTGCCCCCTGGGTCCCCACTCAGCCGGATCGGTGGGTCCGAAGATCGCCACGGTGGGAGTTCCCACGGCGGCTGCCAGATGGGTGACACCCGAGTCGTTGCCCAGATAGCAGGAGGCGAGAGACAGGAAGGCCGCCAGCTCCTCCACCCCCAGGAGGGACACCACCGGAGGCCGCGCACCCCGCACCCCCAGCAGCAACTGTCGGACGACCTCGGCATCGGCAGGCCCCTGGATCACCACCACCCCCACGTCCGCCTCGGCAAGGCGATCGGCCACCCGGGCAAACCGATCCACCGGCCACCTCTTCCAGTCGCCGCCGCTGCCCGGGTGCACGGCCACCACCGGCAGGCCGACGCTCAACCCCAGATCGCGCCAAAGGGAGGAGACCTTCCCGCGGGCGGTAGGGGAGGGTTGAACCACGGGGAACGTCGAGTGCAGGGGCGGCCGGCCGTTCGCCCCCACGGCTGACCTCGGGGCGCCACCGTCACCTGGCAGGGAGCTGTTGCCATGCGCCTCCCCACCCGGGGAGGGAACGATCCCGAGCGGCTCCAGGGTCGCCAGCAGGTGATCCGTGGCGTGGCGACCGGGGGGCGGGAGGGCCGGGGACCAGAGCAGGCGGCGAACCCCCAGCCTCCGGAAGTTGCCGCGCACCGAGCCATCGGCATCCGACAGCCACAGCACTACCAGGTCCAGCCCTCGGTAGCGAGAAACGATCTCCTCCGGAAGCGACTCCGCGTCGCCGAAGAGGGCCGCCACCTCCGATCGCTCCAGGGGGGTGGCCGCCTCCACCAGTGGAGAGGCCAGGGGGAGAACGGAGGCCGGGGCTATCAGCTCCAGGCCGGCGTGAGGAAAGGCATCGCGGAGGGCGCGGAGGGCAGGAAAGCCCAGCACGAAATCGCCCAGGGCGCCACCCCGCATCACCAGGATTCGATCCATCTCAGCTTCCTGCGCAGGTTGGCAACACTCACTGAGGAACTGAGGGGAACTCGGGGGAACTCGGGGCACCCACTGTACCACTCCGCCCAAATTCTACTGTCTGTTGCCGCCGAACAGCTGCGACAGGGTCCCGAAGCTGAAGCCCCGTTCCTTCAGCTGTGCCAGCACCTCGGGCAGCACCTGCGCGGATTGAGGGCTTCCCAGATGCTCTACGAGCACGGCGCCGGGGGCCGCGTAGGTCAGCAGCCGCCTCTCGACGGTGGCCGGCGATACGTCGTCCCTCCAGTCGGCGCTGTCGGCGGCCCACAGAACGGTGTCGTAGCCCCGCTCCGCCGCCGTCCGCAGCACCCGGTCGTTGTAGGCGCCGTAGGGAGGGCGGAACCAGGGGCGGGTGCTCCTGCCAGTGAGAGCGACGACGTCGGCCTCCAGCCGATCCAACTCATCGACCATCGTCTGGCTGGAAACCGTGGTCATGTCGGGATGGGTCGAGCTGTGGTTGCCGAACTCGTGGCCGTCCTTGGCTATCTGCACCACCAGCCCCGGGTTCTTCTCCACGAACTCCGCCGTCAGGAACATGGTGGCGTGGATGCCCGCATCCCGCAGCGCGTTCAGGATGGCCGGGGTAGGTGCCGAGGAGGCCCCGCCGTCGAAGGTCAGCGCCAGCCTGCCACCCTGCTCCGACTGGGACAGCACCCTGGGGGATACCGGCTGCCACGGAGCCGAGCTGCGCCACCCCAACCGAGGGCTTCGATCGGGAGTGGGGAGGACTGGATCCAGGTAATTGTAGAGGGCGTTGGCCAGGGCGCTGGAGAGGAGGTCCAGGGCCTCCGGGGACTGCAGCAGGGCGCGCTCGCTCGGGTTCGTGGCAAATAGGGGATAGCTGGCCACCCACGGATCGCCCGCGGGCAGCTCGACTGGCCTGCCCCTGGCGGCGTCCACCCCCGTCTCCTCCACCACCCCTCGATCATAGCTGTCGTAGGCCAGCACGTCCCACAGCCCCCGAACCAGGTGCCGCTGAAGCTGCTGGGCCAGACGCCACGCCGCGTCGCTATCACCCCCGAAGCGGGTCTCGCTGCCCGAAGCATAGGGAGTGGTGCCGCTGTTGAAGCCGACCGAAAGGGTGAGCAGCTTCCCCTGGGGGGGAAGTGGGGCCCCGGATCCCTGACCCCTGGCCGGTTCCTGGCCGTTCGATCGCCCCGGGCCTATCAGGAGGACCCCCGAGCCCTCACCCCGGACGGCCACGCCCCGGGACTTCAACCGGGCCGCCACTCCCTCCACCAGCTGCCGGGAGGCGTGGTCGACGTCGAAGTCCCCCTGCATCACCCCCTCGGAGCTCTCCACCACCAGGGCCACCGGCAGGCGTGACTCCGGAGAGAGCTGGGGAGGCAGCTCATCTGGCCACCAGGGAGCGAAGAGGATCATAGCCACGGCTAAGAGGAGAGAGGGGAGCACAGGGACCTCCGCGAAGTCAGGTTGCCAGGGGGATAGCAGGTCGCAGCGTGGGCAAGATATTCCAGAAGGTCCCTGCTGTCAATTCCTAAAGGGAGCCCGAGGCCGGCGCCCGCAAGTTGAGGCGCGAAGCCACGATCTCGTAGTTGGCCAGGAAGCCCAGGAAGATCACGGCCACGCCCAGGAACTCGAAGATGTAGAACAGTCCAGGCACGTCGAAGCGCAGCAGACTGCTCCCGATGGCCGGCAGCAGGGCCCCCACGGCGATCAACAGGTTGGATACCACCCGCTGGGGCAAGGCCCGGCGCCTCCAGAAGACCCAGGCGCTGTGGGCCGCTCCCCCCACCAGGGCGACGGTGCCGAAGACGTTGAAGAACGGGGTGAGCAACCGTACGTAGTTGGGCATCGCCTTGCCGGTGAGCCTGCCCGGCACCGCGATCTGGGTCAGATCCACGTTGGCGGTGAGCACCAGCAGGGCGGCGATCAGCGACAGCACTCCCAGAGCCGCCATCACTCCGTGAGCGATGCGGCGCGGAGCCACCAGGTAGACCGTCCCCATCCCCAGGTAGGCCGCCACGTAGAAGGCGCCGAAGATGTACCAGGCGTCGTACACGGCCCGGTTCCAGATCCCGATCCCGACCAGGAACTCCGTCAGCGTTCCGATCCCGTATGAAACCAACCCGAAGCACCAGACCAGCTGATGGGGCTTCCGGCGAGAGAGGTATTGGGATAGCACCGTCGCGGCGAAGGTGAAGCTGACGATGGTGGAAAGGAGCGGCAGAAGGACGTCCACAAGACCTCCATCAAGATAACGAGCACTCGAAGCGATCAGGAAACCGTCGGGACGCCGCTCAAGACTATCATTGTGACGTAAACTGTGTCAAATATCAGCTCGTGCAATTGTTCTATCGTTCTCTTCATCCAGACTCGCCTCTTGTGCCATGAGTTCAGGGGAAAATCGCGGGAACCTCTTGACATACTTTCCGTGGCCCCCTAAAATCCCGTCGTATATATTGGAACGGTGTTGTCATGAGCGCAACGTCAGCGTCCAACAACGGCATCAACGGAGATGGCCCGGGTCCAGAGGTTCGGCGTAGCGGATCCTCCGAGGTGGTCGAGCGCGGCCTCGACGTGCTCCTCTGCTTCCTGGAGGCCGAGGGCGATCTCGGCGTTAGCGAAATCGCCCGCCGACTGGGGATCGACAAGGGTCGGGTCCACCGTTTCCTCATGGCTCTCAAGCGCAAGGGTTTCGTCACCGACAACCCTCGGACCCGCCGTTACAGCCTTGGCTTCCGGGTCCTCGAGCTGAGCAACGCCCTCTCCCGCCAGTTCGACGTCGCGGCCCAGGCGCTGCCCTTCCTGCGCGAGCTTCGCGATGCCACCCTGGAAACCTCCACCATCGCCGCTCCAGTTGGCGGCCACCGTATTCACCTGGCCCAGGTCGAGAGCCTCGAGGAGATCCGGCAGACCTTTGTCACCGGCAAGCCCTTGCCCATCTATGCTGGAGCCATGGGCAGGGTGCTGCTAGCTTTCATGCCGGCCGAGGAGCGCGAGAGGTTGCTGGCGCTGCGGTTGGAGGCCTTCACCGAGGATACCATCACCGATGTAGACAGGTTGCGTGGCGACCTGATTCAGGTGTGCCACCAGGGCTACGCCATGTCCATGGGTGAGCGGATGCCCGGCGCCCGCTCCATCGCGGCTCCTGTTTGGAGCTGGCGAGGTGACGTGGTGGCCATCAACGTGTCAGGGCCGGCTTTCCGGTTCACCGTCGATAGGGCGAATGCAGCAGTGGGCCTTCTGCTCGACGTGGCCGCGCGCTTAACCAGGCAGCTCGGCGGCGAACCCTTCGCGACTTCCCTCAGGAGCAGCGGCTTACCCTGAGCAGCCAAGGTCCCCGCGGAGTAGTGAGGCTTGGGAAACGCCCGGGCCTCCCAGGAGAAGTTTCTGGCCCCTCCGGACGCTCTCAAGACCGTTGGTAACCCAGGTATCCCAGGGGCAACAATTCAGGTTGAAAGGAAATCGCATCCATGATCATCGACTTCCGCTTCACTCCACCCACCCCACAGGGGCTACCGCGCTACACCAACCCACCCAAGCATCTGAAGGGATACGCCGACACCTTCGGCAAACGGGTGTACGGAGGCGCCAACCCGGACGTGCACCTGATGGAACCCGACGAACTGATCGCCTACCTGGACAGGTGCGGCGTGGACAAGGCCCTTCTGAAAAGCGGTGACAACGAGACCATCCAGGGCCCGGGCAAGAAGTACCCCATGGACAAGCTGGCGGAGTACATCAAGGGCCACGAGGACCGGTTGATAGGTATTGCAGGCGTGGACGTCCACAAAGGGATGGTCGCCGTTCGCGAGCTGGAGTGGGCAGTCAAGGAGCTGGACTTCAAAGGAGTCAACCTCGGCCCCTACGAGCTGAAGTTGCGGGCCAACGACAAGAAATACTACCCCATCTACGCCAAGTGCGTCGAGTTGGGCATCCCGGTCCTGCTGCACACCTCCATCAACTTCTCCAACGAGCTGCTGCTGGACTTCGGCAACCCGATGTACATCGACGAGGTGGCGGTGGACTTCCCCGAGCTGAAGATCGTGTGCGTCCACGGCGGCTGGCCCTGGATGACCCAGATGGTGGCCGTTGCCTGGCGCCACAAGAACGTGTTCATCGAGATCAGCGGCATCCGCCCCAAGTACATCGCCATGCCCGGCACTGGCTACGAGCCGCTGCTGGTTTACGGCAACAGCATCCTGCAGAACCAGATCGTCTGGGGTTCCAACTGGCCGCAGGTCACTCCTGACGAGGGAATTGCCGGCGTGCGGTCCTTCCCGCTCAAAGAAGAGGTCAAGACGAAGTGGCTGGGACTGAACGCCGCCCGAGCACTCGGCATCGAGGTGCCCGCGGCAGCGACCGCCAACGGGAAGGGCAGCCAGACGGCTGTGGCGCCCTCGGCCTGAGCAGAAACCAATGCCTTCCGGGGTTTGGGGGTACCCCCAAACCCCACCAGAGGGGCATGAACCCCTCTGGGCTCCCCGTCGGCACTCAGTCACTAAGGAGAGTTTCAGGATATGGCGCTCGTCTTGAGAGAGGCCGAAGTTCAATCGCTTGTGACCATGCCGGATGCGGTCGGCTGGGTTGAAGACTCCCTCCGAGTCTACGGCATGGGCAAAGCGCGCAACGTACCCCGCCAGCGCGTCCGGTTCCCCAAGGGATGGCTTCACGTACTGCCCGCTGGGGACATGGAGCTGGGAGTGCTGGGACTCAAATGCTACACCTCCTTCCGGGAAGGCAACCGGTTCATGATAGTCCTCTACGGCGCCGAGAACGGCAGGCTGCTGGCACTGGTGGAGGCCAACTACCTGGGAATGATGCGGACCGGCGCCATGTCTGGAGTGGCTACCAGGCACATGGCCCGCAAAGACGCGGACACCATGGCCATCATCGGAACTGGCTGGCAGGCTCGGGGGCAGGTGCTGGGCGTCGCGGCCTCCCGGCCGCTGAAGCGGATCCACGTCTCCGGCATTGAGAAGCAGAAGGAGTTCGCCGAGGAGATGGCTCGGCTCACGGGTGTCGAGACAGTGGTGAACGAAACCCCCGAGGAGGCCGTGGCCGCCGCCTCCATCGTCTCCACCGCTACCGTCTCCATGGACCCCGTGTTCAGGCGGGAAGCCATCCAGCCAGGCACCCACATCAACGCCATCGGGTCCAATGCTCTGCACAGGAAAGAACTGGAAGAGAAGCTGGTCGGCCGGGCCAACCTCGTGGTGGTAGATTCCCGGGCTCAGGCCCGGCAGGAAAGCGGAGATCTGCTGGGTCCCGTCGAGCGGGGCTGGATGGAATGGGATCTCTTGCCGGAACTGGGCGAGGTCGTGGCCGGTAAGGTGCCGGGCCGAAGCGCTGACTCGGACGTCACCATCTTCGAATCCCACGGTCTGGGGCTGCAGGACGTAGCCGTTGCCTATCGGATCTACCAACGCGCTCTCGAAGCTGGAGTAGGCGAGAAGGTAGAGCTGTTTGGGACCTTGTAGTTCGGGGAGTTAAAGGTGACCTTGAAGCTAGAAGAGAACGTAAAGATCCTGCAGGGAAACGCTGCCTGCGTGGAGGGAGCGGTCGCCGCAGGCTGTCGCTTCTTCGCGGGGTACCCTATCACGCCGGCCAGTGAGATCGCTGAAGGTATGGCCCGGCGGCTGCCCCTGGTAAGCGGGATTTGCCTGCAGATGGAAGACGAGATCGCGTCCGTGGTGTCACTGGTGGGTGCTTCCTGGGGCGGATGGAAGGCGATGACCGCCACCAGCGGCCCCGGTTTCTGCCTGATGCAGGAAGGCATCGGGATGGCCGCCATCACGGAGACACCCTGCGTCATCGTGAACGTCCAGCGGGGCGGACCTGCCTCGGGCCAATCCACCGACCCGGCCCAGGGTGACGTTTTCCAGGCAAGATACGGCTCCAACGGCGACTACGCCGTCATCGTTCTCGCTCCCTCCACCTCGCAAGAGATGTTCGATTTGACCGTGCGAGCCTTCAACCTGTCGGAGAAGTACCGCGTGCCGGTCATCCTCCTCGCAGACGAGGTAGTGGCCCACACTCGGGAAAGCGTGAGCATCCCGCCGGCGGATGAACTGGAGATCATCAACCGGAAGAAACCCCCGGTGCCGCCGGGAGAGTTCCTGACCTTTAGGCCGGATGCCGACGGCATCCCCCCCATGCCCGCCTTTAACGAGGGGTACAAGCTCTCTATCACTACCCAGCTACACGGGGAGGACGGCTTCCGAGCAGATTTCAAGGCGGGGGCGGCGTTGATCCGGCGGCTGACCGACAAGGTAGAGAGGAACGCCGACGACATCGTCCAGGTGGACGGGTTCTGCCTGGACGATGCCGAGATGGTCGTACTCTCCTATGGAGCGGTTGCGCGGTCGGCCTTACGCGCCGTCAAAGATGTCAGGGCAGAAGGCCGAAAGGCGGGCTGGCTCAAGCTGAAAACCCTCTGGCCCTTCCCCGCCAGGCAGGTTCGCGAGCTTGCCTCCAGCGTCGAGAAGATCCTGGTGCCCGAGATGAATATCGGTCGCATGGTGCTGGAGGTGGAGCGAGTGAGCGCCGGGCGGTGCGAGGTGACCTCACTACCCAAGCTGGGTGGCCGTTGTCATACGCCGGCCGAGATCTACGAGGGTATCAGGGGGGGTAACCGGTAATGCACAGCCTCGCCACCAGGGTTCTCCGCACCAAACAGCTTCCCTTCCTGTTCTGTCCCGGCTGCGGTGATGGAGTAGTGGTCCATCTGACGGCCAAGGTGATCGACGAACTGGGGATCCTCGACCGGGTTTGCACCGTCGGTGCCATAGGATGCAGCAGCTGGATCGCGACCTACTTCAACGTCGACTTCATGAAGATTCTACATGGCAGGACCCTCCCGGCGGCCATCGCCTTGAAGTTGACCGACCCGTCCCGAAAGGTTCTCGTCTTCACCGGCGATGGGGATGGCATCGGCATCGGCGGCAACCATTTCATCCACGCCGCTCGCAAGAACATCGACCTGACCGTCGTCATGGTCAACAACATGATCTATGGCATGACGGGTGGCCAGGTAGCGCCCACCACTCCGGCAGGCGCTACCACCATGTCCACCCCCTACGGCAAGATCGATGAGGCCATGGACGCCTGCGAGCTAGCGAAGGCCGCCGGAGCGACCTTCGTATCCCGCTGGACCACGGCTCACCCAACGCAGTTGCTGCGGGCTATCAAGAAGGCGATCCAGCATCCCGGCTTCGCTTTCGTCGAAGTGGTGAGCCCCTGTCCGGTGCAGACTGGAAGATACATCTACGGCAGCGGGGACCCCGTCCATCTGGTGGAACTAATCAAGCAGAACTACCTGACCCAGAGCAGGATGGCGAAGCTCAGCCCAGAAGAGAGGGCAGGCAAGATCCTTCTCGGCGACTTTGTGGAGGAGACAAAGCCCGAATACGCCGCCAGAAGCTACGAACTGATGGCACAGTTGAGGGAGGGGCGAACCGATGCCCGCTAATGGAGCGGTGACCATAAGCATCTACTCCGATTTGTGCAAAGGATGCCAGCTCTGCCTGGTCAGTTGCGCCTTCGACGTCTTCGAGATGTCCAGTGAGAGAGGCAAGCAGGGTTATCTCCTGCCCAGTGTAGCTCGTCTGGAGAACTGCGAGAAATGCATGCTCTGCGAGCTGTCGTGCCCGGACATGGCCATCGAGGTGCTGGGCTGACAGCAAGAGGGGAAGGATATGCGCCAGGAAATCGTAGCTGCCGGTTTCGGCGGGCAGGGGATCATCTTGCTGGGTATAACCGCCTGCATGGCGGTGGGTCTTTACGATCGTAAGACAGTAACTCAAACCCAATCCTACGGCCCGACCTCTCGAGGGGGCGCCTGCCGGACCGATGTAGTCATCAGCGACGAAGAGATCGATTACGCCAAAGCCCTTTCTCCCGACGTGATGATCCTCATGTCCGAGCAGGCCAAGGACCGGTATATCGGCGAGGTCAGGCCGGAAGAAAGCACAGTGATCGTCGACAGCACGCTGGTTAGAAGCGTCCCGCCGGAGATCAAGAAGGTCTACCAGGTGCCGGCAACAGAGATTGCCGAGATGAAGCTGGGACAGCGGCTGGCGGCCAACATGGTCATGCTGGGAGCCACGGCAGCCATAACAGGGCTCATCAGCTTTGGAGCGCTGGAATCGGCTGTGAAGGATACGGCTCACGGAAAGTACCTGGAGGTAAACCTGAAGGCCATACAGGAGGGCTACCAGTACGGTAGCCAGCTATCGGCAGGCAGCAATCAGGCATCAGCCCTCGGCAGCCGACATCGCGCCGATCCCCAAGTAGAGAGAGATGGAACCATCAGCTAATCATCGCCAGACGCTGCTGGAGGCGCTATCCGGCCACGTGGCCGAGTTTGATCTCGAGCGTGCGCCGGCCGAGACGGTTGCCAGGCTGAAGGCATGCCTCCTGGATCTGCTGGGGTGCCTCCTGGCGGGAACGGCGACGGAGCCGGCCGGGCAAGTGGCCGAGATGGTCGAAAGGCAGGGAGGCCTGCCACAGGCGAGCGTTGCAGGCCGATCGCGGCGAGTGCCGGCGGAATGGGCTGCCCTGGCCAACGGCGTAGCAGCCCACGCCCTGGAGCTGGACGATGCTCATCGCTTCGCCACGGGACTGCACCCGGCAGCCACGGTGATCCCGGCGGCGCTGGCCACGGCTGAGATGGTCGGCGCCTCGGGGAAAGAGTTGCTGCAGGCTATTCTGGTCGGCTACGACGTGGCCGGCCGCATCGGCACCGCCCTGAACCCCTCCCACCGATATCGGGGCTTCCACTCCACGGGGACCATCGGCCCCTTTGGAGCGGCAGCGGCTTCGGCCAGGCTGCTGGGTCTACGGCCCCAAGAGGTAGTTGCCGCTCTCTCCCTGGTTGCGTCCCAGGGCGCAGGTGTTTTCGAGTTCCTGGTGGACGGCTCGACGGTGAAGCTGCTGCACGCCGGCTGGGCCGCCCAGAAAGGGGTACAGGCAGCTCTGCTGGCCCAGGCCGGTCTCTCCGGGCCGGCCAGTGCCCTGGAAGGTCGAGAGGGGTTTGCCCGGGCCTATGCCGAAGAGCTCAGTCTGGAGGGCGTGGCCGAACAGCTGGGCTCGTGCTTTGAGGTGGACCGCAGCTACTTCAAGCTCCATGCGGCCTGCGGCCAAACCTTTTCCGCCATCGACGCCGCCATGGCGCTGCGGGACAGGTTGGGCATCTCCGGGAAGGAGGCCGCCGTCGAGGGCACTCTGATGGGCCTGCAATCTATCGAGGTGAGGACCTATCGGGCCGCCGCGGTGCTGGACAATCGCGAACCCACCACCGAGAGGCAAGCCAGGTTCAGCATACCTTACTGCGTCGGCACCGCTCTCATCTTGGGAAATGCGGGGCTGGAAGCCTTCGGCCCCGAGGCGCGAAATCTGCCGGCCATCCGCTACATAGCTAGCATGACGCATGTGCTGGAATCGGCGCCGATCACCGCTTCCTTCCCCGCGAAACGGACGGCCGTTCTGGAGGCCGTTTTCTCCGACGGACGGCGGCTAACCGAAACGGTCGATTACCCACGCGGCATGCCGGAAAACCCCGCATCCGTCGAGGAACTGGAAGAAAAGTTCCACCAACTCGCGGCTGCTCGATTGGACCTGGCTAGCAGGGATTTGATGGTGAGACAGGTGGAGTCTCTTCAAGATCTGGAGTCGATAGCCGAACTGACGAGTTCCTTGAGAAGCGCATAGCGGAGGTTAGCTGCGTGCGACGAGTCTATCAGGTCGCGGCTGTGGTTCTATTCGCCTTTGCCCTCTTCGCGGTATATGAGGCGCACGGTCTCAACTACTACACCGAACTTGGCCCGGGGGCGGGATTCTTCCCCTTATGGATCGGTGTTGCCCTGGGTGGGCTCGCCATAGCCTGGTTCGGCCAGGTCTCCCTCCAACCGTCGGAACCCATGGAGCAGGGCTTCGTGCCCGACAGGCACGGAGTCATCCGGATAATCGCCATCCTGGTGGCCCTGCTGCTCTTCGGGGTCCTCGTCGACACCGTCGGCTTCCAGTTGATGATGCTCGCCTTCCTGCTCTTCCTTCTCGTCGCTCTGGGCCGCCAGAACCCAATAGTGACCCTGGTTATCGCCATAGCCGGCAGCTTCGGCCTCTACTACATATTCAGGAACTATCTGGACGTGCCGCTGCCCGCGGCGTCCATAGAGTTCCTGCGGAATCTCGGACTGTAGGAGGCGTGAGTTGGATACCTTCCAGAACCTCATGATGGGCTTCTCGGTGGCCTTGACTCCCCAGAACCTGCTGTTCGCGTTCCTGGGGTCTGTCATGGGAACGCTCATCGGCGTACTCCCAGGGCTCGGCCCTGCCGCGGGCACGGCGCTCCTCATCCCCCTCACCTTCCAACTCCCTCCAACCAGCGCCATCATCATGCTGGCGGCCATTTACTACGGCTCGCAATACGGCGGCACCATCACCAGCGTGCTGTTGAACGTCCCTGGTGAGGCAGCTTCGGCCATCACCTGCATCGAGGGTTACCAGATGGCCAAGAAGGGCCGCGCTGGGGCCGCCCTCAGCATCGCGGCCATCGGCTCCTTCATCGGCAGCACCATGGCCACCCTGGGCCTGGTTATCGCGGCGGGTCCGCTGACGCGGCTGGCGCTGCGCTTCGGGCCGGTGGAGTTCTTCGGGTTGATGGTGCTCGGAATCTCCCTGGTCATGGGACTCGCCGGCAAATCCATGCTCAAGGCGCTGATCATGGCGCTGCTCGGGCTGATGCTGGCCATGGTAGGCATGGACCCCTCGGAGGGATCGCCTCGCTTCACCTTCGACCGGATGGAGCTGATGAACGGCATCGGCTTCATACCGATAATCATGGGGCTGTTCGGCGTGGGCGAGGTGCTGGTCAACGCCGAGAACGCACTGAGGCCGGTATTCGAGAACAAGATGAGCTCGCTCATTCCCGCGGCCAAAGATCTGAAGGACTCCGCCTGGCCTGTGGTGCGAGGCACCGCGATCGGCTTCTTCTTGGGCCTCATTCCCGGAATGAGCGGCACCGCCTGCTCCTTCCTCTCTTATGTGGCGGAGAAGAGGACGTCCAAGCACCCAGAGAAGTTCGGAACGGGCATGATCGAGGGGGTAGCGGGCCCTGAGACCGCCAACAATGCCCACGCCAACGCCGCTATGATCCCCCTGTTCACCCTGGGAGTGCCGGGCTCGGCGACCATCGCCGTCCTGATGGGCGCCTTCATGATGAACGGCCTGGTCCCCGGTCCCTTCCTCTTCAAAGAGCACCCGGACCTGGTCTGGGGAGTCATCGCCAGCATGTACGTGGGCAACGTGATGCTTCTCATCCTCAATCTTCCCCTGATCGGCATATGGGTAAAGGTGCTCCAGATCCCCTACTCGATCCTGTTTGCCCTGGTTCTGGCCTTCATGCTGATCGGTGCTTACAGCGCGGACAACAGCGCCTTCGACGTCATGCTCATGACTCTCTTCGGCATAGTGGGGTACCTGCTCAGAAAGCTGGATTTCCCCCTGGCTCCGGCAGTGCTCACTCTGATCCTGGGTCCTGTGATGGAGAAGTCGCTGCGCCGGTCCTTGGAGATGTCTCAAGGTGATTTCACCGTCCTGTTCTCCAGCCCAATCTCAGCTACTCTACTGGTGCTGGCGGCTGTGGTACTCGTGTCGCCTGCCCTCGGCCTGCTGCACTCTGGGCGCAAGGTAGTGGTCTCAGAGGACGCGGAGGTGTAGCGACAATGGCGATCCCACAGCACCCAATGGAGGGGAGGGGGTGATGCGCATCTAATCTGCCCCGTAGCAGCTCCTTAGCTTTCTGGCAACAGCGCGCTCGCGCGCGCTGCACTGCGACAACAGGATCCTAGTGGGGAGGAAAACGTGGAAGGTCTTACGATCCGTCTCGCAGCTGTGGTGGCCGTGGCCAGCCTGCTGGTAGCTGGATGCAGCCAGGCAGTCCCCGCGGCCAGCCCTACCAAGGCTCCGGCTGCTCCGACGACGGCGGCCAAGGTGGCAGAGCCGACCAAGGCGGCTGCAGCTCAGCCCGCTGCTCCGTCCACCAGCGCCAACTACCCGGTCAAAGGCAAGACCATCTCGCTCATTAGCCCCTTCGCCGCGGGCGGTGTCACCGACATCGGCGGCCGACTGCTGGCTCCGCTGTTGGAGAAGGAGCTTGGGACACCAGTAGAGGTGGTCAACAAGCCTGGAGCCGGCTCCCAGGTAGGAATCACCGAGGCAGCCCGGGCCAAGCCGGACGGCTACACCCTTGGTATGACCAACCTGCCGACCACCATAACCCTTTACCTTGATCCCCCTCGCAAGGCGGTCTTCAACCGCAAGAGCTTCCAACCTATAGGTCTGCACGGGGTAGACCCCGCTGGAATAGCCGTGAAGGCCGACAGCCCCTACAAGACGATGAAGGATCTGATCGATGCGGCCAAGGCGAATCCCAAGAAGATCAAGGTTTCAACCGCCGGACGGATGGGTGGGCCGCATCTGGCAGTGCTGGATACGGAGAGAGTAGCCGGAGTACAATTCGCAGTCGTGCACTTTGACGGCGCCTCCGAGGGCATGACCGCCCTGCTGGGCGGCCACACCGATGCCCAGTTCGGCTACCTGGGAAGCTGGGTTGGCCCAGTCAAGAACGGTGAGGTCCGGGTCCTCGGTGTCATGGACAAGCAGGAAAGCAAATACCTGCCCGGCGTCAAGACCATGGAGTCTCAGGGGTACAAGCTCTACCATCAGAACTCTCGGGGTTGGTCCGCTCCAGCGGGCACGCCGATGGAGATTGTGGACACCCTGGCCGCGGCCCTGAAGAGAGCTATGGACTCCCCCGAGCACAAGCAGAAGATGGATGAGCAGGGTGTCGAGCTGCGCTACATGAACCCGACGGAGTTCGGGGCCTACTGGGAGGAAACGGAGGTCCAAGTCAAGCAGCTGATGGAGTCGGTTACGCAGTAGTTGGCTCGGCGACGCAGCAGAAGGGGAGCGGCCCAGGTCGAACTCGGCGACTCGGCTTGGGCCGTTTCTGTTGGCCGGTGTCCGCTCACTGCGCGGGCCTTTTTGAAACCACGATCCGTGGCCGCTGACGTGCGAGGGCGGCGACGGCAGGCAGACCCCATCTTGGACAGGAGGCGGGAGAGTGGAAGAGGACCTTCACTGGAAATCGGCCATCGCCTATGCGCGGGCCGGCAGCATCGTGGTACGCGGTTATGCACTGACTGACTTGATAGGACGCATCTCCTTCACGGAAATGGTCTACCTGGTCGTCACCGGCGAGTTGCCTTCGAAGCAGGTAGCTCGAGTGATGGACGCCCTTCTAGTCTCTGCTGCCGAGTCGGGAGCCCGCGCTCCGGCGGTGCTGGCCGCCCGCACGGTGGCCTCCTGTGGAGGGGCCATAACCTCCGCGGTAGCCTCGGGTGCTTTGACCATATCTGCCTACCACGGCGGGGCCGTGGAGGACTGCATGCGCCAACTCAAGTCCATCCAGGACGAAGTTGCCTCCAACAGTGTGCCCTTGGACGAGGCGTGCCGCGCGGCCGTGCGTCGACGCCTGGACCGGGGCGAGCGGCTGGGCGGATTTGGGCACCGGATGCACAAGGAGCAGGATCCCCGGCCGGGCAGGCTGTTCCAGGTAGCGCGGGAGGCCGGCCTGGAAGGGAAGTGCGTGGAACTGGTCTACGCTATCGAGCGAGCCTTGGAGAAGGAAAAGGGGACAAGACTCCCGGCGAATGTGGATGCGGCCTACGCCGCCATCCTGTGCGAGATCGACTTCCCGTCGGGGCTGGCCAACGCCCTCTTCCTGCTCTCCAGGTCCGTCGGGATGATGGCCCACGCCCACGAGGAGCGGACCCGGATGCGTCCCCGGCGCCACATCCACCCCACCGACTGGGAGTACGACGGGCCGCCCGCCCGAGAATTGAGCGCTGAGGACTGAGGACCGAGGGCAGTCCTGCGTCCTCAGCCCTCGGTCTTGCGCGACGCCGCCTCGCCCACGCGAGTGAAGAGGTCCGTCTCCCTGCCTTGAGGCGGACCGACCCGGCTCTCCGCCAGGACGTAGCATTCCTCCCCGAAGAACTGCCTCAGCACGTCCCGGGGCAACAGGCCGAAGGGGTGATCCTCGGGGATCTGGGTCTGGTGGGCAGCGATGGCAGCCAGCTTGGTGTCCACGTACCTGCCTACCTCCACGCAGGTGGTGATATTCGCCTCGGGAACCCCGAAGGTGTCCCAGTCCCGGCTATCCCACGCCGTGTGGGGCACCAGCTGCGCAACCCGCTCCCCCATCCTCTTGAAGCGCTCCCTCGGCGGAGCCACGTAGTACAGCTTCAGAGGGATCCACGGCTTCAGCCCCTCCCGGAAATGCTCGGGAAAGGCGGAGCTATCGCCGGCCAGATGGAAAGCGTCGGTGGCCATCTGGCTCACCGCGATGTGATCCGGGTGGCCGTACACCCCTTCGGGGCCAAAGGTGAAGATCACCTGGGGCTTCAGCTCCCGAATCGCCCTCACCATCCTGCGGGTGCACTCCTCCTGGTCGATCCCACCCAGGGTGCCGTCCACGTAGCCCAGAAAGCGCAGATCCTGTATGCCGAGGATGGAGCAGGCAAGCCTCAGCTCCTGCTCCCGCACCTGACCCAGGTTGTCGGGCGTCGCCAAGGCCGGATCGCTGATCTCCCCCGCCTCCCCGCGAGTGGCGCACAGCAGGGAGGTGAACACCCCCTCCTCCCCATACTTGGCCAGGGTTCCACCATTGCCGAAGGACTCGTCGTCCGGGTGGGCAAAGATCGCCATCAGTGAGAGCTTCTCCACCTTCTCCATCTGCTTCTCGCCGACCTCCCCAGCCTTAGAGCTGCGATCCATCTATGTAGAGGCGGGTTCGAGACCCGCCCTCACGAAACGCCGCCGTCCTCCGCTAACCGGCGAACCGCCAGCCCCAGATGGTGAGCATTCTCTATGCCCGCGGCTGGCGCACCTCTTGCCGACTGCCCACCAAGCCGCTCAGAAGGAAGGGGAGGATTATGGCCGTTAGCACCGACAGGTTCAAGGTTACATCCATCCGCCCGGAGGCCCACCTCCACACTCCGGAGGTCCCTCAGGACCTCCGAGACCGTGTAGAGGGGAAGATCGTCACCGTCGAGGATCTGGAGAAGCTGGGCGCCGACGTGAAGACCTCCCGCCTATACCACGGCGGCGAGAGCCTGGTGGACGTTTACTGGCACGGCCAGGAGTACGTGCTCTACCTGGAGCCGGTAACGGAAGAGAGCGAGTGAAACGTAGGGCAGGGGCTTGTCCCCTGCCGCCCATGCCCCTAAGGTCCTCGACGCCGGGTGACGGCCCTCCGGGCCGCCAAGAGGATGGTGTCCCTCATGTTCTCGTGGCGAGCCACCCCCTTGCCCACGATGTCGTAGGCGGTACCGTGGCCCACGGTGCAGAAGAGCACCGGCAGCCCCTCGGCCATGGTGGTGGCCCGGCCAAACTCCAGCAGCTTCAGGGCGATCCGTCCCTGATCGTGGTACATCCCGACGTACACGTCGTAGGCCGGATCCCTGGCCGTCATGAAGAAGGTATCGGCAGGAAAGGGCCCATAGGCGTCGATCCCCTCGGCGCGGGCAGCCTCTATGGCGGGACGGATGGCATCCCGCTCCTCGGTCCCCAGGGTCCCGCCCTCGCCGGCGTGGGGATTGAGCGCCGCCACGCCGATCCTCGGCCGCGCGATCCCCGCAGCCTTGACCGCCCCATCGCTGTAGCGGAGGGTCATGAGGACCCGATCCTTGGTGATAAGCTGAGCCATCTCCCGCATAGGCACGTGGAGGGTCACCGAGGCGAGGGTGAAGCCGGGGCTCACCATCAGCACCGTGTACTGGTCGACGCGGCAAAGATCCGAGAGATACTCGTACTCGTCCAGGTAGTGGAAGCCGCCCTTCTTCATGGCCTCCTTGTTGAACGGGGCCGACACCACAGCCTCCACCCGTCCGGCCATCGCCAGCTCCACCCCTCGGGTCAGGTACTCCACCGAGGCTCGTCCCCCCTCGGCGCTGACCTCGGCCGGCTTCACCGAGCTCGGTACGTTGGCCAGGTCCAGCAGGTACACCACACCCGGTTCCGGCCTGGCCTCCTCCACCTCGGCAATCCGCACGATGCGAGGCTCCCCACCCCGCCAACCCGGGGCCTGGGCCAGCACCCTTGCGTCCCCGATCACCACTGGCACGCAGGCCTGATAGACCGCCGGGTCGGATAGCGCTTTCACCACTATCTCCGGGCCGACGCCCGCCGGGTCGCCCATCCCCACCGCCACCCTGGGGAGCCGCCGGGCGGCTGCTTCAGC
>JAJZRD010000322.1 GCA_021845945.1 Chloroflexota bacterium
GTGACCTGACGTCCGAGGGGTTTCTCTATCGCCAGCACGGCCGAGGCACTTACGTTCGCTCTCAGAAGATCGAGCAGGAGCTGTCCACCCTCACGGGCTTCGCGGAGGAGATGGCGGCCAGGGGGCTCGCTCCCGGCGCAAAGCTGATCTCGGCAGAGCTGGTCGAGTCGGACGGCAAGATCGCGTCCGCCCTCCAGATACAGACCGGCGACCAGGTTTTCGAGATCCTGCGCGTCCGGCTGGCTAACGGCGAGCCAATGGCCCTGGAGGTCACCTACTACCCGGTCCAGGTGGGGGAGAGGCTGCTCAAGGAGGACCTGGAGGGGGGACTCTGGCCGCTGCTGGAGGACAAGTTCGGGATAGAGATCGATTGGGCCGACGAGACTATCGGCTGTGCCGTTCCCAGCGAGTCTACAGCACGCCACCTGGGCATCAAGAAGGGTACGCCGGTATTGGTGGTTGAGCGAACCACTTATACACCGGATGGCCGCCCTATGGAGTTTTGCCGGGGCTACTACAGGGCGGATCGGTACTCCTACAGACTTCGACTAAAGAGGAAGGGTCGCAGAGCCTCGAGCGTCTCTTTGCCATCGGCTCTAACTGGGTGACGCCAAGGCCGTGGTGTAGGGCGGGAGTTCATCCCCCGCCGCTGGCCGCACGCCCGGCGCCGGGCGGCGGGGTACAAGACCCCGCCCTACAGTATCCAACCGAAGGGAGTGGAGATGAGGTTCAAGGTCATCCCGGGATTGCCCCAGCACGACGTGGTGTACGGCGCAGCCACAGGCGTGGACGGTCGCATCTACCTGGGGGTAAGCAACGAGTCCCATCCTGGTCTGCACGCCCTGATCTACCGCTACGACCCCGACACCGACACGGTGACCCGCATCGTCGACTTCGCGGAGCTGTTCCCCGAGGCACGGGATCCGGTCCGCCCGCCCCACTGCAAGATCCACCTGACCCTCTGCATCGGTGGCGGCGGCAGGGTGTACGCCGCCAGCCACCTCACGGCCCCGCCGATAGGGGACCGATGCCATCGTGTCTGGGAGATCTACGACGATACCCGCCGCGGATACACCGGCAGCCACCTGGTGATGCACGACCCCTCCACGGGCGAGGTGCGAGACCTGGGGATCGTGATGGAGCGGGAGGGGATGCAGGTGATGACCGCCGATCCGGCCCGGGACGAGCTGTACATGATCTCCTACCCCCGCTCCCACTTCCTGGTCTACCGGGTGGCCACCGGCGAGGTGATCGACCTGGGCAGGATCAGCTTCGAGCGCTCCTTCGGCCTCTGCTGCAGCATGGGCTACGTCTACACCGCCGACGACTACGGATACATCCTGCGCTACGACCCCGAGCGGGTACGGATGGAGCGGCTGCCGGTGCAGATCCCCGATGCCCCCTGGCGGGACGGGGCGGGGAACATCATCCGCCGGATGGCGCTGGGGCTCGACGGGGTGCGGATGTACGGCATGGGGGCCAAGTCGGCTAGGCTGTTCGAGTACGATCCCTCGGTGGGCCCCTTCGGCAGGATAACGGACTTCGGCCTCCTGTCCGGCGAGGACCGGCCCGACGGCTATAGCTGGCTGCCGGCCCCCAAGGCGATCACCGTGGGGCTGGACGGAAAGGTATACTGCGCCCTGGGGAATCGGACCTACTACGTCGGGCCGGAGCCGGCCAGCCACATCGTATCCTTCGATCCCGAGACCCGGGAGGCCGTCGACCACGGCCCGATGGAGGCCGACGGGCTGCCCCCCATCCTCGACTGCCAGGACGCGACCACCGGCCTGGACGGCCACCTTTACTTCGCCCCTCGGGTGGCGGAGCCCCCGCTGCGCTTCGTGATCTTCACGCCATCGGGTGTAGGGGCAACTGTCCAGTCGCCTCTACAGAAGACGACGGCCGCCGGCAGTCCCATACCTGCTGGCGGGCGTGAACATGCCCTCTGGCATGTTCACGGGGGCGTCCCTGAGCCTCTCCTCGTCCCATCGGCACCTTCTTCTGAAGGAGGTGAGTGAGATGGTGATCCAGAAGCCTTACGAGCCCTGGCTGGAGGGGCTGCTTCCCCCGGAACCGATCCAGCCCACACCCACGGAGCGGGAGGATCTGGCCCAGCAGTTGATGATCGCGGAGCCCAACGCCTTCGTCTCCGAGGGCGCCCTCACCCTGCGAGAGCTGGGCTGGCGAGGCCAGACGTCCCTGATCCCCGACGGGGAATCGGCGATAACTGCCCTGGTCATGGGCCCCAACGGGCGGCTGTACGGCGGGACCTCCGGCGAGAAGGCTCACCTCTTCGTCTACAACCCCTCGGCCGCCGCGGGCGGCGCGCTGGCGCGGCCGCTGGACCTCGGCATCCTCGGCGAAGAGGAGCGGGTCTGCCGCTCCCTGGTGGCCCTGGAGGACGCCCTCTACGCCGGCACCATGAGCGACCACCTCGAGGGCTACCGGGGCGGGCATCTCTACCGCCACCGATTCTCGGCGGAGGCGCCTCAGCCCTTCGATCCCCACGGGGTGCCGATGTTCCCCTTCGATCCGGAGGCGGGGCCTCAGGTCGAGGATCTGGGGATCCCGGTGGAGGGGGAGGGAATCTACGCCCTGGCCGGCGACGCGGAGGGGGAGCTCCTCTACGGCCTCACCTACCCCGGTGCCCGCTTCTTCGTCTACTCGCTGAGGGATGGCTGCGCCCGGATAATGGAGCAGGTCAGCCAGAGGAACCTCTCCCGAACCCTGATCCGCGCCGGCAACGGCCACGTCTACGGCTCCGGCGACTACGGTACTCTCTTCCGCTACCGGCCCGAGTTCGACCGGATCGAGCTCACCGACCTGCGTCTCCCCGCCGTGAGGGGTCGGGAGTACCTGAACGGCCTGGACAGCGTCGCCGTGGCCCCGGACGGCACCATCTATGGCGGAACCATCGCCGACGGGTACCTCTTCCGCTTCGATCCCTACCGCGAGCGGATCGTCAACCTGGGCAAGCCGATCCGGCAGTCGCGGATACGGGCCCTGGTCGTGGCGCCGGACGGTCGGGTCTACGGCTTCGCCGGAGAGCAGGACAACGTCGGCCGGCTGTTCGTCTACACGCCCGCCAGCGGGGAGATGAGGGAGCTGGGGATCCCCCGCGTGGGGGGCGTGCCGAAGTTCTGGGCGGGTTACGAGTTCGAGTCCATGGCCACGGGCCCCAGCGGCGAGATCTTCATGGGGGAGAGCGACCGGGTCTCCCACCTGTTCATCTAC
>JAJZRD010000052.1 GCA_021845945.1 Chloroflexota bacterium
GGTGCCCATCAAACGTAGGGCAGGGCACTGTGCCCTGCCGCCCAGTCTACTATCCGCAGGGGCGGTGGGGCAGAGCGCCCCACCCTATACATTAGGGCTACGCCTTGCCGGCCGAGCCGAAGAGCTGCATGTAGTGGCCGGAGACCTCCTTGAAGGCCGCCCGTGTCTCCATGATCAGGTCGTTCATCCGGATCTTGTCGTACTTCTCGTCCAGGATCCTCTTGATCCGCTTCTTCGCCTCGTCGGCCATGTCGGTGTAGATGTTGATCTTTGCGACGCCGTAGGCTATGGACTTCTGCAGCCGTTCGTCCCCCGTGGAGGAGCCGCCGTGAAGCACCAGGGGCAGCTTGACGGTGTCGGAGATGGTGGCGAGCAGGTCGTAGTGGATCTTCGGTTCCCCCCTGTACTTGCCGTGAGCCGTGCCCACAGCCACCGCCAGGGCGTCGACGCCCGTCTCCTGGACGAAGCGCAGCGCCTCGTCGGGCCTCGTGAGTTGATCCTCGGTCTTCTCGTACTCCGCCCCCTGGCCCACGTGGCCGATCTCGGCCTCGGCAGTCACCCCCACGGCGTGGGCCGCCTTCACCACGTCCCGGCTGATCGCCACGTTCTGCTCGTAGGGCAGGGCAGAGCCGTCGAACATGACCGCGGTCGCTCCGGCGCGCAGGGCGCGGATGCAGGACTCGTAGGAGCGGCCGTGGTCCAGGATGAGGGCCACCGGGATCTTCAGGGGGGTGGCTTGCTCCTTCAGACAGTTCATCAGGGTCTCGAAGCGGTTCTGAGGGAAGAAGCCTTCGGCGATGGCCACTATGACCGGGGAGTTGTTCTCTGCGGCCGCCGCCAGCACCGACTCGGCCATCTCCAGGTTGCAGATGTCGAAGGCGCCTACCGCGTAGCTGCGCTGCAGGCCGTCCTGCAGCAGCTCGCCCATGGGAACCAGCATGGTGAGCGAACCTCCTTCTACTTGATCTCCGGAAGCTTCGCCGTGCAAGGTCTGCCAGGGGTGCAAACGGCAGGCGAAGCAGGATATAACGGCATAATGTTATATCCACCATGCTATAGAGGCGGGGCCACGGTGTCAAGGGGAGTTGACGGCTCGTCAGGGCCGGCCGGTCCTGCGGCTGCTAGTCAGGGTGCAGGATGGCATAGGAGACTATCAAGAAACGGTCGCGGTTGCCGACAAATTACACAGGGTTAACGTGCTGAATACGGCTACTTGACAAAGTATGGTATGATCTTGTTGAGCTGCGGGGCGACTATAGCATCATGCTGCTGTGGTTGCTGGAAAGATAGGGCGATGCCTCAGGCAGCGGGGAAAGCGAAACAGAGAAGCCTACTTCCCGACCAGGCTGCTTCTGCCCAGCCATCCGCCGGGCCGGTGGAATCTCCACCGGCCCTTATTGATAGTAGGCCTGCTTCCTCCCGGGGAGGGGCGGCGGAGAGGGCGAGCCCCGAGGTGGCCGGGCTCCAGGGGGCTCAGCTACCGCTGCCTCTGGATATGGACCCGGAACCGGAAGCCGGTCCGCCGGCGGCGCCCGCCAAGGAGAAGCGACGGCGCTCCCGCTCCAAGGGCTTCGTCCCCGTGACCCGGGACCCCGACGTGGCCCGCTCCTACTCCGATAACGTTGCCCTGGATTACGCCATCGCCCGCGGTCTGGCCCAGGCCCTCACCAGTCTGCCCCCCGAGGAGTTGGCCGCCCTCAAGGCGAAGGTCGCTCGAGCCCGCCAGAACAGCAAGGCCCCCCCTTCCCGGGAATCCCGCTGACCTTCCCCGTGGGAGCCGGCTCCCACGGGTCCGCGTGCCCTGCTAGCCCGAGGAGGCCTCGGAGGCGAGGGTGGGCTGCAGCAGGGCCAGTGCCCTGCGGAGGTGCTCGGCCAGGGGCTGCCCCGTGACCGCGTGGAAGACCCTGTCCACTCCTCGGGCGAAACCGGCTCCCATGTGGCAGTAGGCTTCCAGCAGGCTCGGCGCGGCGTAGGCCTCGGGGGAGGCCAGATCCTGGTGGTGGAACTCCCCGCCGATCAGGCGAACGAAATCCTCCCTGGGCTGCCCGGTGAGCTGCCGGCCGCGCTCCGGCGCAACCCCGCACAGGAGGAGCACGGCGCGGGCCATCCCCAGGGCTTCGGCGGGGTCGGGAATGGATTCGCCGGAGAACGCTTCCCGGATGAGGCTCTCGCGCGCCGGCCCGCTGCCGGTGGCCCAGGCCAGGAGATCCGCCACCCGCTCGGGAATCTCCGGCTTGGAGCAGAGGTAGAAGGCGATGAGCGCCTCCAGCCGCTCGAGAGAGGTCGCACCAGGACGGTAGTAGACTCTCAAGATGCGCTCCCTGGGATGCGCAGGGGTGGATTCTCGCGGAGACGGCCTACAGTCTACCAAATTCGGCGGCCCTCCAACAATCCACTTTCTAGAAGAATTCTGGCTATCGGCCCTCAGCCGATGTCTGTCGGCTGCCCCCAAACCCACCGCCGATCTAGAAAGTGCAAGACAAAGACCAGGTAATGGCTCCCGACACCGATGGACCGGTCTTGCGGCCGGGCGGGCGCCGGACTATCATTCGCTGGCGTAGAGAGTCGATTTCCGCTTTTCAGGTGAAGCCATGCCCCTCGATCCCGAAACCATCCGCCAGGTCGCCGAGCGTACCCAGGTGCTCCGCGCCCCCCGCCAGGCGCTGGCCACCTTCGGCACCACCGCCATCTCCTACTATCTGGTCACGGAGCCGGTCTATGGGGAGCTGCTCGGAGAGACCCAGGAGACCGTGGTGCGCCACGGGCACGTCACCGCGGAGCGACCCCAGATCGTCACTCCCTTCTATCTCCTGAATCTGTTCCGCGGCTTCGAGCACGGCGAGGAGTTTGCCCAGCACCTGGCGGAAAGCCAAGGTGCCAACTCGCCGGGATTGATGTATTCCTACCGAAACGACCTGGAGGACACCAGCGTCGTCTCCGACCCGCTCCCGGCCGTAGCGCAACGGCTGGCGGACGATCTCGAGCAACAGGGTGAGCGGATGGCGGCGGTCGTTCAGGGGGTGGATCACCTCTGGGATGTGTCCCTGATGAAGTTCATCTACGAGTTGACCATCTCCTCCCTGGGCCAGAACGTGGCGGAGTTGGCCCACAGCGGGCTGCTGGGCATGGAAGGCGGGTTGCCCCGGGCCGCCCGAGCCCACATCGAGAAGATGTTCGCGGGGGTGGCCCGGGGCCAGGTCAACCCTACGGAGCTCAAGGCCGAGCTGGACCGCTGGGGCGTCTTCAAAGAGTACGAAGATCGCTTCCTCGATCTCTTCCGCCGGCGCCGCTGACCTACTCCCGGGCCAAGTCCGCGGGATTTGGCTTCAGTGCGGGGCGGTTTCCCGGAGCCGTACAGCCAGGCGATATTCTCGGCACGCCACGTGCTACTTCCTTACCCCCAGGCGACGGATCGGCCGTCCCTGTTGACTCGGGAAAGGAGCAATCACATGGCAATGCGCAGGGAATCCATGGGCGGCGAGCCCATGGGCAAGGGAACCGTCGGCAAGCAGGACCTGATCACTCGCGTAGCGCAGCATTCCGGCATTCCGAACAAGCAGGCTGAGAAGGTGGTCAACTCCTTCATCGAAACGGTGACTCAGGCCATGGAGAAGGGCGAGGAGGTGCGTATCACCGGCTTCGGCACCTTCAGGGTCGTTCAGCGAGCCCCCCGCAAGGGCCGCCATCCGCGCACGGGCCAGGAGATGCAGATCCCTGGCAGCCGGCGCCCGACCTTCACCCCTGGCAGCAGGCTGGTTGAGGCCGCCCGCAAGGGCCCCGGCCCCGGTCAGATGAGAAGGGCCGCTTAGCCCTCTCGTTAGATGTCCCCCGCTCGGGAGCCCTGGCAGGGGCGGTTCTCTTCTCGCCCCTGCCAGGGCCCCGAGACCCCGCACTCGTCTCTACGCAATCCGCGTGCACAATCACGGTTGAATGCCGCCGTTCCAGGAAAGGAGAGGCCCGTGAAGACTGCCCTCGCCCAACGGATCCGCGAGTTGACGGCCATCGATGGTGTGGCCGGATTCGAGCAGAAGGTGGTGGCCTACATGAGGGGGGCCTTCGAGGAGATCGGGGTAGCCACCGAGGTCGATCGCTTCGGCAACCTGATCGCCACCAAACCGGGAAGCCGAGGCTCCCCCACGGTGATGGTCGCCGCCCACTCCGACGAGATCGGGGCCATGGTGAAGAGCGTAGACCCCAGGGGCTTCCTGCGCTTCGAGAAGTTGGGCGGCATCCAGGAGCTGCTGCTGCTTGGCCGCAAGGTATCGGTCAACGGGGTGTTCGGCGTCATCGGGGCCAAGGCCGGCCACCTCCAAAAGGGCGGAGCCGAGATGCCCAAGGCCGCGGAGATGTACGTCGACGTCGGGGCCTCCAGCCCGGAGGAGGTGGCTGCCCTGGGTATCCAGGTGGGCGATCCCATCGCCTACGTCGGGGAGATCCACTCCTTCTCCAACCCCGATCTGCTGTGCGGCAAGGCGATCGACAACCGGGTCGGCTGCGCCATGGTGCTGCAGCTCTTCGAGGAGCTCCGGGAGACGGATCTGCCCGGCACCCTCCACGGGGTCGTCAACTCCCAGGAGGAGGTGGGCTGGCGGGGGATACAGTTGGTGGGGCGCAGGCTGAACCCCGACGCCGCCCTGGTGGTGGATACGGTCCCCTCGGGCGACACTCCGGATACCGACCTGGGGCGAGAGCTCGCCATCAGGATCGGGGCGGGGCCGGTGATCGCCCTGATGAGCGGTGGCTTCCCCAATGGGTACATCATGCCGCCGGCCATGAAGGATCTGCTGCTCCGGCTGGCCCGGGAGGAGGGGATCCCCCACCAGCCGGCCCTCTTCCCCGGCTCGGGCAGCGACGCCATCACCCTCCACATGGTGGGGGAGGGCATCCCCACTGGGATCGTGAACATTCCCAGGCGCTACGCCCACTCGCCGGTGGAGGTGGTGGACCTCAACGACGTTGTCCACGGCCAGCGGCTGCTGAAGCGAGCCGTCGTGGCCCTGGCGACCGAGACGGTGGGGTGGCTGTAGAGGAGGGCACCATGCCGCGCTTGATCGACCTCAGCCACCCGCTCCACAACAGGATGCCCAGCTACCCGGGCTTCCCGGAGCCCAGCATCGGCGCCCACCTGACCCACGAGCAGTCGCGACCCCACTACCAGGGGCAGGCCGAGTTCTACGTCAGCCGCTACGACCTGGTGGGGAGCCTCGGCACCTACATGGACAGCCCTTTCCACCGCTACCAGGAGGGGATCGACCTCTCGCAGATCCCGCTGGAGAAGGTGGCCGATCTGCCGGGGGTGGTGGTCGACGCTCGGCGAGCCACCGGCCGGGCCCTGGGGCCGCAGCTGCTGGAGGGGCTGAGGGTGCGGGATAAGGCCGTCCTCTTCCGCACCGACTGGTCGGAGCAGTGGGGGACCGCCGCCTACTGGGAGCCGGCCGCCTACCTCTCCACGGAGCTGTGCCGGGCCCTGGTCGCCCGGGGCGCCGCCCTGGCGGGGGTGGACTTCTGGAACGTGGACGATACGGCGGACCTATCCCGGCCGGCCCACTCGACGCTGTTGGCCGGGGGCGTCCTGGTGGTGGAGGATCTGACCAACCTGGCGGCGCTCCCGCCGGGCGGCTTTCGGCTCCACGCCGCCCCCCTGGCTATCCAGGGAGGGGCGGCGGTGCCGTTAAGGGCCTACGCGGTGGTGTGAAAGGGAGACCCGGCGAAGAAAGAGCGCGCTGGGTGGCTAGCTGGCCGCCCAGCTGAGGTTCAGCTCCGCCAGCTTGGTCGGGGTGGGCACCCCCTCGGCCGTCCAACCGAACAGCTTGTACAGTTCCACCATCGCCTTGCGGTGGGTCTCCTCGTCCACCGCCTTGCCCGCGAGCGGTCCGCTCTCGAAGGCCGTGTGCAGTCGCTTGGGCATGACGTCGTCGGCGCTGGTGAACCCCTCCCGGAGGTTGAACAGTCGGGGCAGGGTTATCGACCGCTCGCCAACCTTGTGGATCTCGAAGAAGGTGGTGTTCCAGCCGGTGATGGCGTTGATCATCTCGGTCATCTGGGCCGGGCTCCAGGGGATCAGGACGCAGGTGACGAAGCTGTTGACCAGGTAGCGCCAGACGCCATCGTAGTAGAAGACCCGGAGCTTGTTCTCCCCGAAGTCTTCCATGGGCACCGGCTCCAGGATGCCCATCGACTTGATTCGCTCCAGGCTGGCCCCAGGGCCGACGTACATCGGGTCGTGGATGTTGTGCACGTGGTCGGCACCGGTTGCCGACAGGGCGTAGCCCAAGCCGAGACCTTTCTTGAAGCGGGGCTCGTGCATGGGCAGCTCCTGCCCCTTGACGTGCATCGCGTAGTCCTTCGCCCGGCCACCTATCTGGGCGGCCGCGCGCTGCACCCCCTCCGCCAGCAAGTCGCCCAGCCCCCGACGCTGGACGATCATCTCGACCATCTGCACCATCGCCTCGGCGTTGCCGAAGGTCAGCCTCAGCCCGTCGGTGTCCTTCTCAGTGAGCAGGCCGTTCTCGAAACACTCCATCGCGAAGGCGATGCTGGCACCGGTGGAGATGGTATCGATGCCGTAGGCGTTGCAGAGGGCGCTGGCCTTCGCCACGGCTCCCAGGTCGCCGATCCCGCAGCATGAGCCCAGGGCGCCTATGGTCTCGTACTCGGGGCCGCCCCACAGCGGCTCCACGTTCCAGGGCTCGCCGACCTTGACCTCTCGCTTGCAGTGCACGGGGCAGGCGTAGCAGCTCCCGCGGCCGACCAGGATGGTGTTCTTCATGGCCTCGCCGCTGATCTTCTCCGCCCTCTCGAAGGAGCCCTCGCGGAAGTTGCGCGTCGGCAAACCCCCCGAAGCGTCCAGTCCCATGACGCCGTTGGCGGTACCGAGGTCGTTCAGGGCGAAGGCGTACTTGTTCCAGTTGGCCACCATCCACCTGCTCAGCTCCCGGATCTTGTCCGGGTCGGCCATGGCCGGTCCGCCCTTGCCCCGCACCGCGATAGCCTTCAGCTTCTTGGAGCCCATCACGGCTCCCATGCCGGTGCGACCCGCGGCGTGGGTCACGTCGTTCAGGATGGCGGCGTACCGGACGAGTCTTTCACCGCCCGGACCGATGGTGGCAAAACGCAGGTTGTCCTCGCCCACCTCCCGTCGAATGGCGGCCTCGGTGTCGGCCGTCGTCTTGCCCCAGAGGGAGCTGGCGTCCTTGATCTCCGCCCTGCCGTCCACTATCAGCAGGTAAACCGGCTTCTCTGACTGGCCCTCCACGATGATGGCGTCGAAGCCGGCGTGCTTCAGCTCTGCCCCGAAGTAGCCTCCCCCCTGGGAATCGCCGAATCCTCCGGTCAGGGGCGACTTGGCGCCGACACCGTTGCGCCCGCTACCGGCGAGGGGGGCGCCGGTAACGGGGCCCGTGGCGAAGATGAGCCTGTTCTCCGGTCCCAGGGGATCGACGCCGGGCTTGAGTTCCTTCATGAGGTAGTAGGCGATGAAGTTGGTGCCGCCGAAGTAGCTCCGGTAGAAGCTTTCGTCGGGCTCCTCGACAAGGATGGTGCGGCTCGACAGGTTTACCCGCAGAAGCTTGCCGTTGAATCCGTAGGGCATGAGTCTGTATCACCCCATTCCATGAGAATAGCCTTGCAGGTTGTCCTGCAGCTGGTTGGTGGAATAGGCCTACGTCGCCGGTGAGGAGCATAGGGTACTACAGTCGGGAAGAGGTTGAAAACCGCGGCTACCGAGGCACGTCCGCCGACTCCGCGGGTCAGGGGCGACCCGCGGCTACTGAGTTCGGTCGAGAGGCTACTTTTCGGGCGGCCCTCACGGTCTCCTGAGTGCGCTCCAGCGGCCGGATCCGCAGCACGAACCAGCCGATAGCCGCGAAGATAAGCCCCAGCACCAGAAACACCCCCGCTATCACCGGGGAGGCGATCACCGAAGACATGGGCGGCGCGAGACTTACGACGGCGTAGATGGCCGCCACGATGAGCCTCTTGGCTCGGGCGGCAGGGAGGCAACAACTGTGCCGTTCTATGTCTGCTGGCCCGCGAACGAGCACCTTACGTTTACGTGAGCTGTTGACTCTTACGTAAGAAGTAGCTATGCTGGCGCCGGACACTCGGAGCGGAGGTGGCGGATGTCGAGCCTGCTGCAGATCGGCGACGTGGTGGGGCGCACCGGACTCACCCATCGGGCCCTTCACTACTACGAGGAGATAGGGCTGCTGGTACCCAGCGTCAAGCTGGAAGGCGGCATGAGGCTGTACACGGAAGAGGATCTGCTCCGGATCGATCGGATCCTGGAGCTGCGGGAGCTGCTGGGGCTCTCCCTCAAGGAGATCAAGCGGATGCTGGAGGCCGAGGAGTCCCGGGCGGCGCTGTTGCGGGCTGCTCAAAGGGAGTCGAACCCCGAGAGCCGCCGGGCCGACCTGGAGAAGGCGCTCGCCATCGCCCAGGAGCAGCTCGACCAGGTGCGAGCCCGCCTGGAGCAGATGCGGATCCTGGAGGGCCGCCTGGCGGACGAGCTGCAGAGCCTGCGCGAGGCGCTGGAGTCCCCTGCCAGCGACAACGGGAAGTGAAACATGGCGATCCTTTCTGACCAGGGCTTCGTGGAGAGACCGGTCATCCGGGTCGAGGGGCTGAAGAAGAGCTTCGGCGAGATCGCCGCCGTGGACGGCGTCTCCTTCGAGGTGCGCCCCGGCGAGATCTTCGGCTTCCTGGGCCCCAACGGGGCCGGCAAGACCACCACCATCAAGATGCTGTGCACCCTCCTGAAACCCACCGCCGGCCGCGCCCTCATCGTCGGCCACGACGTGGTCGCCGAGGCCGCCGCCGTCCGAGCCGGCATCGGGATCGTTTTCCAGGACAACACCCTGGATGAGTACCTCACGGCGGATCAGAACCTCCGCTACCACGCCATGATCTACCACGTCCCCCGCGGCCAGCGGGAGGAGCGGATTCAGCGGATGCTCGAGTTGGTGGACCTGGCGGATCGCCGGTCCGACGTAGTGCGCACCTTCTCGGGCGGCATGAAGCGGCGGCTGGAGATCGCCAGGGCCCTGCTCCACCTGCCCCGGGTGCTCTTCCTGGACGAGCCCACCGTCGGGCTGGATCCCCAGACCCGCCACTACGTCTGGGAGTACCTGCGGGAGATGCGGCGGAAGCACAACATCACCATCTTCCTCACCACCCACTATATGGACGAGGCGGAGAACGCCGACCGCATCGCCATCATCGACTACGGCCGCATCATCGCCCTGGACACCCCGGCGGCCCTGAAGCGAATGGTGGGTGGCGACGTGGTCACCCTCTCCACGGCCGACGACGAGCGCGCCCGCCAGGAGATCTCGACCCGGCTGGGGGTCGAGGAGATCCTCCAGCGGGACGGCCACCTCACCTTCGAGGTGGAGAACGGGGAGTCTTTCGTACCCCGGTTGGTTAGCAGCCTCGGTGTGCCGGTGCGAACGGTCTCGGTGCGCAGCCCGGGGCTGGACGACGTCTTTCTCCGCCTCACGGGCAAGGCGATCCGGGACGAGGAGGCAGGGAGCGCCGACCGGCTGAAGTCGCGGCTGCGGGAACGAGGGAGGATAAAGCGATGAGCGTTTCCGTGGAAACCCGAAGGGGCAGGGGTCCCCAGGGGGTGGTCGCGGCTGCCCTGGGGATGTTCGACCCGGAGGCCGTATGGATGATCTGGCAGCGCGACCTGGTGCGCTTCCGCCGGCAACCCACCCGGCTGTACGGTTCCATCGTCCGGTCGGTGGTCTGGCTCTTCGCCCTGGGCCTCGGGCTGCGCCAGTCCTTCGTGCCGGTGTCCGGCATGAACTACACCCAGTTCATCTTCCCCGGCGTCATCGCCATGGCGCTGATCTTCGCCTCCCTCCAGTCGGCCATATCGGTCATCTGGGACCGAGAGTTCGGTTTCCTCAAGGAGGTGATGGTGGCCCCCATCCCCCGCTCCTCCCTCCTGCTGGGCAAGGCGCTGGGCGGGGCCTCCACCGCCACCCTCCAGGGGATAATCGTCCTGGCCTTTGCGCCCCTGGCCGGCGTTCCCCTGACCGTCACCTCGGTGGTGGCCGGGGTGGCGCTGATGTTCCTCACCTCCATAGCCATGACCTCCCTGGGCCTGGTGATCGCCGTGCGGATGACCGACTTCGAGGGCTTCGGCAGCATCCAGAACATGGTGGTGATGCCGATGTTCCTGCTCTCGGGGGCGATGTTCCCCACCAACGACCTGCCGGTATGGTTGAGCGCCCTGTTGGTGGCGAACCCCCTCTCCTACGGGGTCCACGCCGTCCGGGGGGTGCTGCTGAACTACTACAACTATCCCCTCGCTCTGGACGTGGCGGTGCTGAGTGTCTTCAGTGGGGCCGCGCTGTCCATCGCCCTCTGGCTGGTGGAGCGGGAGGGGTGATGGCGATCTCCCTCTCCCTCTGGGAGAGGGTCGGGGTGAGGGCGAGGGCCAGGCAACAGCTAGTGCTGGGGTCTTGTGCCCCGCTGGAAAGGGCAGGGGCGATAGATGGCATCGGAGAGCGGCGACCCCAGGGCGCCCCGCATCGGAGTGACCTGGGTTACCCCCGGGGAGAGGGTCAGCGACAACTACCTGGAGGCCGTGAGGAGGGCCGGGAGTGAGCCGGTTCCTCTGCCCAGTGAGTCGGATTGCTGGGAGGCCGAGCTTCGAGACGTCGATGGCCTCATGCTGACGGGCGGCGTGGACGTGGATCCGGATCTCTACGGCGTGGAGAAGAGGGCGGAGTGCCAGCCGCCCGACCCCGTGCGGGACCGGCGGGAGACCGAGGCCTTGCGCTTCGCCCTGGAGCAGGGGCTGCCGGTGCTCGGCATCTGTCGGGGGTTCCAGTTCCTCAACGTCTATCTCGGGGGCACGCTGCTCCAGGACATCCCCACGGAGAGGCCCGAGGCCCTCACCCACCATCGCCCCGAGGGGGCGGAGCGCTCCAGGAGGGGCTGGAGAGCGCGGACGGGCGGTTCCTGGTGGGGGTGCAGTGCCACCCCGAGCGTCCCGGCGAGGCGCCGGAGATGGAGGCGGTGTTCCGAGCCCTGGTGGATGCGGCCCGCCAAATCCGTGGCCTTACGAACGCCCTGTTCCTGCCTTCGCCGGCTGCTGAAGCCCCTCGGGCTCGTCCTGGTGGTTCGGCTGGTCGCCGTCGATCCGGCCGTCCTTGAGCCGGACGGTCCGCTGCACGTAGCGGGTGTTCTCGGGGTTGTGGGTCACCACCAGCACCGTTAGCCCCTCGCGGTTCAGGGTCCTCAACAGCTCCATCACCTCGGCCCCCGTCTGGGTGTCCAGGCAGCCCGTCGGCTCGTCGGCCAGGATGACGGGCGGCTGGTTGACGATGGCCCGGGCGATGGCGACCCTCTCCTGCTCACCGCCGGAGAGCTGGCTGGGCAGCCGGTGGTCCTTGTCGCCCAATCCCACCCGTTCCAGGGCCGCCTGGGCCATCTCCGCCTGCTCCCGGTGAGGGCATCGGCTGATGGCCATGGGCAGCATCACGTTTTCCAGGGCGGTCAGGTAGGGCACCAGGTGCTGCTGCTGGAAGACGAACCCCAGATACTCGTGGCGGAAGTCCGCACGCCGCTCCGAGGAGAGGGCGTAGACGTCGATGTCGTCCATCATGACCACGCCGGAGGTGGGCGGGTTCATGGCCCCCAGGACGGTGAGCATCGTGCTCTTCCCGCTCCCGGAGGGGCCCATGATGGCCACCATCTCCCCCTCTCCTACCTGCAGGTCCACCGCCTTCAGCGCCGCCACCGGCAGCCCACCGCTGGTGTAGCTCTTGCTCACCTGCCGCAAGTCGATTAGAGCCAATCTGTTCCTCCTGGAGCTATCAGCCATCAGCCTTCAGTTCGTCCGGGATGGCTGACAGCTGATAGCTGATTGCTAAATGCTTCGCAGCGCTTCCGCCGGATCGAGGGCCGAGGCCCGCAGGGCCGGGTAGAGGCTGCCCAGCAGCCCCACCAGCAGCGCCAGCCCCAGGGCCCACCCGGCCAGCAGCGGATCCCACGACACGGGTGCCTCCAGCTGCGCCACCCGCTGGGCTATGATGGAGCTGCCGAGGGTTCCCACGGTCCAGCCCACCAGTCCGCTCATCAGGCTGAGCAGCAGCGCCTCCATCAGGATGATCCGCACCACGTGGCTCTTGCGGAAGCCCACCGCCCGGAAGATGCCGATCTCTCGGGTTCGCTCGTTGACGCTGGACATCATGGTGGTCAGCACCACCAGCCCCCCGACCAGCAGCACCACGGCCGATACGGCCAGGGAGAAGTTGCCCAGCTGCTCCACCGTCTGCTCTCGGGACTTCATCACCTGGGCCAGGGCCGTCACCTTCGCCTGGGGCAGCTTCTCCCCGATCTGCTCCACGATCTGCTCGATGGGGCAGGTGGAGCAGAGGGCGCTCACCTCCACCAGGCTAACCTTGCCGGGCTTGCCAAACAGATCCTGGACGACGCCCAGGTCGGCGTAGATCAGCCCGTCCTCCTGGTTGCCGATGGGGTTCAGCACGGCGGCCACGGTGAAAGGGCGACCCAGGATCTGCAGCGGGCTCCCCGGCCCCACCTTCAGCCGCTGGGCCGCCTCCTGGCCCAGGATCAGATGGTCGGGTCCCTCGGGCTTCTGGCCCTCGTAAGTCCACCACCGCTTCAGCCTCAGCTCCTCGGGGAAATCGACCCCCACCAGAAGGACCCGGGTTCCCCCCACCTCCGCTGCCCCCAGCAGCTTCGGGGCGACGGTGCTGATGTTCTCCGCGTTCTTGATGGTTCGTATGGAGGCGACGTCGGCGGCGCTCAACTCCTGGACCGCGGTGCTGACCCCCACGGCCACCCCCCCGTAGGAGAGGGAGAGGTCGTCGGATCGGGGCACCATCAGGATGTTGGCGCCGTACTGGTCGATCTTCCGCTCCGTGTCGGCGCGCAGGGCCGTGGTGATGGCCAGCATGCTGACCACCGTGGCGACCCCCACGGCCAGCCCCAACACCAGCAGCAGCGCCTTGCCTCGCCGTCGCCGCAGGTTGTTCAGGGATATGGTGCTCAGTCGCATGGCTAGACCCTGGGCTTCCATGTGGCTACCTTCTGCTCGTCCACGGTGATCTTCCCGTCCACCACGCTGCTGGGCAGCACCTCGGGTGGATAGGCCTGGCAGCCGCCGGAGATCCCCCTGGAGCTCTCCAGATCCCAACGGGAACCGCAGGCGTTGCAGACCAGCTGGTTGCCCTCCAGGTGGAAGTTGGTGGAGTTGCAGGGCTCGCACATTCGGGTGGCGACCTTCACGACGCCGGAGGGGGTGGTGTAGGCCAGCAACGGGGTGGTGTTGTTGCCCTTCTTGTAGTCCCAGGCCACCAGCTTCTTCTGAGTTACCTCCTGCACGGTGATCCCGACCTTGCCGTTCTCGGTAGCGGCCGTGGAGGCCGGAACCTGCTGCAGCACCGCCGCGGCGGCGGTGGGGGTGGTGGTGCCGCTGTTGCGGAAGGTCATCAGCCCGACGAAGACGATCACCAGTGCCACGACGCCAACGGTGACGTAGAAGCGGGGGCTGAGGCCGCTGCCTCCCCGCCGCTCGTCGGCAAAGCGCCGTCGCTTGTCCTCCCACCGGTCGGACCGGTCCCTGCCGCCCGCCGGCTCCCCGTAGTCTCCCTGTCTGCCTTTGTGCTTGCCCATGGAAACCTCCTATTCTCTTACGCTGTGTAAGACTATCGAGCAAATCAGTGAGGGTCGCTATTGGGGCTGCCCGAGGCCACCACCGGGCAGAATGCAGCTGGCGCTGCCCGCGCAGCAGCTGCCCCCGGCCGGGGCCGACCGCTCCGCGGCGTACCCGGAACCCACCGATGTCACCAGCACCACTGCCACCGCCGCCAGGCTCGCCACGATCTTCCACCGCCCCAGGGGAGCTCGCCGATGCGCCGGCTCGGTCAGATGCCGAATCCGCTCGCCCACCACGCTGAAGGGCCCCACCGCCGCCGCCGCCAGCTCCGACACCGGCCGGTGGGCGGCGCTGCGGCAGATCTTGAGGATCGCGCCGGCCAGGGGACGGGGCGACAGCCGTTCCACCACCTCGGCGTCGGCGGATAGCTCCTTGTCCAGAAGGTATCGGTCCCGCAGCTCCGCCGCCACCGGCAGCAGGAAGAGGGCGCCGGCCATCGTCCGGCTGATCAGCACCTTCAGGGGGTCCCGGTGGTGCAGATGGGAGACCTCGTGGAGCAGCACTGCCCGCAGCTCCCGCCGGGTGAGGGTGCGGGCCATCCCGGAGCTGAGGCAGATGCGGGGCGACAGGAAACCGTAGCAGAAGCCGTAGGGAGCCGCGTCCAGGACGTAGGTGAGGCGGCCCCCGACGCCCAACTGCGCCGCCAGCCGTACCAGCCGCCGTGGGGGCGTCGATGCTCGCGACTCCAGCCGGTGCACCAGCCGTCGGGTGGATCGGATCTGGCTTCCCATCACCAACAGGCCGGCGGCCAGCCCGCTGGCGATGATCGCCACCGCGAGGGCCGCAGCGCCCCGGGCCAGATGCATCAGCATCGGATCCCGAGCGCAGGCTTGCAGGCAGGCGGAGGCCAGGGGAATCAGTACCGACTGGCACAGCACCGCGGCCGCCCCCAGTCCGGGGATGCCCAGGGCCAACCCCAGGATGAACACGGCCTTGAAGGAGCTGACGGGGAGACGGAGGGGCCTGGCCTGCGCGATCATTCTCTCCATCCCCGCTGCACCCTGCGATGGACCAGCTCCTCCAGCGTCGCCAGCTCCTCCGGAGCCATCTCGTCCACCACGTCCACGAACTGGGCGATGGCCGAAGCGCCGAAGTCGTGCACCAATCCGGCAACCACGGTGCGGGAGACCCGATCGAGGAAGGCCTGGCGGCTCTCCAGGGCCGAGTAGAGGAAGGCCTTGGAGACCCGGTGTCGGGCGAGCAGCCGCTTCTCCACCAGCCGGTTCATGACGGTCATGACGGTCTTGTAGTTGTGCTCCGGGCCGAGGACGTCGCACACCTCCTGGACGGAGGCCTCGCCCAGCTGCCAGGCCGCCTCCATGACGGCGGCCTCCAGCTCGCCCAGCACCCGCTCCAGGCCGGTTCCGCCGAGCCTGAAGGCCCGAACGGTGGCTGCACGACTGGCTCCGTTGCCGGTTCCCTCTTCGACCATTCCCCTTCTCCGAAGGTGGTGGACGGTTCCCCCTGTGTAAGGGGTGGTTCTTACGCATTGTAAGAGGATCGAGGACCGCCGTCAACTACTCCCAAAACGGCCCTCTCGGTAACATTTTCATTTGAGTTGACACGGAGGGCAGGTCACCCCAAGCTTGCGGGCCAGATCAGCCCGAGAAGCGCACTCTGGCATCGTCGAGCGTCTGATCGACGCCTACCAGCCGGAGCGCATCTACCTCTTCGGTTCCAAGGCGCGCGGCGACTACGGGCCAGATAGCGACTTCGACCTGCTGGTCGTCGTCCCCGATACGGCGCCAGACGAGCGCAAACGCAGCCAGCTTGCCTATCAAGCGCTTCGAGGCACAGGGACGGCCGCGGACATCCTGGTCTGGACCGAGGAGCGCTTCGAGAGCCGGCTTCATCTGGCTGCCTCGCTTCCGGCCACTGTCGTGCGTGAGGGGAGGCTGTTGCATGCCGCATGACCCAGTGCTTGCCGTGCCCTTGACCGGCTACGCCTGGAGATTTCGTTATCCAGGAGAGCCCGAAGAGCCGCCGGTTGCTGAAGCCCGGGAGGCTCTCGCCCTCGCCCGAGAGGTCTACGAGGCCGTCATCAGTCGCCTGCCCCAGGATGTCCGGCCGTAACTCGCCCTGCCGATGCCGTGATCCTCGGACGCGGCCACAGCCCCGTCGCGGAAGGTTATGCCAGGAAGGCGGGCATCATGTACTCGACCGGCGGCGATCTCACGTCCCTGGCGAAGGCCGTGGGCGCGACCTCGTGAATCCCGGAATCCGTCTGTCTCAACGAAAATTGTGGCTTGGAGGGGTAGCCAGATCGAGCCTCCTCGGTTCCGGAGAAGATGGGAATGAAGGTGTCGCCTCCACAGGCAGCACGACGTCCGCCTCGGGCGGATCGTTGGGGTTGCCCGGGTACGACTGCCGGAGGAGCGGCCGTGGCAGGAGGGCACCTATCACCTCGGCAAGGGGGGTAACCCGAACTGCCAGGAGGTTGAGGGTACCCGAACTGATCTGGATGTTGCCTTCTAAGCACAGGTAGGGCTCGCCGCGAAGTACGCTCCGCTCCGCATCGTACAGGTCGGGGCGAATGACTACGTTGGTCAGGCCGGTCTCATCCTCCAACAGGAGGAAGAGGAATCCTTTGGCGGTTCCAGGCCGCTGGCGGCATACCACCAGCCCGGCGGTGCGAACGCGGGAGCCGTCCGTCTGGCTCCTCAGACCGGCCGAGGTTAGGATATCCCCCGGCAGACGATTGCGCAGCAGCCCAAGCGGATGAAAGCTGGGCGAAAGCTTGAGCACGCTGTAGTCGGCCACCATGCGATCCCAGTCGTTCATCTCTTTCAGGGAAACCATGTCCTGATCGATGGGCAGATCGAGGGCGAGCTGCCGCTGCCTGTGGATTCCACGTCTCGGGCCCCGCGCCTGGAATCGCTCGACGCCGGGCGTTGGCTGTGAGGCGTGGAACTGCGGCACGAGCAAGCCGAGCTGCCAGAGGAGCTCGCGGCGGCTCAGGCCGAACTCTCCGAGCGCGCCCACGGTGATCAGCTTCTCCACCACGGTATAGGGGAGGCCGGTTCGTCGGAGCAAATCGTTCAGCGATCGGTACGGACCGTTCGGCTCGCGCTCGGCAACTATGGCCCCGGCCACATCTTCGCCAATACCCTGCACGGTCGTGAGACCCAGCAGGATGTGCCCATCCCTCGGCTTGCAGCCGGCAGCGCTGCGGTTGATCGACACCTGCATCACCGAAAGCCCATGACGTTTGGCATCCCCGACCAACACGTGGGGTGAGTAGAAGCCCATGGGCTGGTTATTGAAGAGCGCGGCGTAGTACTCGGTAGGGTAGTAGTGCCGCAGCCAGGCGGACTGGTACGCCAGGATGGCAAAAGCATACGCATGGCTCTTCGGAAAGCCAAACTCCGAGAATCCGAGGAGCTTCTCGAAGATCGATTGCGCGACCTCTGCTGCCACACCCTTCGCACGAGCACCGCTGAGAAAACTCTCGCGGAACTTCTCCATGGCGGCGTGAGAGCGACGGCGGCTCATGGCACGGCGAAACTGGTCGGCCTGGCCGGGGGTAAACCCCCCGACGGCTATCGCCACCTCCAGGACCTGATCCTGGTAAAGCACGACACCCAGGGTATCGCTGAGCAGATCGTCGAGCAGCGGGTGGTCAGCATGGGGCCGATAGGCAGGGTTCCGGCGCTGCGCTTCGCGACGCCGCACGTATGGGTTCACCGCGTTGGCAACGATCGGGCCGGGGCGAACAATGGCTACCTGGACCGCTAAATCGTCCAGATTTCGGGGCTGGGTACGCGGTAGCATCTGGATCTGTGCCCGGCTCTCGATCTGAAACATGCCAACCGTGTCCCCCCGGCAGACCGCGTCGTAGACGGCAGGATCCTCGTAGGAAACGGCGCCGAGGTCCACCTTCTCACCGCGGCTCTCCCAGATCAGCTCCAGACACTCCTCCACCAGTGAGAGCATGCCGAGGGCCAGGAAGTCGATCTTGATGAAGCGTGCGTCGTCGCAGGAGTCCTTGTCCCACTGGCAGACGAATCGCCCCTCCATGGCGGCCGGCTGCACCGGCACCAGCTCGATCAACGGGCGGGAGGAGATGATCATCCCACCCACGTGCTGGCCTACGTGGCGTGGAAAGCCATCTATCTGCTCTGCCAGGTCCATCAGGTAACCCCAAAGGGGGCCCTCGGCCTGGCCCTGGAACTCCGGGAGACGATCCAGCTCCGTGCGAATCGAGCTCGCTTCCCCTCCCTCCGACAGTCGAGCGAGCTTGTCGATGGCCGCGGGAGGCAGGTCAAGCACCTTGCCGAGAT
>JAJZRD010000053.1 GCA_021845945.1 Chloroflexota bacterium
GGGTGAAGAACAGCATGGAGAGCAGGTAGATCCGCTTGGTCCCGAAGGTATCGGTCAGGTAGCCGGTGGCGGGCATGATGATGGCCAGCGCCAGCATGTAGCCGGTCAGCACGTACTGGGACGAGTGCACGTCGGCACCGAAGACGGTGATGATGCGGGGTAGGGCGATGTTGACCACCGTGGTGTCCAGCATCACCATGAAGGAGCCGACGATCACGACGATCACCGCCTGCCAGTAATAGGGAAGTGCGTGCAGGCGATGGTGAGGCTTAGGAATGCGCAAGCTGGCCATCCGCTCAGTCCAGCACCCGGATGCTGACCTCGACGGAGCTGCCCAACACCAGAGACTGATCGCCGTAGTCGATTGAGATCTTCACCGGCACCAGTTGGGTCACCTTGGTGAAGTTGCCCGAGGCGTTGGAGGAGGGCAGTAGCGAGAAGGTGCCCGCGCTGGCCCGGCTAACGGCTACCACCCGGCCCTGCAGGGTCTTCCCGAGGCTATCCACCTTCACCTCCACCGGTTGGCCCACCTGGACGCGCCCGACCTTCGTCTCCTCGATCTGGGCCTGAACCCACAGCTTGGAGGGATCCACTACGGTGATTGTCGGTTGCCCCATGGCGACCGTGTCCCCGACGTTGGCCTGGCGGGCGACGACGACGCCCGAGATGGAGGCCTTGATCTCCGCCCGCTGGTTCTCGCTGCCGACGAAATCCAGCCGGGGCGTGCCGCTCTGGGTCATGCTCACGGCAGTGGGAAGCAGAACGGTCCCTACTACCTGGCCCTGCTGGACCTTGTCGCCGACGTCTACGGTCATGGAGTCCACCCGACCCGCGTTCATGGAGCCCACCTGCACCAGGCTTCCGGCTATCTGGGCGTTATCGGTGGAGACGTAGTAGACGGAGGCTTCCCAGTACCGATAGCCCACGAGGGCCGCGCCGGCGATCAGCAGGAGAAGCAGGGGCAACAGCAGCTTCTTCGGAAACCGGCGGCCCGCCGGTTTCTTGACAGCCTCCGTCTCAGGGTTCGGGTGCCGGCCGTTGCCGCCGGGTCTGGCCGTGGCGGGAGGTGCAGAGGGGGTTTGCTGGACACGCTCTTCCATTATGAGGTCAACTCCCACTGTAGCTTTCCAGGGCGCGGGCTAAGGCATCCAAACCCTGCGCCAGGGCTCGTCGTTCTGGGCCGGACATCCGCTCGAGCAGCTGTGTGAGGATGCCGAGGGCGCGCTGTTGGGCTGTCTGCAAGCAGTGGGCGCCGGCCGGCGTGATTCGAAGGGGTCTGGCTCGGCGGTCGCTGGCCTCGCCTCGCTCCACCAACCCCCGGCGCACCAGGCTGTCGACGCCGGCGCTGATGGTCGGTGGGGTGACCTGAAGGGTCTGGGCCAACTCACTCCCCAGCCTCGACCCATGGCTCAGCTGCTTCAGGATCCGGAACTGGGGGACGCTCAGCTGATGCCCGTTCGCCTCATGGACACCGGCCACGACGACCAGTCGCATCACACGGGGCAGGGTGTCCAACCACAGCTGAGCCAGCTGCTCCGGCGTCGTCTCGGATAGGGTAGTCACGATACGCACCCTTAACAGTTAGTGGCACTAACAATACGGGTCCATATTATCGCAAGAACTGTTCCGTTTCGCAAGGGTTCAAGTACCACCTGGCCGTACCAGATCGAGGCCGAGGTGAGCCAACATGCCGAGAGCCGTTGACAGCCGGGCTCGAGTGGGGCTAGGATACCCCTGGCAGGTATCCAGGGGGTCGATCCACCCTTCGAGTCCTTTCGGCTGCAGTTCTTGCCCGTCGAGGTCTGGTTCTCTTGGACACGCAGAACCTTTCGCTGCTGGTAGCTTTCGGCGCCGGGCTCCTCTCCTTCCTTTCGCCCTGCGTCCTGCCCCTCGTTCCCGCCTACGTCGGCCATCTCGCCGGTACCTCCTCCCTATTGACCCCGGGATCCCGACGGATGGTCACCCTGTTCCATTCCGCCGCCTTCGTGCTCGGTTTCTCCCTGGTGTTCGTCGGCTTCTGGGCCTCCATCGGGTTTGTCGGCTACGTGCTGCCCGGCTACGCGGATCTCTTCCGGCAGGTGGGCGCCGTCGTCCTGATCGTGCTGGGGCTGCACCAGATGGGGGCATTCAAGATCCCCCTCCTCTACCGCGAGTTTCGCATGGAGCCGCGGCTGACCTCCGCCACCACGCCGGTGACCTCCATCCTGGTGGGGGTAGCCTTTGCCGCCGGTTGGACTCCCTGCGTCGGCCCGGTTCTGGCCGGGATCATCGGGCTGGCCAGCATGAGCGAGACGGTGGGCCAGGGCACCTTCCTCCTGGTTGCCTACTCCCTGGGGCTGGGTGTACCCTTTCTGGCCACAGGGTTGGCGCTGGCTCAGGCCAGTGCCCTGCTGAACCGGGTGAAGCGGTACCTCAACCTGATCTCCGTCGCCAGCGGTGTCCTGCTGGTGGCCATCGGGCTGTTGATGCTGTCCAACACCTTCCGGCTGCTCCCCCAGTATTTCAACTGGGGCGGGCTGTAGTCGCCGATCGCCGACTGACGATTGCTTCCAGACGAAGGGAAATGTCGATATGAGGACGTCCTTGGTTAGGAGAGCCCTGCCGGCCCTGCTGATGGGACTGGCGATGTTGACCGTGGCGGGATGCTTCGGCGGGAACAGGAACTTCACCTCCGGCGCCGTCGCCTCGGCACAGGCGGCCCCTGGGGCTCAGGGCCCCGGCTCGGCCCGACCCGACGTGGGCATCAGGGTCGGGAACCTGGCCCCCGATTTCTCCCTCAAGGGGCTGGATGGCCAGACGGTGAAGCTGTCCGAGCTCCGTGGCAAACCGGTGATGGTAAACTTCTGGGCTACCTGGTGCCCGCCCTGCCGTCAAGAGATGCCCGATCTCCAGAAGGCGTACCAGAAGTACAGGGGCGAGGGGATGGTGTTCCTGGGCATCGACATGCAGGAGGACCCCGAGACGGTGAGGAAGTTCGTTCAGCAGAACGGGTACGACTGGACCTTCGTGGTGGACTCCGACGCGCAGGTAGCCAGGACCTATCAGGCCAGCGCCATTCCCACCAGCTACTTCGTCGATCGCAACGGCATCATCCGGGACACCCAGATAGGGGCCGTCACCCCCGCTCTGCTGGATGCCAAGCTGAGCAAGATCCGGTAGGAGTCGGAGTCTTCGCCGAAGTCTGGATCCCCGTAGTACTGTACCCGGTCGGCGAAGGCCAGCTTCTCGGCCTCGACCACCGTGTGGACAAGGGCCTGGCCGTCGGGGTCCATGGAGGCCAGATCGTAGCCCTCGAGCAGGTTGAGGGCCTGCAGCAGGACCGGCCCCTGCCACCAGCAGACCGTCCCAGGGGAGCCCCTCGCTCCCGATACAGCTGTATGGTGGCGCGGCGGGGTGCCCTGGTGTTGCCGTCGATGACTACCACCCGCTGCTCCGCCGCCAGGTGGATCAGGATCGTCGCCTCCCCGCCAAGGGTGTGGTCCTCGGGATTGCCCACCGTGTCGGCCAGCCCCATGGCGGCGGCAGCGTCGATGGTGTTGCCGCCCTGGGACAGGATCCGTATGCCGGCCATGGCCGATAGCTGGCTCCCGCCAGTGACCATGGCGTTGGGGCGACGATCCCGGTGCGGTAGTCGTTCGGCAGATGGCCCGGGTCCCACAGTCCCAGAGCTCCGCCGACCAGCCTCGCTCAGAAACAGTAGTTCGCTTTGGCTTCCAGTCCGTGCTGCGCGACCAGCCGCTGGAGGGTAACCCTGAGCCCGTCGGTGTACTCCGCCCTGTGCGTTGGCTCGAAGAGGATCCGCCCGTACGCGGCCGTTAGATGGGGGTAGTGCCGCTGCAGCAACCCCTTCACGTCGGGCCACATGCCGGAGCGCAGGTTGAGCCGGTCGACGTAGAAGTGGTCTACCCCAACCTCCCTGACGGCCTTCAGCAGCGGGGCGAGCTGCTCCTCCGTGTCGGCAAGACCGGGCATGAGGGGTCCCAGAAAGGCGTAAGTTCTGATCCCCTTCCCTTTGGCCTCCGACAGCAGGGCAAGCCGCCTATGGGGTGAGGCGGCTACCGGCTCCATCAGGCGGGCGAGCTCCTCGTCCAGGGTGGTGAGGGTTACCCCGAACTGCACCAGATCTGGGTAGGCCGCCAGCAGATCCAGGTCCCGGGCCGCCAGGGCGCTCTTGGTGAGGGTGTGCAGCGGAAAGCCGTGCTGGAGTAGGATCTCCAGGCAGCGGCGGGTCAGACCGTACTGGGCCTCCAGGGGCTGCCAGGCGTCGCAGACGGAGCTGACGAAGACGGTGCCGGTCTGCCTCCGTTTCACCTCCTTCTCCAGAAGCTCCGGGGCGTTGGCCTTCACGTCGACGAAGCTGCCCCAGGGCTCGCGAGGGTGGGTGAACCGGGTAGCGAAGCGGGCGTAGCAGTAGCGGCAGCCGTGCTGGCACCCCGCGTAGCAGTTCACCGTCCAGTCGGTGATGCCCGACCGGTTCAGCAGCGACTTCGCCTCGACCTCAGCTATGGTGATGCCGCGCCGCGGCGCCCTCTCATCCCCTGCCATCCCTCGTCCTCCTGGCCGTCGCGCTTCGAGGCCATTATACTCGCCGTGCCCGCCTCTCCCTGTGGCTGGATTTCTGCAGCAGCTCTTCTAATCGTATCTGGGCCCGGCAGCCCGGACCCTTTCATTGAATGCAGGAGAAGGGAGCTTAGCCATGGTCCGGTGCTTTTCCCCTCGCCTCGGGCGGCGGCTATCCTACTGCAGCAGCCGCCTCTCCCCTTCCAGCGCCCTGATGTTGGTGGCGTCCTGGGTAACCTCCACACAGCCCAGGTAGCGGCCCTCCCGACGGACGGCGTAGTAGCTGATCAGGATGAAGTGGCCGTTGGACTGGATCCAGAACTCCGCTGAGTCCCGGCGATCGTGCCTGAAGTCCTCCAGGATCTGATTCACCACGTGGACACTCTTTTCGGGATGGCACTGCTGCACCTTCCGCCCGATGATGGCGGCCGTCCGGGGAAAGATCCTCTCCTTGGTCTGGCTGAAGTAGCGGACGGTGTCCTCGGCGTCCACGTAGGTCAAGTCCACGGGAAGGGTGTTAAGCATGGGCTCCAGGGCCAGTAGCGGGATCGACCCGATGGCGAAGGGGATCTCCCCGTCCACCACACCGGCGGTCGAGGCCGTCACCTCGACATCCTCGGTTGCCGCCCCGTGCCCCGGGGGCAACACCTTCCAGTATCCGATCTCGCCGAACTGCTGGAGGGTGCTCGTCCATTCCTCCTCGGTCAGAAGCTCTTCGGCGGCTGGGAAGAGGACGTTGTTCTCCTTGTAGAAGTGATTCTCCAGCAGGGCCGGCAACTCCTCGGCCACTGCCCGCAGCCGGCTTCCCAGCTCCTCTATCGGCATGCTGTCCGCGCCGTTGGCGGCCTCGTACAGCTCCTTCTTCAGCTGTCTGATCTTGTCGTGCTCCCGCCACATGACCACCGTGGGACCCGCGACCCCATGCTTCTCCAGGTAGGGGAAGAGGACGTTCTCCTCCCGCAGGTAGTGGTTGCCCGAGGCCGCAAACTGCTGGGCGATCGTCTCCAGCCTCCCTAGCGCCGACTGGGCCGCGGCCCGATCGGGAGCGCCGGAGACGTCGGCGGCCGCGGCTTCCAGCTGGGCTGCCAGCTCCAGGAGGAGCTGGTGCTCCCGCATCAGTATCTGGATGGGATGCGCCGCCTGCTCCCGCTCCGAGGACTCTCCCTTTTCAGTCGTTTCGCTGAGTAGCTCGCTCACGGTGTACCTCTCCACGCTGGCCGGAAGCTCCGACCGGGCTAGACGTCGTCGTCCGACAACTGTTACTAAAAGCATAGACCGACCCGCCGGCAAATACCGTGACTAAAGTCACAAAGAGGGAAAGCGGGCGGTTCCCTTTGACGGCGGGGAGAGAAAACGAGGGCCGCTCGAATAGAGCTCTGTTCGAGCGGCCCTCGGAGTCACGGTAGAGCTTTACTACTTGGCAGAGGCGTCGACGTTGGCCTTGATCCGATCTATGAAGCCGTTGACCTGGCCCAACGGTGCCTGGGGGGCCGTCGGAGCTGGCTGTGCTGCCGCCTGCGCCTGTGCGGGCGGCGGCAGGAGCGACTGGCCGCTGCTACCCGGTCCTACGGAAAAGCCGGCGAAGGGCGCCTGGCTGGCTCCCCAGGCCCGCAGGAACTGCTGGCTGGTCATGGTCTGATGGTAGCCGCCCGCCGAGTTGGCGGCGGAGTCGTTGAAGATGAAGCCGTCACCCGAAGAGCCCACGATGACGACGTAGTGGTCGGTGTCCACCGGATTGTTCATGTGGTTGGGCAGCAGAGGGTAGTAGGTCTGCACCACCACAGGCCGCCCGGCCTGCAGCTCTGCGCGGACGTCGTCCAGCGTCCACTGGCGGAGGCGACCGTTAGTCGCGTAGGGGCCGTTGACGGAGAGACCTCGCTCTCGAACCACCTGAGCCAGATCCTGGATCCGGGTTCCGGTGTTGGGGTTGGCGACGCCGAGCAGTTGGTTGGCCCGGTCCCGGAGGAGTTGGGTAGGCACCTTCTGGCCGAAGGCCTGCAGCACCATGGAGATGGTCGTGGGTCCGCAGTTAGACTCTGCCCACACGGTACCGTCTAGCTGGCTCCTGAAGGGCACCGGCAGCACGACGTCGGCCGGCGCCGCCCAGGCGGTCGAAATGCCGATGGCGGCTGCAAAGGCAGCGATCGCCATCAGCACGCGTAAGCGCGGCTTCACGATGGTAGAACCCTTCCCGATGGATATGGTTGTAGTGTGCCTAAAGCGTTCTATCTGGATGAAAGAGGAGAAAGGTCTCCGTGCTATTTGGCATGTAGGCTATACTCTAGCATAAACCTAAAAAAGTCGCTAAACAGGTGTAAGATCTGTGCTAAACGCGAGCGGCGGCTGACGAGGGTTATGAGGTGCTACCGCACCGAGCGGGCGTACTGGAGTGCGCGGAGTAGCCGCCCCGGCTGCAGCAGCCGGTAGCTGTGGCGCTGCCCTCCAACACCAGCCATCCGTGGGCGTCTATGCCGCCACCGGCCTTCGGACGAACATGGACCCCTTCCTACCGGTGCTGATGGATAGGCTGGCGGCGGCCCTCTTCGGCGGCGCTACCCTCGCCGCCGTCCTGATGGTGCGGGCCTCCAGGCCCGCCGGCGAGTGGAGACGCGAGATCGCGCGTCTCTGCCCTCTCCACAGGCTTGACGCCGGGGTTGCCCGATACCATACTCGACGTCATCCTCGAGAAGGTGGGGATCCGGATCGGAACAGGTCTGGCACCGGAGAGAGGTCACCATGGGTTGGACGCCGAGGCTGGAGTTGATAGAGCAGGGCAGCGGGCGGAGGATCGAGTTCCCCGTGGAGCGGCTGTTCAACGACTGGTACGCGGGGAGGGACCAGGCGGCCGTCTGGAAGCACGTGGAGGAGCTGGCCGAGATCGGCGTGCCGGCCCCCACCAGGACGCCGACCCTCTACGCACTGGGCAACTACCTGGCCACCACCGCCGACTCGATCCAGGTGCAGCACGACAAGACCTCGGGTGAGGTGGAGTACGTGCTGTTCGTCGGGCCGGACGAGAGCTACGTTACGGTGGGGAGCGACCATACCGATCGGGAGCTGGAGAGTCGCAGCGTCGAGTGGTCGAAACAGAGCTACCCGGACCTGTTCGGGGCTAAGCCTCACCACGTGGTGCTGATGTCTGGAACCGTTCCCTCCCTGGGAGGCATCAGCTACGCCGACGGCTACGACCTGGAGCTGCACGATCCGGTGTTGGGCAGGACGATCCGCCACAGCTACCGGGTGGACGTCTTGCGCCACAAGATCACCTGATGCCTCTCCCTCTGGGAGAGGCCGCCCGAAGGGCGGGTGAGGGCTGATTCGACGCTGGCGGCTGAGCCCTCACCCTGACCCTCTCCCAGAGGGAGAGGGGAAACCTCGGTTACTTCACCACCACCCGGTGGTACTTCTTCTTGCCTGCGCGCAGGAAGAGGGAGCCCTCCACAAGGTCGTGGGGGGTGATCGACTGGTCCACGCTGTCGACCCGCTCCCCGTTGACGTAGGCCCCGCCCTGCTGGATCAGCCGCCGGGCCTCGCCTCGCGAGCCGGCCAGCCCCATCATGGCGAAGAGCTGGGAGGCGGCAATCCCCTCGGCCAGCTCGCCGGCCCCGATCTCGGTGGTCGGCACCCCCTCCATGGAGCCCGCGCCGCCGCCGAAGAGGGCGCGGGAGGCGGCCTGGGCCTCGCGAGCTGCTTCCTCCCCGTGGGTGATCTTGGTGGCCTCGAAAGCCAGCACCTCCTTGGCCTTCCGGATCTCGGCCCCCTGCAGCCTTCCCAGCTCTCGCACCTCCTCCATCGGGAGGAAGGTGTAGAGGGCCAGCCACCGCTCCACGTCCGGATCCTCGCTGTTGATCCAGTACTGGTAGTACTGGTAGGGGGAGACCTTCTCCGGATCGAGCCACACCGATCCCGACTGGGACTTGCCCATCTTGGCGCCCGAGGCGGTGGTCAGCAGGGGAGTCACCAGCACGTAGGCCTGTCCCCCCTCCACCCGTCGGATCAGGTCCGCTCCGGCGAGGCTGTTGGCCCACTGGTCGCTGCCGCCCATCTGGAGGATGCAGCTGTACTCCCGGTAGAGGGTGAGGAAGTCGTAGGCCTGGAGCAGGGCGTAGTTGAACTCCAGGAAGCTGAGCCCCGCCTCCGACTCCAGCTTGGTCTTGTAGGTCTCCATGGCCAGCATCTGGTTGACGCTGAAGTGGACGCCGAAGTCCCGCAGGAACTCGATGTAGTTCAGCTTGGTCAGCCACTCGGCGTTGTTCACCATCAGGGCCCGGCCCTCGGAGAAGTCCAGATAGTGCTGGAGCTGGGACTTCTGGCCCCGCATGTTCTCCTCGATCTGCTCGTAGGTGAGCATCGGCCTTCCAGTGGTTCGGCCGGTCGGATCGCCCACCAGGCCGGTCCCCCCGCCCACGAGGGCGATGGGTCGGTGGCCGTACCGCTGCATCCAGGTCATGGCCATGACGCCCAGCAGGTTGCCCACGTGGAGGCTGGAGGCCGTCGGGTCGAATCCTATGTAGAAGGTAATGGGCCTCTCGAGGGCGGCGCGCAGCCCCTGCTCGTCGGAGACGTCCTTCACGAAGCCGCGCCCCACCAGCACGTCGTACACGTTTGCCACGGTGCGAACTCCCATAGCTTGCTGTGTGGTGCAGATTATACGCGATTCCGGTCGCTGGCATCCCTCGAGACGCCGAAGCCGGCGTCTTCAGCTACTCGACAGTAGCGGTGCGGAGGCATAGACTGGATGCCACCATCCCACAGGGAGGAGGAGGAATGGGAAAGGGAAACGCGGGATTGCTGAGTGAGATGCTGGCGGCCAGGGGAGAGCTGCTGAAGTCGCTCGAGGGGCTTCGGGAGGAGACGGCTTGGATGCGGCCCGAGCCCGCCGAATGGTCGACCGTCGAAGTGCTCCAGCATGTGGCCGACGTGGATAGCCTGCAGCTGCGTCGCTTCGACGAGGTCCAGCAGGGCAAAGCCGACCTGTCGAAGTACGATGCTGCGGAATGGGAGGGGGACAGGACCGCGGCGGAGCGAAATGGCCTGTCCGGAATCTATCTGCGCCTCTGCGCTGTCCGGTTGGGGGCGCTGCAAGCCGTCTCGAAGCTGACCGAGGCCGATCTGGTGAAGACGGGCCGCCACGCCCGGTACGGTCCGATGACCGGCCGCCAGCTGGTCGAGCTGCTGATCCGCCACGATCGGGATCACGCTCAGCAGATCGCCAAGACCAGGGGTGCGGTCGAGGCCTAGGAAGGTCCAATTCCACCCATCGATCTTCAGTCCGTGTCCCCTGGTGGGCTAGATAAGGAGAGAGACTGTGAAGGCTGCGTTTACGCTTACTCCGGCAGAATCCAAGCGATTGATCGCCAAGGCAGTGGTTCGGATGCCCGAGGTCAGAGCTGCCCTGGAGAAGGCCTACGTCATCCTGGGGGGCGGAACCACGAACGCCTTCGTCGCCCAGGAGCTGTTCGGTCGCGACTTCGAGCCGGGTCGCTTCACCGCCGGGATCAACAGCGCCGGAATACTGTGCACCACCGCTGCTCCCGACAGGATCCCCTTCCCTCTCATCCTGCACAAGGGTGAGTTGGTCCAGAAGACCGTCCGCGAGGCCTTCGACGACTTTCACCGGGAGACGGTGGTGATCAAGGGGGCCAATGCCGTCGACCCCGAGGGGAACGTCGGCATCATCACCTCCGGCTTCGACGGCGGCACCGTGGCGGCTACCATCGGGACCATTACCTCCCAGGGGCTGAACTACATCGTGCCCGTGGGCCTCGAGAAGATGGTGGCCTCCGTGAAGGACGGTGCCCTATACGCGGGTGCCAAGACCCTCGACTACAGCCTGGGCGCCGACTTCGGCATGTACCACCTGGTAAGGGCCAACGTGGTCACCGAGATCCAGGCCCTCAAGATCCTCTTCGACCTGGAAGCCAAGCACGTGGCCTCGGGTGGCATCGGAGGCTCCGAGGGGTCGGTGGTGCTGGTGGCCTGGGGCGACGAGCCGAACGTGAAGAGGGCCATCGACCTGATCGAGGGGATCAAGGGTGAGAAGCCGGTGGCCAGCCTGAAGGGCAACTGCGAGACCTGCCGCTACTCCTGCCGCTTCAAGGGCGTGAAGGAGGCGGAGCTGCCCGCGTGGCTCCAGGCCGGTAGGTAGGCGGCTGCGACACGCGAAAGACAAAGAGGACGGGCAGGGGGCGGCCGCAAGGCCGCCCCTTTGGGAGTTGCCCATGCGCCTGGTGGGTATCAGTGTGAAGTGGTATTCTGTAACCCATTTGGATTATAATCCAAATGGGTTACAGAATACCACAGGATGCGCAGAAGGGTGGTGACCAGCATGTCTGCCGCAACCACTATCTTCGTGAATCGACGGGCACAGCTTGCACTTTTCGACGAGTTGCTGGCAGCTCTGGAGCAGGGCGACCAACGCCACCTTGCTCTCCTCGGCCTGAGGCGCATAGGCAAGACTATGCTCCTGGACGAAGTGCGAGTGCGCCACCCAGGGAAATGCATGCCCAAGCTCCCTTTGGATGTGGTTGTCTCCACGCCAGAGGACTTTGCACTGGAAATGATGGCCACCGTATTGGAGGCCGCGTGCTACTCGCAGGGGATCAAGAGAAAGGTGACAACGCAGGAAACATCGATCACCGCAGCAGCTGCCTTGCTGGGTGAGGCGGTTGTGCCGAGCGTAGAGGAGATCGTCGACCTCTTAGGCCGCGCCAGCTACGGTCGGCTGATCCCCAAGACTCTTCTTTTCCCGTGGGCTGTCTCCGAGGCTCTTGATCTACCCATGCTGGTGATCCTGGACGAGTTCCAGAGTATCCGGAAGATCCAGAACTTCAAGAACACCGACAACCTGTGGGCGGCTCTGCGAGAGGCGCTGGACCGACGGGGGCGAGTGGCCTTCGTCATCGCTGGGTCAGTTGTAACGCTGATGCGCCAAATCCTCCACGAAGGAAACGATCCCCTGTTCACCCGTTTCAGGGAAGTGGAACTGCCGCCCTTTGAGGAGCCTGACACTCACGAGCTCGCTGCCGGTTTATGGGAGCGAGGCGGAATGACTTGGACCCAGAATGCAGTCCAACGGCTCCATGCCCTGTCGCAGGGCTTTCCCTTCTACGCACACACGCTAGCTCTGGCTGCTGCGGATCAGGCTAGACCCGCGACCTCCGCCGTGGATGGAGATCACGTCGATGCGGCCTTTCAGACGGAGATGCTGGATCCCAACCGCACGCTTTCGATCTACTGTCAGTATCTTTACCAGCAGGCTATCGGCGACGTCCGGGGTGAGAACATCCCAGACGCCATACTCAGACACCTCGCGGCAGCAGAAGGAAGTACCAGGACCGACATGGCACGAGCGGTCAGGCGAAGCGAGGGACGGGCGCAGGTAAACCGGGTCATAGATGAGTTGGTACGGATTGATGTCTTGGCCAGTAGAGACGGCCGATTATGGTTCGTGGATCCTGTGCTGCCGATCTGGACCGCCTTGGAGCGGGAGCGGCGGGATCCCGCTGCGGTTCTGCACAACCCTCAGGCAAGGGCCAAGGTGATCCATTCGTACGAAGAGCGGCTCCAGGGCCTGCAGGAAGCCATGGGCAAGATGTTTGAGAAGAGGGTGCACAACGTCCTGCGGCAGTTTCGAGGCCAAGTGGTTTCGGGCAAGCTGTTTGGAGCCGCGGACCGGCGAACGCTGCCGGTGATTGGCGAAGTACACAACGTTGAGTTGCCCGATCCGGAGGGTAAGTCTTCAGGCGAACCTGGGAGCGTCGAGATTGACGCCATTGCCCCCGGTAGTGAAACTTGGGCGGTGGAGTGCAAGCATAGAGCGGGGGGTGCCACGGTCGCCCAGGTGGCAAAGTTCCTGCGGGCGTGCGAGTTCTATGAGGAGAAGACATCTCAGAGAATCGACCGTCGGTGGTACATCTCACAAACAGGGTTTAGATCGGAGGCTCGGGAGAAGTGCCTGACGGAGGGGATTTACTTCTCCACTATTCGAGATCTCCAGCGGCTCGAAAGAGCAGTGGCACACCGCGACTGATCGACGAGCCCGTCTTTGGCCAAAGCCTGTGGGGTCCACGGCTCCAAGGCCGTAGATGGGTTGGCACGGAGTGTCGAAAGCGGGTCAGCATGGTGAACGCCGTTATTTGCAGGGAGGTGGAGCGTGGCTGGGAAGAGCGCATTGGTGGTGGTGGACCTGCAGAACGATTTCCTGCCGGGCGGCGCCCTGGGAGTGTTTGAGGGAGATCAGGTCATACCGGTGCTGAATCGGTATATCCAGCTGGCTCTTGCGGCCGGCCTGCCGATCTACGCATCGCGGGACTGGCATCCCAAGGTCACCAAGCACTTCAAGGAGTATGGGGGGATCTGGCCGCCCCATTGCATTCAGGGAACCAGGAGCGCCGAGTTCCATCCCGATCTGCGGCTGTCGAAGGATGCGATCGTCGTGTCGAAGGGTGCGGACCCCGAGCGGGACGCCTACTCGGCCTTCGACGCCCTGGAGTCCGACGGCACTCCATTGGCCGAGTCACTCCGGCGTCGGGGGGTCGAGCGGATATATGTGGGCGGCCTGACCACCGACTACTGTGTGAAGTGGACGGCCATCGAAGCGCCCAGGCAGGGGTTCTCGATGACCGTCCTGGTGGATGCGAGCCTGGGAGTCAACCTCCAGCCTCACGATGCCGAGAGGGCCATCGCGGAGATGGTCAGACAGGGCGCCGATATGACCACCGTCGAGCGGCTTCGGCTGTGAGGTCAGCAAGGGCGAAGCATTTCGCGCCAGGCGCGAAATGCTTCGCCCCCTACGACCCTGCCAGCAGGGCCCCCGGCGCTTCCTGGGCCAGCGCCACCACGTCCTGCCGGTTCAGCAGCCCTTTCTCGGTGACGTATCCCTCGAGGTAGCGGGCCGGCGTGAGGTCGAAGTAGACGTTCCGGACGGTTACCCCCGCCAGCGGCTCGGAGAGCACCTCCCGGGCGTCCTTCTCCTCCAGCGAAGGGGTTCGCCACCGGCCCGCGTTCGGCGCGATCTTGTGGGTCTCCGCCAGGGTGTAGAAGGGCACCCGGCAGCGGCGGGCGGCCAGGGCCAGCAGCAGGGTGCCCGCCTTGTTCACCAGGGAGCCGTTGGGCCGAAGGGTGTCGGCACCCACCACCGCCGCCCTCGCTTCGGAGGCGAAGAGCCCCACCTCGGCATCGGTGATCAGGGTGGTGGGGATGCCGCGGGAGGCGAGGGCGGCCGCGGTTCGGCGCCCCTCGCAGAGGGGCCGAGACTCGGCCACGATGACCTCCTCCAGCACGCCCCGCGACCAGCACTCCTCCAGGGCCTGCAGGACGGTGGAGGAGAAGCTGAGGGTGATGACCGCTCCGGCCACAACCTCGGCGGTGTGGTCGGCGATGACGGAGGTCGCCGTCCCCTGTTTGGCCACCCACCGGCGCGCGGCCTCCTCCGCGGCGGCGCGAGCGGCTCCCACGTTGCCCTCGCCACCAGCCTCCAGCCAGGCGGCTACCACGGCCCCCGTCGCGTTGAGGGGGGAGGCCATGCTGGGGCGGGCGTGGGCAAGCTTCCGGGTCGTGTCTCGGAACAGCTCTGGGAAGATGGTGCCGGGCAGGGCTGGATCGGCGGCCATCTCGGCCAGCAGCTGGACGGCCTCCCTCGCCAGCTGGGTTGCGCCCAGCTCCTCGTTCTCCCGGATCGCCTCGACTCGCTCAGCTATCTCGTTGACGTTCATCCCTTGGCAGCTTCGCCCCCTTGCGGTAGTATCGATTGGCACATGATAGTTCGACTGCAGGATAAGTACCTGAAGAACGTGCCGAAGCTGGAAGTCGAGATCCCAAAAGCGGTATCGAAGGGCGAGACCGCCTCGCAACCGGAGACCGTGCGGCGAGGTCAGCTGCTGCCGCCATACGCGGTGATCCTCCACAACGACGACGTGAACGAGATGGGTTACGTCACCATGGCGTTGTTGAGGAGCGTCCCGAAGCTCACCGAGAAGCAGGCGGCGGAGATCATGCTGACGGCCCACCATCGTGGCCAGGCTGTGGTGATCGTCTGCCCCCTGGAGCTGGCCGAGCTGTACCGCGAGCGGCTGGAGGGTTACGGTCTCACGGCGACCATCGAGAAGGCTTAGCTCAGGACAAAGCTCGACATAAAGTCACCCTTGACCCGTCCCACCCCTTGGGGTATATTCTCCAAGCTGTCCCCTGGACGGCCTTTCTGACTTCCCCAGCCGGTTGAAGTCTACGCCTATTTCAGTAGAGATCCTTCGCTCGCGGTCGGGGTGACACCCATCGGGACGTATTAGGTGATGGTGATCATGAGAGTACTGGTAAGCGATCCGGTTGCCGAGGATGGGGTGGCCTACCTCCGGCAGCAGGCCAAGGTAGATGTGAAGACCGGGATGAGGCCGGAGGAGCTGATCCGGATCATCCCTGAGTACGATGCCCTGGTGGTGCGCAGCGAGACCAAGGTGACCGCCGAGGTGATCGAGGCGGGAAGCAGGCTTCAGGTGATCGGTCGGGCCGGCGTCGGCATCGACAACATCGACGTTGCCGCCGCGACGCGCCGGGGCATCGTGGTGGTTAACGCCCCCACCGGCAACAACATCGCCGCCGCCGAGCATACCCTCGGCATGATGCTGGCCCTGGCGCGCCAGATCCCTCAGGCCTACGCCTCGCTCCGGGCGGGGGAGTGGAAACGATCCCGGTTCATGGGGGTCGAGCTGAGGGATAAGCTTCTGGGCGTGGTAGGGCTGGGCAAGATCGGGACGGAGGTGGCCCGTCGCGCCCAGGGGCTGGAGATGCGGGTCATCGGTTACGACCCCTACCTCTCGGTGGAGCATGCCAAGAAGCTGGGCGTGGAGGCGATGGGTCTGGACGACCTGCTGCAGCGGGCCGATTTCGTGACACTGCACGTGCCCCTCACGCCCCAGACCAAGGCGCTGATCGGCCCCGAGCAGCTGCGGCGCATGAAGCCCACCGCCCGGTTGGTCAACTGCGCTCGAGGAGGGATCGTGGACGAGGCGGCCCTCCTGGAGGCCCTGGACCAGGGAGTGATCGCCGGTGCCGCCCTGGACGTCTTCGCACAGGAGCCGCTGCCGGCCGACAGCCCGCTGCTGCGCCACGACAAGGTGGTGGTGACTCCCCACCTGGCCGGATCAACCCACGAGGCCCAGGTGGAGGTGGCCCTGGACGTTGCGGAGCAGATCGTGGCGGTGCTTCAGGGCCGATCGGCCCGCTACGCTGTCAACGCGCCGGTCATCCCGCCCGAGGCGATGTCGGTCCTGGGCCCCTACATGGAGTTGGCGGCCAAGCTGGGAAGCCTGGTGACCCAGCTTTCCGAGGGCCAGCTGCGCTCCATCGAGGTGACCTACGCGGGAGAGATAGCCGAGCTGGAAACGGCACCCCTCAAGGCGATGGTGATCAAGGGGCTGCTGCAGCCGATCCTGGCCGAGGAGATCAACCTGGTCAACGCACCGGTCATCGCCCGCAGTCGGGGTCTGGACGTGGCGGAGCGGAAGACCGCTCACGTCAACAACTACAGCAACCTGATCACCATTCAACTGGACACTGACCGCTCTTCCCACGTGGTGGCCGGGACGACGATGCTGGGAGAGCCCCACCTGGTGCGGGTGGATGAGTACTGGGTGGACGTGGTGCTGGCCGGCGGGGTAATGCTGTTCAGCTACCATCGAGACCGGCCGGGCATGATCGGCCACGTGGGAACGGTGCTGGGGAAGGCCAACGTCAACATCTCCTTCATGGCGGTGGGGCGGCTGGCTCCCAAGGGCGAGGCTTTGATGGTTATCGGCGTGGACGATCCGGTGGGATCCGACCTGGTGGAGCAGCTGCTGGCGGTGCCCGACATCCACGCTATTCGGACGGTGAAGATCTAGCGTAGGGGCGAATACAAGATTCGCCCCAGGGCGATCACAAGGATCGCCCCTACAGTCGCAGGGGTGTTTCCGTGGACAGACTCCGAGAGTTCTGGCGCTGGTTCGACCGGCTGAGCGACGTGAAGAAGGTGGCGACGGGAAGCGCCGTTGCGCTCTTCCTCTTCTCCTCGTGGCTTTACAGCCTCGGCTTTCTGGGGCTGGCCGCCTCGAGCCGCCACGCGGAGGCCGCTCGGATCGTCCCCACCCCCTCCGCGACGGAGGCGACCGCGACGGCGCCGACGGCAACCCCTCTGCCTCGGTCGCTCGGCGGACCGGCACCGACGGCGGGTCCGGAACCCACCTCCTCCATCTACCACGCCAGCCCGCCCCCTCCGACCTCCAGGCCGGCGATCGAGCCTGCGGTTCGCAACACGCCGGTGCCGGCCAGGACGCCGGCAGCGAGCCCGTCGGCGGCCGTCACGGGGACGGCCACGCGGCCGACTCCGAGGGCGGGGACCCCGGGCCCGGTCTTGACGGTGTCGCCCACTCCGATGCCCACGTTCTCGATGTGGGTAACCCCCGGCCTGCCCCCCACGGCAACGGCAGGGGCTCCAGGGGCCACGCCGACGGCGGTGCCCCAGCCCGCCAACCCCGTCTACGTGCCGCCAATGCCGCCCACCTGGACGCCGACCCGGGCCCCCGAGGTGGCCACGCCGACGCCGTCTCACTAGGAAAGGATCGTGACGATGGTGTCTGAACTGGAAGCAACCAGCGGAAATGGATCGAAGCCGGTCGTGACCCTGGAGATGGTTCGATCCTCCCAGGAGATTCGCTGCTATCTGGAGGGGGCGGACCAGCAGGCCATCCTGAAGGGCTATACCGAGCACGGGCTGAGGCACGCCAGCCTGGTGTCCACCGTCACCCAGGGGATACTGATGCAGCTGCAGGTAGCGCCGCGGCGGGCCGAGCTGGGTGCCATCGCCGGCTACCTGCACGACGTCGGGAACCTGGTGGGCCGGAGCGGGCACAACTCCACCGGCGGAGCGATCGCCATGGGGCTGCTCCAGAGGCTGGGGATGCCCCCGGAGGAGATCGTGGACGTCGTAACCGCCATCGCCAACCACGACGAGGGCGATGGGGAGCCGGTCAGCGACCTCAGCGCGGCCCTGATCCTGGCGGACAAGTCGGACGTGCATCGAAGCCGCGTTCGGAACCCCAACCCCGCCACCTTCGACAACCACGACCGGGTGAACTACGCCGCGCGCCGCAGCTACGTGCGGGTGGATGCCAAGCGGCAGGCGATTGCCTACGATCTGTCCATCGAGACCGAGGCGCTGCCCGGCGGGGTGCTGGACTACTTCGAGATCTTCCTCCCCCGGATGCTGATGGCACGGAAGGCAGCCCAGTTCCTGAAGTGCCAGTTCGAGTTCTACATCAACAACACCCGGGTGTTCTAGCCTGCGGCCGAGGTGGTTCTTGCCCACGAGGGGTCGAGGCCTACGATCATCGACGGCTCGGTGGTCCAGAACCTGCAGGCT
>JAJZRD010000054.1 GCA_021845945.1 Chloroflexota bacterium
CATGCTGAGCGCAGCGAAGCATCTCCCCGTGGCGAGAGGAGATCCTTCGCTATCGCTCAGGATGACACCTGTCAGAACCATCGTGGCGGAGTACTAGTGCGCCGCGAGTTGGGGAAGGGCTGCAAGGCGCCCTCCCCAGCCGCGGTCGTGCAGCGTTAGACCGTCTCAGCCCTCTTTACGGCCGGAACGAACCGAAAGATCGTGAGCTCCGGCCGGTTGCGGAACCGGAGGGGGATGCCCGAGACCCCCAGGCCCGGCGTAACGTAGAGAGGATTGCCGTTCACCCGGTACAATCCCGAGACGTACTTGGTTCGAGCGTGGAGGTTGCTCGCCACTGAGGCCAGCAGGGGCAATCTGATCTGCCCGCCGTGGGAGTGGCCCCGGCCAGCGAAAGCTGGAACTCGCCGGGCCGCAGCCAGGCCCTCCCCACCCACGTGGAGATCCGACAGCTGGGCCACTCTCAACCCCACCAGCCTGTCCGAGTGGCCGTCCGCAGGCAGGTCGACCCGGACCACCTTCAGTCGGGTTGGCTCCCACAGGGCATCTATCAGAGCGAGGCCGCCGGCCAGCGCCAGCGGCTTCCAGGTAGCGGATAGGATCCCTCGCAGCTCTCTGAGCATCGATCCCTGACCCGTACACCCCGTTTCTTCAGCTACTTGCAGCAAGCCCAGGTGGTTTGTGCCACCATATTTGACGGTGAGCGCCGCACATCCTACCATGGTTGCTCCATCTGCGGATGAGGTGAACCATGCCGAGAGTGCGGGCCCACGTCTTCATATCCGGCTACGTGCAGGGAGTCAACTTCCGAGCGTCCACCCGCCGGGAGGCCGAGACCCGAGGGGTCGCGGGTTGGGTCTCCAACGTGCCCGATGGCCGGGTGGAAGCCCTCTTCGAGGGCGAGGCATCGGACGTGCAAAGGATGGTCGACTGGTGCCGCCACGGACCGGCCAGAGCCCAGGTGGACCGGGTCGAGGTGAATTGGGAACCCTACACCGGGGAGTTCGACAGCTTCGACGTGTTGCTGGGATCCTATTGGTGACCGGTTTCCCCGACGCTGCTGCAGTGGTAAAATGAGCTAATCGGCCATAGGAGACTAATCATTTCCGGGCAACAAGAAACCCAGGCTACACCCGTACAGGACCGGGGGCACTACCGCCGCCATCGCGGGGCTTGCTCTTTCTACCGCGAGAACTGGTCGGCGGAGCAGGATCTGAACGCCCCTGGCGATCAGCTGCTGTATCAAATCATCTGCCTCTGGGACACCCCTCCCGTGACCGGCGAAGAGCAGCAGCGCTGCCTGCACGCGACCAACGGATGCTGGCGGGCGAATCACCCTGCCAATCGCCAGAATGGGCACAACGGCCACAGGGCGGCGTGCTCCGATACCCGCGAGCAGGACGAGATGGCTGACTCCGGCGACCTCGCCGGCGAAAGCCGATGCGGCCGGAACGGCCGGTCGAAGACCGGAAAAGAAGGGGAGATGGCCAAGGAAGCCTAGCGGCGCTAGTGCAAGAAGTCCTGCTCGGGGTCCACTCTGGGGAACTGGGAACTGGTTACCAGCTCGCGCATCTCCTCGATGGTCGTGGTGGCGTTGCCCATCTTGCGGACCACCAGCCCCGCAGCATAGTTGGCCAGGTGGGCGGCTATCACCGGCCGCGCCCCTGCTGCCAGGGCCAGGGTCGCCACCGCCACGGCGGTGTCGCCGGCGCCGGTCACGTCGAACACCTCGCTGCGGTTCGCCACCTCGATGTGGGTATGGCGCCCGCCCGCGTCCATCACCGACATGCCGTCGGCCCCCCGGGTGATCAGCACCACCCCGGCCCCCAGTTCGTCCAGCAGCCGGCGGCAGGCGCCGGCGAAGGCGTCCTCGCAATCCAGGCTCTCCCCCAGGGTCGATTCCACCTCGCCCTGATTTGCCTTGACCAGCCCGAAGCCCGTGAAGCGATGAAGGTCCCCCTGTGAGTCCACGGTCAGCAGCTTCTGATGCCGCGAGGCCAGGCGATGGCAGGCATCGATCACCTCTGGCGTGATGACGCCGCTCTTGTAGTCGGAGAGCAGCACGGCATCAACCGCGGGGATGGCTTTCTCCAGGTACTCCACCAGCTCCTGCACCGTCTCGGAGCGGGCGGGACTCCTGGAGAAACGGTCCATCCTGACGATCTGCTGCCGGACGATGTGGTTGCCGTGGGCGAGGATGCGGGTCTTCGTGATGGTAGGCCTGGAGGCATCCACCACCATGCCCTCGGTCTGGACCCCCGCGGCCTCCAGCAGCCCTCGCAGCTCGACGCCTGCCTCGTCCTCCCCGACGATGCCGGCCATCAGCGCCCGGCCGCCCAGCGATGCCACGTTTCGAGCGGGGTTGGTCCCTCCGCCCGGCAGCGCGAACCGCTTCTCGTACTCCAGGATCAGCACCGGAGCCTCCCGGGATATCCTGGTGGGCCGGCCCACCAGGTACTCGTCCAGGAAGAGATCCCCCACCACCAGGACGCGCTTGCCCTCGAAGCCGGGCAGGACTTCCAGCAGCCGATTCCTGTTCAACTCTCCTCCAACGGCACCCCGCTACCGCACTCTACCTGTGGCGACCACCACCGCCAGCACGAGGAAGAGCAGTCCCATCAGGTTCCCAAAGAGGCCCGCCACCCCGAAGCTCACGGCCGCCTCGAGCCGCGGCGCGAGGGGCAGCGACGCGGGCAGCCGTGTCATCACCATGGCGACCTGCCCGGCCAATGCCGCCAGCACCGTGAGCCCTCCGGCCAGCACCGCCAGCCCCCTGGAGATCCGGCCATCGGCCCCCCGGCTCACCGCCTCCCCGACGACGTATCCCAACAGCACCAGCAGTAGCCAGGAGAGCCCGAAGGATGATCCCACCTGGGCCCACAGAAAGCCTCCCACCAGGGCAGCCACCACGCCGTAGGCCGCCGCCTTCGCGAAGCGCCGAGGCCCCACCTGGAAGAGGGGCGGCCTCTTCAGGGCGGCACACTCCCGGCACCGCCCGCCCACCGGTGTCTGGATCACACACCGGACGCAGATCGGCTTTCCGCACCGGCTGCAGCTGAGGTGGGTCTCCGTGTTGGGGTGGTTGGCACACCGGAAAGGGGCCGCCTTACCGGTTTCTGCAGTCAAGTTGATTCCCCCGTAAGAACCGCAACCCTGCCGACGAGAGCAGGGTTCGCGCAAGAGATGTCGGTTAAGTCTACCACTTTCGCACTATCCGGACCCACCGCCCGCTCCCCGCAGCAGCTCCCTGGCCGCCGCCAGCACCATGGCGGGCGTGATCTGCTTCAGACACTGCGGGTCGCCGCAGCCGTACCGCAACCCCATCGACTGCCCTCGATAGAGGCAGGGGCTGCAGGGCAGATCCACCCGCACCACCCGACTACGCTCCGAGGAGGGGTCGTAGGGACCCCAGGCCCGATGGTTGGACAGGCCGAAAAGGGCCACCACCGGCACGCCGGCGGCGAAGGCTATCTGCATCACGCCGCTGTCGTTGCCCACGAACAACCGACAGCGGGACAGCACGGCGGCCAGGTGCAGAGGGGAGGGAGTGCCTTCCAGCAGCGTCGCCGGCACCCCCGCTCCTGCGACCACCCTCTTCGCCAGCTCCTCTTCCCCCGGTCCGGCAACTATCAGAGGGAGCAGGCCATCGGCGGACAGATCCCGAGCCACCGCGGCAAACCCCAGGGGGTCCCACCGGCGGGTGGGACTGTAGCTGCCCGATCCCGGGTGGATCGCCACCACCCTGTCGCCCTGCCCCAGCCCCAGGCGGGCCCAGCCCTCGTCGGCGAAGGCTTCCTCCTCAGCCCCCCAGGAGAGCCGGACCCGGGGCTTGGGGTCCGTTGCCCCCAGCAGCCCCACCACCTCCATCCAGTACTCCACCTCGTGGAGGGCACCGAAGCCCCGGTCCGGCCTCGCCAGCTTCAGGAACCGCCCTCGCCCGTCGTCCAGGCCGACCCGCAACGGCGCGCCCGAGACCAGCGTCAGCATGGCGTACTTGGCCACCCCGGGCCAGGTGAGCAGGTGGTGGAGGAGCAGCACCGCGTCGAAGGAGTGGCTGCGAAGCTGCCCGGCCAATCGAGCCAGCGCCAGCAGGCCTCGGGGTCGCAGGAAGCCACGGGGGTCGTCGAACAGGTACTTGTCCAGCACTATCACCCTATCCACCAGACCCGACCGCCGGATCAACGACTCGGTCTGAGGCGTCACCAAGGCGCTGATCTCCGCCTGGCTGTGGCGTCGCCGCAAGGCCTCCAGGGCCGGGTAGGCCGTCAGGAGGTCGCCGATGCCCGCCAGCTTCACCACCAGAATCCTATCCATCACTCACAACTCACGACCGTCTCTCGGATAGCCTCGAAGACCTGGTCCACGGAAACCCCGGCCATGCACAGGTGGTCGGGCCGGCGGCACGCCGAGGGGTTCATCGGATCGTAGCAGGGGCTGCACTCTACCTGCGCCCTCAGCACCCGACCATTCGGTCCCAGGGGCCCCGTGATGGCGGGATCGGTGGGCCCATAGACGGAGACCGAGGGCACGCCCAGGGCCGAAGCCACGTGGAGCGGGCCGCTGTCGCACCCGAGGAACAGGTCGCACCTGGCCAGCAGCGCCACCAGCTCCGGCACCGAGGTCCTGCCCACCAGCACCACCGGCGGCGTGGCCATCCGGCTGCGCAGCTGCTCGACCAGGGGCAACTCCGAGGCGGAGCCCACCAGCGCCACCCGCGTTCCCAGTTCCCGCTGCACCCGGTCCGCCACCGCCGCCCACCGATCGGGGAACCACCGCTTGGCCGCCATGTTCAGCGCTCCGGGGTGGAGGGCTACCAGTCTCTCCCCGGACGAAATGCCGGCGCCGGAGAGCAACGTCTCGACGCATTCAGCCGCGGCTGGGTCCACCCTCAGCCTCGGCGGCTTGCCGGACGTCTGCGCCCCGAGTGCCCGCACCAGCTCCAGGCAGTACTCCGCCTCGTGGCGTCGCTGCAGGTAGCGCCGGCCCGGCACCGGCAGGTCGAAGGTGGCGGGGAAGCCCTCCTCCCGGTAGCCGGCCAGGTAGTCCGCCCCGCTCAGGAGAGCGGCCGCCGCGCCGACCCGGCCGTAGAAGCTAACGCACAGGTCGTAGCGCTCCCGCCGAAGCTCCGCCAGCGCCCCCATCGCCTGTCGCGGGGCGCGCCCGACGCCCCACTCCCCCGCCCTTCGCCAGCGGTTGACGTCCACCGGGATCACCCGGTCCACTGCGGGATGCCCCCGCAACAGGTCGGCCGTGTAGGGCAAGACCAACACCGATAGCCGGGCCTGCGGCGCCGCCTCCCGCAGCGCCTCGAGGGCCGGCAGGGTGAAGATCAGATCGCCCATCAGGTCCAGCCGAATCGCCAAGACCGAGCGGACATCGCCGAGGGCAGGGATCTTCCGGCGCCCCAGCCCCCGGCGTCCCAACCCGTAGGCGCCGAACAACAGCCACGCCAGATCCCATGCCCCGGCCTTGGCTATGCGTTTCAGCTGGCTTCCAGGCAAGAATGTGCCCCCCTAATCACCGCGTGTCGCCGCCTCCGATTCGTAGGGGCGAACCTCGTGTTCGCCCACCCGGTCGACCGATAGAAGGGCGATCACAAGAATCGCCCCTACCCGACTACACCTATCCCATCTAGGGATGCCGGCCGCCTTGCAGCAGCCGCAGGCACTCCGCGGCCACCTTCTCCTGGGGGATCGCCCCCATGCAAGGGGCGTATCCGCCGGCCGGGGGCTGCAAGTCCAACCGGCCGCAGGGAGGGCCAGGCCACCCTGCCGCGACAACCCGATGGCGGGAGGCATCCCCCCATGGACCGAAGACGGCCGGGTCGGTGGGGCCGAAGAGGTGCACCGAGGGGACGTCCAACGCCACCGCCAGGTGGAGAGGCCCGTTGTCCGTCCCCACCACCAGGGCGGACCGCCGGAATAGTGCCGCCAGCGACCCCAGGTCGCTTCTCCCCGCCAGGGAGCGCCCATCGGGTATCGCCCCCGCTATCCTCTCGGCCATACCCGTCTCGGCGGCGGATCCCGTGACCACGATCCTCGCCCCACGGGCGGCCAGGGTCCAGCCGAGCTCGATCCAGCGGTCGTTGGACCACAGCTTCATGGGCGACCCGCTGCCGGGGTGGAAAACCACCAGAGGCCGCCGCCGATCCGGACCCGACTCGGCGAGCAACCCGTCCGCCGCCAGCTCGTCCTCGCCGCGCAGCCCAAACCGCATGGCGGGCTGCCGGCCTGCCGACTCCGCCGAAACGCCCCACACCCCCAGCAACCGCTTCGCCGTCTCCAGGGACTGCTCCACCCAGTGGCCGCGGCCCGGGGGATCGATGGGATGGGTTAGAAACGGCCGGACCTCCGGAACGGCGTGGCCGGCCCTGATCGGAATGCCCGCCAGGGCGGCCAGCCAGGCCCCCCACCAGTGGTCGAAGCGCAGCAGCAGGGCCGCGTCGTACCGCCCCCGCCTCAGCTCCGCGGCCGTCCGCCACAGCAACCGATAGGGAGCCAGGGGCGAGCCCTTCGGCTCCCGGGTGAAGCCGGGGAAGGGGCACAGGAGCAGCTCGTCCAGCAGGGGGTCGCGCCGAGCCACCTCGGCGGACCACGGCCCCACCATCATCGCCAGGTGGGCGTGGGGCAGCGCCTTACGCAGCAACTCCACCGTCGGCGAGGTCAACAGCAGGTCGCCCAGGTGGTCGGGCCGGATCAGCAGCACCCTCGGCCGGTCGGGGCGAGACGGCTCGGCACGGCGGGCACCCAGAACCGCACCGCCGGCCCGGAGCAGGGCCCGGCGCAGCGCCTCTCGTCCCGTGGACCTGGGCGCGCAGGCAGGGGCGCAGGGGCAGGGCGGGCGCGACTCTACGGCTGGCCTCCTTCTCCCTGGTGGACCCGATCGACGGGCTTGGGGCCGGGAGCGGTCGACGAGGGACCGATAGCGAACATCATCTCTCCCTCCGCGGCGACGTCTCCGTCCACCGTGGCGCGGACCGTCCCCTTCCCCACCGGGCCCCGCATCCTGGTCAACTGGACCTCGAGCCGCAGGACGTCCCCCGGGGTCACCTGCTTCCGGAAGCGGAAGCCGTCGATGCCGGCGAAAAGGACGATCTTCCCATGGTTCTCTGGGATCTTCAGCAGCACTACCGCCCCCACCTGCGCCAGCGCCTCGACGATCAGCACCCCAGGCATCACCGGGAAGCCCGGGAAATGGCCCTGGAAGAAGGGCTCGTTGGCGGTCACCGCCTTGATCCCCACGGCCCTGACCCCCTCCTCCAGCTCCACGATCCGATCGACCAGCAGGAAGGGGTACCGATGGGGGATGATGGCCTGGATCTCCTGATTGCTCAGCATGCTTCCTCCCAACGCAGGTGCCGGTATCGTCCCAGCACCCCGAGTGGCGTTGCCAGGGGCGCCATCTGCCCGGCCAGGGTCGCGTAGGAAACGCGGCGCATCCGCTGCACCTCTCGGCGCTTCGGCCACTGGCGAGGCAATCCCGCCATCCCCGCCAGCCGCCCCCTGAGGGAAGCCAGGTCTCGCCGCGTCGCCAGCCCGTAGAGGGTGGCGGCCAGGTCGTAGGCCACGATCAGGGGCAGCGCCAGGTACAGCTGGGGCGCCGGATAGTTCTTGGCTATGGTCCACAGCTTGTTGCGGCCCAGGTGGTAGCTCTTGAAGGGTGAGCCCTCGACGCCGGTGGCCGAGTGGACGTGGGAGACCACCGCGTTGGGCGCATAGAGGGCCCGCCAACCGGCGAGCCTCGCCCGCCAGGCCAGGTCCAGGTCCTCGAGGTAGGCGAAGAACTCCTCGTCGAACAGGCCGACCTCGTCCAGCATGGCCCGCCGGTACAGCGCCGCCCCCGCACAGGGTCCGAAGACCTCCTCCACGGCGCCGCCCTCCCGTTCGGGCTCTCCCCCCAGCCGGTCCCAGGCGATGCCGGCCGGGTCCAGGGCGATGCCGGCGGAGTTGATCGTCCCCGGCCGGTGGGCGAACACCATCTTGGAGGCCACCATACCCACCGACGGGTCGGCGAGGGCAGGTGCCAGCAGCCGCTCCAGCCAGTCGGGGCTTGGCTCCGTGTCGTTGTTCAGGGTCGCGATATGGTCTGCCGCGCTGGCCAGGATCCCCACGTTGTTGGCCGCCGCAAAGCCCAGGTTGCGGGAGTTAGCGATCACCCGCACCCTTGGGAACTGGTTGCGAACCATCTCCACCGATCCGTCGGTGGAGCCGTTGTCCACCAGGATCACCTCGAACCGCTCCAGGGTCTGGACCGCCAGCGCGGCCAGGCAGCGCTCCAGGTGGGCGCGGCCGTTCCAGTTGACTATGACGACGCTGACCAGGGGAGACGTATCCGCCATGCTCCTCCGGGAATACCCATGCAACACCCCATGGGGTGCTGATCGGCGCTCCTTGCGGCGCTAGTACACGACCACGGTGATTGTGGTGGGTGTAGGGGCGGGGCTCTGTACCCGCCCTCGGGCCGGCAGAGACGCCGGCCCCTACAGGTCAGAACCACTTCAGCCGAGCGGTAGTCTACCAGAAATCCGGTCTGCCAGAGCGCTCCGGAACGGGCTTGGTGCGCCAGTCAGCTTTCCGGGAGCGGCGTTTGGCCCCCGTAGGAGCCAGCTCCTGCTGGCGATGGCCTGTTGGCGACGAACCTCCTTCGACAGCCATGACGCCGTGCCGCGAGGACGGTCGCCGCCAGGAGGCGGATCCTACGAGACGAGCATGCCCGCCCGGAGACTTGACGCGCACCAATGGGATTGGAGCCCGGGCGGTCAACGCGAGGGCGCGAGGCCGTCAGTCGTCGCCGGTCGGCTTCACGGAACTCGCTTCCATCATCAAGATGACCGCCCGCTCCAGAGCCCTGGTGCGGTGGACCACACCCCTTGGCACCGTGAAGCCCTGGTGGCGGTCCAGCGTCACCGTCTCGTTGTCGAGGTCGATGAGGAACCGGCCGTCGAGGACAAAGAAGAACTCATCCTCCGCATCGTGCTTGTGCCAATGGAATTCTCCCTTGAGGACGCCCAGGCGAACCACGCAGTCGTTCACCTGGCAGAGAGTCTGGTTGTACCACTGCTCCTGGCAGGCATCCACCAGGCTGGGCACGTCGATGAGTTGCAGGAAACCAAACTTGTTGTCCAGATTGATGGAGTAATCCACAAACACCTCCTTGCGCAGCAGCTCGTTGTAGGCATCGGCGTTTTCGCGGCTCGTCCAGCCATGCCAGGTCCGGCTGATCATGCGGTTCTCCATTCTACAACCAGCAGGAGCCCGTTATCCAACTGCTATCGACCCTCCGGCCCCGGGGCCTCTTGGTTCTGCCGCTGAACAGGGTGCGGCGCAGATTTCCGGGAGAAGCCTGGCGAAGATCCGTAGGAGCCGGCTCCCCATTCTCCTGAGCGGGGCAACGAACAGGGACGACAGCCCGAAGAAGAGCGACCATCCGAGAACGTTAATCGCCGACATGGCCGAAAGGGGGTTAGCCTGCACGATCTGCTCGAGGCCCTGGGTCTCTCCCCCTCGCAATACTCAGCCGGACCGTGGCGAGCTGAACGAAATAGTTGAGGCTGGTCAGGGTGGCGAATATCGCGCCGAAAGAGAGGCTGATTCGAGCCAGGAGGCGCCTTTCACCGTCTGCCAGATCGTAGACGCTGCTCAGCAACAGGACGAACAGCGGTCCGAACAGGAGCATCGCGAAACGGGCCAGGTTCTGAAAGAACTGATTGTACCTGCCAACGTAGGCCAGATAATCCGGCATGTTCGTCCAAACAAACAGCGGGGACGTCAACGGGATTGCGACAAAGCAGACGGTGAAGACGACGAAGGCAGCGGTGATCGAGAAGGCCGACCAGAAGCCAAGCCTGATGGATAGCTGACTCATCCGTGTTGCCTCACTCCCGAATGTCATGGTGGCAGTTCTCCTCGAATTCGACCGGCTGCTTGGCCGTGCTGGATAGGCGAAGGACCATCGGCGTGCACCGAATACTGTTGTCCGAACGCTATAGTGCGGCTGATGAGGGCCCTGGTCCAGTCCCTTCTAGTTCGTCGATGCAGGTGGCGGGTTCGCTTCTGCCCCCGCCGCCTGGCCTGTAGGTGCTATCCTTTACACACCCGAAGTCTCGAGTCTACAATCGACGAAGATTTCCACGACCCTCAGCCCTCACCCTGACCCTCTCCCAGAGGGAGAGGGGATTGGATACCCCGGGAGGCATCCCGTGCAGACCAACTACCGTCCGGCCCTGGAGCTGGCCCAGAAGGCCCTCCTGGCCCTGGACCCCACCACGGTCGCCCAGCGGAGCGGGGCGGAGCTGATCCGTGGTCAGGGCGGCGCGGAGTGTCGGCTGAGGCTGCTGGGCCGGCAGTATCGGGTCCCGATCCCCGAGACCCTGGTCTACGACCTGGCCACCGGCGCCGAGGCCGGAACCTCCGCCACCCTGGTGGTCCTCCACTACCTGGCGGACGCCGACGGGAGCCCCGTCACCCACCAGTGGGTCCCCTTCCGCGGCTTGCCGGGCGGCAACGTCTACGAGAGGGCCTTTCGGCAGCAGTGCCTCGATCCCCTGGTCGCCACCTTCGGCCCCGATCCCGATGCGCTGCCGGCGGCAGCAGAGGCCCTGGAGGGGGCGAGGGGCACCATGGGCGACGTCTCCTACCTCTTCCAGGCGCTGCCCCACCTGCCCATGGCCTGCGTCCTCTGGCGAGCCGACGAGGAGCAGGGCGCCGAGGCCAACCTGCTCTTCGACGCAGTGGCGCCCCACTACCTCCCCACCGAGGACCTGGCGGCTCTGGGCCGCGCCCTCACCTTCGGCTTGATACGACAGCTAGAGAGGAAGCCATGACCGACACCGCCACCTCGCTCCGCCGGCTGCCCGGCGTAGACCGTCTCCTGCGGGAGGAGGCCGCCGAGCAGCTATCGGAGCGCTACCCCCGGGATCTGGTAGTGCAGGCCCTTCGCGACGTGCTGGAGGGGGCCCGGGCAGCCATCCGCACCGGCGCCGAGGCTCCCGACACCGTCCAACTGCTGGAGGAGGCCCAGCGGCGGCTGGAGAGGGCGTTTCGCCCCTCCCTCCGCCCCGTCATCAACGCCACGGGGGTGATCGTCCACACCAACCTGGGTCGGGCCCCCCTCAGCGACGAGGCGCTGCGGGCCGTCCTGCGGGTGGCCGGCGGCTACAGCAACCTGGAGTACCACCTCGAAGAGGGCACCAGGGGCTCCCGCCACGAGCACGTCTCCGACCTGCTCCGCCGGATCTCCGGCGCCGAGGACGCCATCGCCGTCAACAACAACGCCGGCGCCGTCCTGCTGATCCTCTCCGCCTTCGCCCAGGGGCGCGAGGTGATCGTCTCCAGGGGGCAGGCGGTGGAGATCGGGGGCGGATTCCGCATCCCGGACGTGCTGCGGCAAAGCGGGGCGAGGCTGGTGGAGGTAGGCACCACCAACCGCACCTACCTGCGGGACTACGAGGAGGCCATCACCCCCGAGACGGCGCTGCTGCTCCACGTCCATCCGAGCAACTTCCGGGTGGAGGGCTTCGTCCACTCCACGACCATCGAGGAGCTGGTCGACCTGGGACGGCGCCGTGGCGTTCCCGTGGTCGACGATCTGGGCAGTGGCTCCTTCCTGGACACGGCCCACTACGGACTGGCCCACGAGCCGATGGTGCAGGAGCGGATCGCAGCCGGGGCCGACCTGGTGAGCTTCAGCGGCGACAAGCTGCTGGGCGGTCCCCAGGCAGGGCTGATCGCGGGCCGGGCCAAGCTGGTGGAAACGCTGCGCCGCCATCCCCTGGCTCGCGCCATTCGCGTGGATAAGATGGCCATCGCGGCCCTGGCGGCCACCCTCGGCCACTACCTGATGGGCGAGGCAGTGCAGAAGGTGCCGGTCTGGCGGATGATCGCCATGCCACCGGCTGAGATCGAGACCCGAGCGGCCCGCCTGGCCCGGCAGCTTCGCCGGCAGGGCGTCGACGCCGAGCTGATCGACGGCTTCTCGACCGTGGGCGGCGGCTCCCTTCCTGGGGAGACGCTGCCGACCCGCCTGGTGGCGGTCGCACCCGGCCCCGACCGGCCCCCCGCCATGGAGATGGCCGCTCGCCTGCGGCGGATGGATCCGCCGATAGTTGCCCGCATCGAGCACGACCTGCTGCTGTTGGACCTCCGAACGGTGGGTCCCGAGGAGGACCGTGTGGTGGGCGACCGCCTGCTGGAAGCTGCACGACGATAGGAGTTGCCGAGGATCCTCCCGCTCGCAGCCACAAGGAAAACGGCCCGCCGCCACTCGAGCGAATGTAGGGCGGGGCCCTGTGCCCCGCCGCCCGGCGAACAATCGCAGGGACGGGCTCGAGCGAATGTAGGGCGGGGCCCTGTGCCCCGCCGCCCGCGTGGCGATGGCAGGCCGGCGGCAGGGCAGAGCGCCCTGCCCTACATCTCGACACGCCCCCGGCTGCTAGCACGATCCGTTCCGAGTAGTCCGCGCTAGCTCGCCTTTCTCCAGCCCCGTTCTGGCGGCTATAATGACATTAGGATTTTCACCACCATCGGGGGATCGCTTTGTACGTCATCGGAACCGCCGGCCACGTCGACCACGGCAAGTCCACCCTGGTCCAGGCCCTGACCGGTATCGACCCGGATCGGCTCAGAGAGGAGAAGGAGCGGGGCATGACCATCGACCTGGGCTTCGCCTGGCTGAAGCTGCCCAGCGGGTTGGAGGTCAGCATCGTCGACGTCCCGGGCCACGAGCGCTTCATCAAGAACATGCTGGCGGGAGTCGGAGGCATCGACGTGGCGCTGCTGGTGGTGGCCGCCGACGAAGGCCCCATGCCCCAGACCGACGAGCACCTGGCGATCCTCGACCTGCTCGGCATCTCCCGAGGGGTGGTCGCCATCACCAAGGCCGATCTGGTGGACGGCGAGTGGATGGAGCTGGTGAAGGCCGAGGTGGAGGAGCGGCTGGCGCCCACCGCCCTGGCCGGGGCCACCCTGGTGCCCGTCTCCGCCGTCACTCGCCAGGGGTTGCCCGAGCTGGTCGCCACCCTGGATCGCCTGCTGGCGGCCGTCCCGGCCAAGCGGGACGTGGGCAAGGCCCGGGTGCCCGTGGACCGGGTGTTCACCGTCGCCGGGTTCGGGACGGTGATCACGGGAACCCTGATCGACGGGGAGCTGCGGGTCGGCCAGGAGGTGGAGATCCTCCCGGCCGGGAAGAGATCGCGGGTGCGAGGCATCCAATCCCACAAGCGGAAGGTAGACGTGGCGACCCCGGGAAGCCGGGTCGCCGTGAACCTGGCCTCCCTGGCCACCGAGGAGATCCAGCGAGGCAACGTGGTGACCCTGCCGGGCTGGCTTCGGCCCACCAGGGCGGTGGACGTGAAGCTGAGGGTTATCGAGGCCGCTCCCAAGCCGCTGGAGCACGGCGACGAGCTTACCTTCCATACCGGCGCGTCCGAGGCCGTGGCCAAGCTCTCCCTTCTCGACGTCGAGAAGCTGAAGCCCGGACAGAGCGGCTGGGCCCAGTTGCGGCTGGCCGACCCCGTCGCCGTGGCCAGGGGCGACCAGTTCATCGTGCGCATCCCCTCCCCCAGCTTCACGGTGGGCGGTGGCGTGGTGGTGGATCCACACCCCAAGCGGCACCGCCGCTTCCAGCAGCAGCTCGTGGAGAATCTGAGCACGTTGGAGCGGGGAACCCCCGAGGAGATCGCGCTGCAGCAGATGCCGGCGGCCGCCCCCCTCGACCTGCAGACCCTCGTGCAGCGAACCGGCCTTCCCATGGAACAGGCCCGCCAGGCGGTGTCCGCCCTGCTGGCCGCCGGCGATCTGCTGCTGCTGGACGGCTCGAAAGGAGCCGCTGCGGCCGCCCCCCTCAACGCTCAGAGTCTGCTGATCGCGGCCGCCGCCTGGGCCGCCCTCCGGGAGAAGCTGGAGAGCATCCTCGCCTCCTATCACGCGGAGTACCCGCTGCGGCGCGGAATGCCTCGAGAGGAGGTGCGCAGCAGGAGCGGGTTGGACGCTCGCTCCTTCAGCCGCGTCGAGGCCCGACTGCTGACCGAGGGGGCGATCGCCGAGGAGGGGCCGCTGATGGCACGCGCCGGCCATCAGGTGCGGTTCGACGAGGGGCTCCAGCGCCTCGTCGACGACTTCCTGGCCTTCCTCCGTGAGGCGGGGGCTTCCCCGCCCTCCACCCAGGAGCTGCTGGCCCGTTTCGGACTGGATTCCGAGGCGCTGGCCGCCTTGGCGGACCAGGGTCGCGTGGTGGAGGTGGCCGCCGGCATCGTGCTGGAGAAGCAGGTTTACTCCCAGATGGTGGATTCCATCGTCGGCATGATCCAAGCGCAGGGTTCCATCACCGTGGCGGCGGTCCGGGACCGGTTCAACACCAGCCGGAAGTACGCCCTGGCCATCATGGAGCAGCTGGACGAGAAGCGGGTAACCCGCCGTGTCGGCGACGAGCGGGTGCTGATGTAGCCGACTGTAGGGGCGGTTCGCGAACCGCCCCTACAACTATGCCCTGAGGAGTGTCCGTTGAATCGCGACCTTACCCGTCTCTTCCTCGTCCGCCACGCCGAGACCGAGTGGAACGCGGCCCAGATCTTTCAGGGGCACCTGGACTCCCCTCTCACCCCCAAGGGGCTGGAGCAGGCGGCCCAATTGGCCTCGCGCCTCGCTGCGGAGGGGATCGAGGCCATCTACTCCTCCGACCTGGGGCGCGCCATGCAGACCGCCCAGGTCGTGGCCTCCCGGCTGAAGCTCTCGGTGGCGCCTCGGCCGGAGCTGCGGGAGATCGACTGCGGCGAGTGGACGGGCGAGAGCTACCAGGAGGTCCGGACCCGCTGGCCCGAGGAGTTCGCCCACTGGAGGTCCCGCCCCCACCTGCACCGAATGCCGGGTGGGGAGAGCGTTGACCAGGTCCAGCAGCGCGGCCTCCGCCTGCTCGAGGATATCCGCCGGCGCCACCAGGGGCGTGCCGTCTGCGCGGTGGCCCACAACACCGTCGTCCGGGCCGTCCTGTGCCGGCTGCAGGGCTGGCCCCTGTCCCGACTGTGGGAGGGCGCCCGACAGCCCAACTGCGCCGTCAACCTTATCGAGTTTCAGGGCGATCGGGCGGCCTTGCTGGAGATCGCCGGCACCGACCACCTCACCTCAGTCAGCACCATCGGTTTCTCCGTGTAGCCGCCGGCCATCAGCTGTTAGCGGGCAGGAAGGGTTACGTCCTCGCCACTCGAGAAAAGCAGTCCACACGCTGTCTGGGTGAACAAGGAGATCTACTTCGTGCTCAAGGTCGTCCAGATCGGTGGGACGGACGGCAAGCGGCTCTCGACCATGGAGGTGACGAGCGTCCGGTACAACGTTGCCATCGACCCTTGTCTATAGGCATCCCCGGGTAGTATGCGGGCCGACCCCCCTTCTGCAAACGGCGCGAGACCAGGGGAGGGATTCACCTCCCTCATTCAACACTCTCCTCTCGAATGATGCTCTCGATCCATGCAGTATCTCGCTCCAGGTGATCGATGGCCCTGGCTACGAGGGCAGCACGATACCGATCTCTGTCTAGTCCTCCGATCCGCTCCTGATCCTGTCGGCGCTCAGCCAGCTTGCGGGCCCATTCATCCCGCTGCTGTTCCAGCAGGCGCCTCCTCGCAGGAGCCGGGACGCTCTCGAAGAAAAGCATCTTCAACGTGAAGGGCACGGTCAGGTCATGTATCAGCTCGGAGAAGCGAGCATTCCCCTCCGGGGTGATCCGGTATACGATCCGGTCCGGACCCTTCTGTTCCTCGAGGGTCCTGGTGACATGGCCGCGCTCTTCCAGCTTGCGCAGCATGGGGTACAATGAGCCATAGCTGGCGCTGCCGAAGTAACCGACTAGGGTCTCCAGCCGGCGCTTCAGCTCGTAGCCGTGGAGCGGCGCGTCCTGGAGCATCCCCAGGATGGGCAATTCGATCATCGACGCCTCATATATCGAATAGATACATGCGCCATTATACCATGGCGCTCTCGTGCTGCCCCCTTGCTTGCAGTGGGGGACGACACCCACCCTCTACTCCTGCACTCGGATCCTCACCTGCACCGAGCTGCCGACCACGAGCGGCAACTGGTCGTAGTCCACGGCGATCTTCACGGGCACCGTCTGGGTGACCTTCGCGGAGCCGCCGGACGCCCCTCCCTGGGGCATCAGCGAGAAGGTCGACGCCGTCGCGCGGTCCACCGCGACGACGCGACCGGGTAGCGTCCTCCCGAGGTAGTCCACCCTCACCTCGACCGGCTGCCCGGGCTGCACCCGGCCGGTCTTGGTCTCCTCGATCTGGGCCTGCACCCACAGCCGAGTGGGATCGACGACGGTCAGGATCGGCTGCCCGGCCGCCACGGTGTCGTGGGGATTGGCCTGGCGGGCGATGACCACGCCGTCGATGGGGGAGCGAACCTCTACCCTCTGGTCGTCGGTCGCCCGATAGCCCATCTTCGGCGTCCCTGAGCCCGTCTGCCCCGTCGAGCTGGGGATTCCAATGGTCGCCACCACCTGCGTTCATCGTCTTGCGCCATCCTTTGCACTCCTTCGCCCCTTCGTTCCGAGGCTGCCCGGGAAACGGTCGGCCGTCGCCGGCCCCCCTCCACCAGCAGGGTCGCCAGCACCCCTACCAGCGAGACGGCGAACATCACCAGGGCCGTCCCGGTGAACCCGACCTCGAAGCCCCGCAGCCGGGCCTCCCCCTGGATCGCCTGGAGTGCGGGGCCGAGGTCGCGGACCACCCCGAGCTGGCGCTGATCCAGCGTCCCGCTCTGGGCAAGCTCCTTCAGGTGAGGCAGCTCTCGGAGTATGCCAGGGCCGAGCCCCACCATGGCCAGGCGGTTGCCCACCTCAGTGAAGGCGCCGGCCACGTAGGCCGTGCCGGTCTCGGAGGCCTGCTGGGCGAAGATCGTCGCCGCCATGGCCACTCCGAAGGGGCCACCCAGGTTGCGGGACATGTTGAAGACACCGGTGGCCGAGCCGATCCGGCGCAGCGGCACCCCGCTGGTGATGGCCCGGGAGAGGGGCGGAAGGGTGGCCCCGATGCCCAGGCCCAGGGTTGCCATCACCACCAGCAGGTAGCCGTAGCCGGTGTGGCGGTCCACCAGCGTCAGGAGAAACAGGGCGAGACTGGTGAGCAGCGAGCCCGAGAGGGCGGGGATGCGCGCCCCGAGCCGGTCGCTCATCCGCCCGCTCACCAGGGAAGCCCCCATGATCCCGAGGAACAGCGGCATGACGAGCTGCCCCGTCTGGCTGGCCGGGTAACCCTGCACCTGCTGGAGCAGGAAGGGGATCAGGAAGAAGGCCCCCTGGAACGCCAGGAAGGAGACCAGCACCGCCGTCCCGGCCAGCGCGAAGAGGCGAGTCCGCACGATGGATAGGTCCACCACCGGGTGGGCGGTGCGCGACTCGACGACGAGGAAGAGCGCCAGGAAGAGCAGGAAGCCGGCGGCGAAGCCCAGGGTCAGGGGGGAGCTCCAACCCCAGGAGCGCCCCTGGTTCACGGCGACCAGCAGGCTGCCCGCCCACAGGAAGAGGAGGGCCGAGCCCGGCAGGTCGAAGGGCTCGGCGCGCGCCCGCCGCGACTCCCTCACCACCGCCTGGATGGTCCCGAGGCCGGCCAGTCCCATGAAGACGCTGGCCCAGTAGATGGAGCGCCAGCCGAACCAGTCGATCAGGTATCCACCCAGGGTCGGCCCGAGGGCGGGAGCAACGCCGGAGATCATGCCCCAGAGTCCGAGGGCGCGGCCCCGCTCCTCCTGCGGGAAGTTCTCGCCGACGAACGCCATTCCTATGGGGATGATCCCGGCAGCGCCGAAGCCCTGTACGAAGCGAGCCCCGGCCATGGCCCAGATGCTGGGGCTGATCGCCGAGGCGAGGCCCCCGAGGGTGAAGAGGCCGAGGCCCATCAGGGCGTTGCGCTTCCGGCCGTGGAGGTCTCCCAGGCGGCCCCACATCGGCTCGAAGACGGAGGC
>JAJZRD010000323.1 GCA_021845945.1 Chloroflexota bacterium
CGCGGCCAGGGCTCTCTCGACGATCTCCTCGGTCATCCGCCCCGTGTCGGTGGCCAGACAGAGGGTTGCGCCGTCGGAGCGCAGCAGAAAGCCCACCGGTTCCCGGGCGTCGTGGGAGAGGGAGAAAGCCTCCACCACTATCTCGCCCATCGCGACGCTCCCACCGGACCGCAGCGGCAGCACCGTCGCCGTCGAGCCCTCCCCGGCCGCCTTCCAGCTTCCCTCGGTGCAGACGACGGGCAGATGGAGACGCCGGGCCAGGGCCACCGCGCTGCGCCAGTGGTCGGTGTGCTCGTGGCTCGCCAGGATCGCCGACAGATCGGAGGCAGCGAAGCCCAGGGCGGCTAGCTCCCTCTGCACCCGCCGCACGCCCACCCCCGCTTCCAGCAGCAGGAGACTGTTCCCCTCCTGAATCAGGTAGCAGTTGCCCGAGCTGCCGCTGCTAAGGGACCAGACCCGCATGCTCAGACACCCACCCGCAGTTCAATCGGGGCGAGGATGTTCGTTCTACTGGCACACAACTTGCCCCCGCGAGGTAAGAAGAAGTAGGATTCACCCCTACCTCGTGCCCCCCGCCCTATGGGAAGGCCAACACACGGGAGATTGTCTTGATCGAGGCCATCCAATTCTGGAACGAACCCAACAACCTGTCCCACTGGGACTACACCCTCGACCCCGATTGGAGCATCTTCGCGCGGATGGTGCGGTACGCCTCCCAGGAGGTGCGCCGCGAGGCACCGCAGATCACCCAACTGCTGGGCGGACTGTCGCCCCTGGATCCAGCCTTCGTCGAACTGATGGAAAGACACGGGGTGCTGGAGATGGTGGACGTGGTCGCGCTGCACGGCTTCCCCCTGGACTGGAATCTGTGGCAGATCGACGAATGGCCTTCGAAGATCGCCGAGATGCAGGCGGTAGCGGGGAAGCCGGTCTGGGTGACGGAGGTCGGGGCCTCCAGCTTCGGTGCCGAAGAGGTCCAGGTCTTCGGGCTGCAACGGACGGCCGAACTGGTGCTGCCCCTGGTGCCCAGAACCCACTGGTACACCCTTATCGATCTCCCCAATCATAAAGGGGCGATCACCCGCCACAAGGAGAGCGAAGGCAGCGCCTACTACCGGCATTTCCACTTCGGGCTGCTGCGCAGCGACGGCACCCCCAAGAAGGCACTGCAGCATTTTCCGCCCGAGTTGGGCATCTGTCAATGGATCGAGTACGGCGACCAGCAGATGGTCGATCTGATCTGTAGCTGGCTCCCTCGCCTGGGCGTCATGACCCTCAGGACCGGCATCAGTTGGGCCGACTGGCACCGGCCCGACGCGGTCCAGTGGTTCGACAAGATGATGGCCCCCCTGAGCCGCTTCGACCTGACCGTGACCCTCTGCTTCACCCCACCCAGCAGAGGGATCGCGCCCAACCACACCAGTCCGCCGCAAGACGTGGGCGAGTACGCCTACTTCTGCTGGGAAGTGGCCAGGAGGTATGGCAGCTAGGTGCTCTTCTACGCCGACAAGCTGCGTTCGCTGGATGCCAGGGAGACGGCCGCGGGGGTGGTTGAGACTCTGAGGCGCGCGGCCCTCCTCTACCGTGGCCCCGGTTCCCCCCGAGAGGCAGCGCTGCAGACCCACGCCGAGGTCGTGGGCGCCTCCATAGCCCTGGGGGAGCTGCACCAGGCGGTGGCCGACCGGCTCAACCCCAGGGTGGATGAGGTGTTCCCTGAGCTGGATGCGCTGGCCACCGCGGGGATGCTGGTGGGCCGCTGCGTCTTCCGATCGAGCCAAGTCCTGCGGGCGCGGGCGTCCGGCGACGCGGCCGACCTGCTGGAGGCCGCCGCCTCCGCCGTCGCCGGAGCCACGGAGACTCTGGACGCCGCCGGCCCCCTCCAGGGAAGGGTCCCGGAGGGCTACGCCTTCTACTGTCTCTACCCGGAGATGTATCTGTCCAGCGTCGCCAGGGCCCTCGAGAGCCACGGCCACCTCCCATCCTGGACCGTCGTCGGGATTCGCAGCATCGGCACCTCGCTGGCCGCCATGGTGGGGGGGGCCCTGGCCGAGATGGGGATCCCGGTGCGGGTCGAGACCCTCCGTCCCCGGGGACACCCGTTCGACCGCTACGTGGAGCTGGGCCCCCTCCTGAGGGAACGGCTTGCCGCCACCGCCGCGGGCGGCTCCGGCTTCTTCGTCGTCGACGAGGGACCGGGCCTCACCTGCTCCTCCTTCCTGTCCGTCTGCAGCGCCCTGGCGCCGCTGGGGGTGGAGGAGGAGAGGGTGGTCGTCCTCTCGGCATGGCGAGGGGCCCCCAGCATCTACGCCTCAGAAGAGGGACGCCGCCGCTGGCGGGCACTCCAGGTCTACCACACCGACGCCGAGGAGGCCTTCGATGGGTGGCGGGCCCTCCTCCCTTTCATGGAGGCCGCCCTGGCTCCGGGCTCCGCGGAGCCCGGCCGTCCAAATGAGACCGGCGCCCCCGAGATCCTCGACCTTTCCTACGGGCGATGGCGGGAGCATCTGTACCCCTCGCCCTACCGATGGCCGGTGGTCCACCGCTCAGCGGAGCGGGCCAAGCTGCTGCTGCGATACCCATCCCGGGGAGGTGAGGGCACACCGAACCCACCGCTCCCAGAGGATGCGGTCGGTGGCGAGGGTGGGGTCCCGGCGCCGGACGGTGGCCCACCGGCCCTCCCGGCGGCGGGCCAGGAGACGCCGCCCTACGCCGTCCAGGACGGTGGAGGCCGCACCCTGCTCGCCAAGTTCGCCGGCCTGGGAGAGTACGGCAGGGAGAAACATCGTCGCGCCGTCGCCCTGGCCGAGGCGGGTTTCGCGCCCCAGGTGGGCGGCCTCGCCTACGGCTTTCTCCTCTACCGATTCCTGGAGGAAGCCCATCCCATGGCTGCCTCGGACCTCTCACCGGCGCTCCTGGCCCGCATGGCCCGCTACTACGGCTTCGTGGCCCGCCGCTTTCCGGCGCCTCCCGCCTCCAGCTTCCAGCCCCTGTCTGAGATGATCCTGATCAACGCCCGCGAGGCGCTGGGGGTGGATGCAACGGGGTACGTCGAGGCATGGCGATCCCGACGGCAGGCCATCGATGGGTTGCCCCTCACGCTGATCGACGGCAAGCCCCAACCCCACGAGTGGCTCCGGGTGGACTCGCCCCGCGGACCGCTCTTTCTCAA
>JAJZRD010000055.1 GCA_021845945.1 Chloroflexota bacterium
TGCTGGGTGCTGCCACCCTCACCCCACCCCTCTCCCCTCCCCGCTGCGGGGAGGGGCAGGGGGAGGGGTCTCTCACTCTCCACGTCTCTGCGTCTCCCCGTCTCCCCGTCTCCCCGTCCCCTCCATGCATGTGACGACAGATCTATGAGGACCGGGCTCTCCGCCTCCATCGCCTCCGCCAGCTTCGCCTGGGCCAGGTAGAGGTCCACCTCCGCCAGCGCCTCCAGGGTGCGCCCCAGCCCCTCGGCCTCCCGACCTACCAGACCGCCCAGGCGGCGCAGGATCCGCTCGATCTCGTGCTCCTCGTCGATCTGGAGCTGTCGCCAGCGATTGGCCAGCTCCACCACCACCAGCGGCTCCACGAACACCGTCGCCCCGCTGGCCGACTGGTCGTGGACGATCCCCTTGATCTGCCCCTTGAACTCGGCCTTCACCGGCACCACGTAGCGACCCGCCCGCTGGGTGACGATGGGCTCCTGGAGGGCCTGGCGGTAGGAGGGCGAGCTGATGATCTCGTTCAGCTTGGACATCAGCCGCTCGTGGGCGCGGCGCAGCTCCATCCGGATCCCGGCCAGGGCGGGGCTGGCGGAGTCCACCACCTCACCCTGGTCGGAGATGGCCCGCCGGATCTCCTGCTCCAGGCCGTCGTGGAGGCCGATGGGGAGGGTAACCTCCTCCAGGGTGGGGAGCTGATCCCCCAGCTTCCCGATGGTGCCACGGACGATCCGGCTGCTGGCGATGGTGGAGACCACCAGCAGCAGCTCCTCCGGGGTCAGGAGGGCGCCCACCGAAGCCCGCTGGACCTGGGGCCGGATGTCCCGAGCGCCCCCGATGCTGAAGTTTGGCTTCAGGTCCAGCAGCCGCCGGGCCTCCCGCGTCGCCGTCTGGCGGCGCAGCACCTCCGTCATGTCGATGGCAGGGCGCAGGGCGACGGCCTTCTCGTGGCTCACGGAGAAGGAGGCGTGGCCTGCCAGCCGCTCCAGCACCTTGTTCAGTTCCAGGGTTTCCAGGTAGTGCTCTTCCATGACCTCTTTGCGCCATTCAGACAGATAGCTTCTCCCGACCGAGAGAAGCTATCCTTTCTCAACGTCTATGCCGTAATTGTACCGCATCGGCGGAAGTCTTTGGAGTGCCGCGGCCCGACGCGGCCTTCGGTCGAGCGAAAGCGGTGGCAAGCCACCGCACTCCGAATCGTAGTACAATGGCCGGCCGCCCCTGGGACTGACTTTTCGGACTAGCCGCAGACTCGGAGCTCCAACGTGGACAAGCTCGACCTCCCGAGAGAACTGGCCGCCATCGTCGGGCCGGAGGACCTGTTCCTCTCCCGCCGGGCCCGGCTGGCCTACGAGTACGACGCCACGCCGGAGACGGTGGAGCCGGAGGCGGTGCTGTTTCCCGCGAGCGCCGCCGAGGTGGCCGCCGTGATGCGGGTGGCCCGGCGAGAGGGGACGCCGGTGGTGGTCCGGGGCGCCGGGACCAACCTGTCCGGCGGCACCGTGCCGCTGAAGGGGGGCATCGTCCTGGTGTGCACCCGCATGAATCGGATCGTCGAGGTAGACCCGGAGAGCGAGCGGGCGGTGGTGGAGCCGGGGGTCGTCAATCTGGAGCTGCAGAACCTCCTCGCACCTCTCGGCTACCTCTACGCGCCGGACCCCTCCAGCCAGAAGGTGTCCACCCTGGGGGGGAACGTCGGCGAAAACGCGGGCGGGCCCCACTGCCTGAAGTATGGCATCACCACCGACCACGTGCTGGGTTTGGAGGCGGTACTTCCCGATGGGGAGGTGGTGGACACCGGTGGTCTGGTGGAGGACGCGCCGGGGTACGATCTGACCGGGCTGGTGGTGGGCTCCGAGGGCACCCTGGGGGTGGTGACCTCCATGACGGTGCGGTTGATGCGGCTTCCCGAGGCGGTGAAGACCATGCTGGCCATCTTCGACCGGCTGGAGGACTCGGGCAACGCGGTGTCCGACATGATCGCCGAGGGGATCATTCCGGCCACCCTGGAGATCATGGACAGGGCCATCGTGGAGGCGGTGGAGGCAAGCGGCAACCGGGCCGGGTATCCGGTGGAGGCCGAGGCCGTCCTGCTGATCGAGTTGGACGGCCTGAAAGAGGGGCAGGATCGCCAGGCCGAGCGAATAGGGGAGATCTGTCGGAAGAACCGCGCCGGCGACCTCCAGGTGGCCCGGACAGAGGTAGACCGGGACCGGCTCTGGACGGGGCGCCGGGCTGCCTACAGCGCGCTGGTCTCGCTGTCCACCGGGGCCTCGATCCACGACACCACTGTGCCCCGCACCAGGCTGGCGGAGGCCCTTCACCAGGTGCGGGAGATCGCTCGCCGGCACCGCCTCACCATCGGCACCGCCGCCCACGCGGGGGACGGCAACCTCCATCCCCTGGTCGTTTTCGACCCGACCGACTCGGAGGAGGTCGAGCGGGTTCATCGGGCCGATCGGGAGATCGTGAAGCTGTGCGTCGACATGGGTGGGACCCTGACCGGCGAGCACGGCATCGGCCTGGAGAAGCGGGACTACATGCCGCTGCTGTTCGGCTCCCTGGAGCTGGACCTGATGCGCCGGATCAAGCGAGCCTTCGACCCCGAGGGTCTCCTCAACCCCGGCAAGCTACTGCCCCAGTAATCGACCTCATTCCGGCCGGTCGAAGCGGGCCGGCAGCTCCAGCAGGAACGATAGATCGGCATCACTATAGAATCTGGACATCTTGCCCTTCCCAGGCAGGTGGGGGCCTCGTGGTGGGATCTCGTGAAAGGTTCCTAGCTGCCACCGTTGCAGGTCACGTGCTGTCGGAGCCAATCGATGAAGCGGGCGGTCGCTTCGTCCTCGCTTCCCTTGCGGGTTGCTACCGCCTCCAACTGTTGAGCCATCTCCAGCGGGTTTCCTGTGAATAAGCATCCGTTGAGCCGAAGAAAGACGTCGGCGGCGATGAACGCTGTTCGCTTGTTGCCCTGGACGTACGACTGTGTCTGGGAAATGCCGACTGCAAGAAGGGCAGCTTGCTCGACCAGATCAGCGTTCGCGTAATGCGCGGCCATCTGAGGGCGCATGACCGCCGCCTCTGGGAGCCGCCGGTCGCGGAGCGGGGATGGCGGGTCTCCGGTCTTCTCCATGATGAAGACGTGCAAAGCCTCAACGTCGAGCACGCTCAGGTAGCGTGTCTGGGCCATGGCCTAGTGTTCCCGAAGATAGCGATAGGCGGCCTCGTTCCACTCCCAGCTCTCCTCTGCCAGCTTTCGGAGTTCGGCGCGAAGCACAGGTCGAACCTCGGCCTTTCGGATGTCCATGGTCACCAGATCGCCCTCATGTAAATCCAGTTCATCAGCCTCTTCTTTGGGAACGGTAACGACCAAGCTGTTTCCCACCTTGCGGATCTTCCCAACAACCATCGCGCACCTCCAAGGGCAGACATCCAATCCGTATACACCATCAACTATAGTATATACTACGCGGCTTGGTATCGCACGGGTGATGCCGGAGGCATCCTCACCACCAGTTCTCGTGCAACCACCTGACGTGTGCTTGATCCCTACACCGGCAATCGCTACAATCGGCTGTCATCCACCAGGATCATTCTGTCTAGGCCCGCCGGGCCCGTAGGAGTCGGCTTCTGCCGGCGACCGGGTTTCCAGAAGGGATGTGCTGCGGTGAGCGAACGAGCCCATGATCTGGCCGATCGTTTCGAGCAGGCGAACGAGGAATTGATCGCGTTCGCTCGGGGGCTGTCGGAAACCCAGTGGCGCACGCTCTGCCCTCGGGAGGGTCGCACCGTCGGGGCGGTGGTGTACCACATAGCCGAGGGCCACGCCCTCACCACCGAGGTGGCCCGGTCCATCGCCCTGGGGGGCCGCTCCCAGAGGGGCTGGTTCAGAGCAATGAGGAGGCGGACCTCAAGAACGCCCGTCAGGCGAAGGAGCACGCCGGGTGCACCAGGGAGGAGACGGTGGAGCTGTTGCGGCAGAACGGGTCCACAGCCATTCGGCTGGTGCGTAGGCTGACCGACGAGCAGCTTGAGCGGGTCGGCTCCGTGTGGGGTGGGCAGGGGAGCGTGTCCGGGCTGATCAGGTACGTCCTGATCGGCCACCTGGTGGATCACTTCGCTACCCTGCGGGCCTGGATCGAGGGCGGGACGGCGCCATGAGCCCGAGGAGTCGAGGCTTTAGCCGGAGAGCGAAGGGTTTCGCCTTGAAGCCTCCGCCCCCTGCCAGCGTTTGATGAGGTGCGTTGCCGTGGCAGAGATGAATGTCCAGCAGCTTCTTCGCGAGTTGGCATGTCTCCACCGTGCGGGGGAGTATTCCAGGGCCTGCTTCGCCTGTCTCCTGGGCGACACAGATCTGGCGCTGCAATTGCTTGAGCAGGGGCTCGCGGCAGGGGGGTGGTACAGTGAGCGCGTCCTTCGGGAGGATGAGGACCTTCGGTCTCTCCAAGGGTTGCCAGCGTTCGAGCGATTGGTGAGGGCCTCCCTGGATCAGCAGCGGAACGCCCAGGTGAGGGTCGAGCCCATCCTCCTGGTGGAAAAGCCCTCCGACGAGGTGAAACCGCCCTATCCTCTCCTGGTCGCGCTCCACGGCAACCCCGATGGCGGACTCTCCACCGATCTGTGGCATCCGTGTGTCCCAGCAGGTTGGCTACTGGCTCTGGCCATCGCCGGACAACCCTTCTGGTGGGGACCAGGGCTCCGCTTTTGGGATGATCTCGAGCTGTCGGAGCAGGAGATCCGTCAGCACCTCTCTAGTCTGCGGAGGCAGTATGCCATCGACGAGGGCCGAGTGGTGGTTGGCGGCTTCTCTCGTGGCGGTCTAGTGGCCCTCCGCCTGGCCATGCGAGGAGGGACAGGCATTGGCGGTTTCATCGCGGTCGGCGCTGCCCTACGGCAGCCCGACCTGGGTGTGTTGACTGCCCTGATACCTGGAGCTAGGGCTAACGGTGTGCGGGGCTACTTCGTGTTGGGAGGGCAGGATCAATGGCTTGGGGGAGCCCAAACGTTGGCGGCTGCCATGAAGGAACAGGGTCTTCCCTGTGAGGTGGAGTTGCATCCGGAGTTGGGACACGAGTTCCCTCCGGATTTCGACCGGAGCTTGGTTCGTGCCTTGGAGTTCTTGCAGGGGTAATGGGGAGAGCGCGTGAGACAAGAGTACCCAATCCTGGAGTTCGACGCGACGCCGGAGGCGGTTATCGAGCCCGCCGGGGTCATCAAAGCCGGCGATGTGCCTGAGCACTGTGTCCTCTGCTTCTTCCAGGACGTAATCGAGGAGTTGCGTCACGAGGACCGGCTGGCGCGGATCGCCTGCTCCAATAGCGAGATGGGCGAGAATCCCATCTACGCAATGGAGGTGGACGGAAAGCCTCTGGTGGTGTGCCACCCCGGGGTGGGGGCTCCCTTTGCGGCCTGGATGCTGGAGGAGTTGATCGCCCTGGGTTGCCGAAAGTTCGTCGCCTGCGGCGGTGCCGGGGTTCTGGACAGGGAGATCGCCTGCGGCCAGATCGTTGTGCCCCTGGCGGCGATTCGCGATGAAGGGACTTCTTACCACTATCTTCCCCCCTCCCGCGAGGTGAAGGCCAACTCAGAGGCAGTGGCGGCTATCGAGCAGACCCTCCAGCACCACGGCTACAAGTATGTGATCGGCAAGACTTGGACGACCGACGGCATCTACAGGGAGACGCCGAAGAAGGTGCAGCTGCGCAGATCCGAGGGGTGCGTAACGGTGGAGGTGGAGGCGGCAGCTTTCTTCGCCGTGGCTCAGCACAGAAGGGTGCTGTTTGGTCATATGCTGTACGGCGGCGATGACGTGAGCGGAGCTTCCTGGGATCACCGGGAGTGGACCAACCAGCTATCGGTGCGAGAGAAGTTGCTCTGGCTGGCCGCCGAAGCCTGTCTCAGTCTGTAGAAGCTTGCGGCGATCCTGTCGACGGTAGGGTCAGGGCCACCCTCGCCTCCTGCAGGCCGGATGTCGCTTCGGTGTGCCCATCGGGAGATTGACATTGGATCTCCCTCTCTTTACCGTAGTGCGAGGCCTCGACGACGTCGCTCTCGCGGCGACTAGAACTGGAGAAGGACGATGAAGCTCGGTTTCGTCGGCGTCGGCAACATGGGGGTCCTGATGCTGCCCCATCTGCTGGAGGCGGGGCACAGTCTGGTCGTCTACGACGTCTCCAAGGCGGCGCTGGAACGGGCGGAGCAGGTGGGCGCCGCGGTGGCGGACAGCCCTCGCGAGGTAGCCGAGGCGGGGGAGATGGTGCTCACCTCCCTGCCGACGCCGCCGGTGGTGGAGTCGGTGTACCTGGGCGGGGACGGGCTGATAGAGGGTGTCAGGACGGGGCAGATCTTCGTCGACCTGAGCAGCATAAGCCCCTCCCTGGCCAGAACCGTGGCGAGCCGATTTGCCGAGAAGGGGGCTGCGGTCCTGGATGCACCGGTCAGCGGAGGCACCACCGGCGCCCACGCGGGGACTCTGGCCATCATGGTGGGGGGCGATGCCGAGACGCTCCGGCAGGCGGAGCCGGTGCTCCGCTGCCTGGGGAGCAGGATCTTCCACGCAGGGCCGGTGGGAGCCGGCAGCACCCTCAAGCTGCTCAACCAGATCCTGCTGGGCATCAACAACCTGGGAGTGCTGGAGATGATGTCCGTGGCCCAGCGGTCGGGCCTCGATCCGGGGCTGGTGAAGGAGGTCATCAGTGCCAGCACCGGCTACAGCCGCTCCTTCGAGACCCGGTTCCAGAAGATAGTGGATCGGGAGTACAGCCGGGGCTTCGCGATCGAGCTGATGGCCAAGGACCTGCGGCTCAGCCGGGAGATGGCCCGGGATCTGGGGCTGGAGCTGCCGATGGCCGCCCTGGCCCAATCCCTCTTCGAGCGGGCGGCTCGGCAGGGTCTGGGACAGGAAGACGTGTGCGCGGCCATCGCCCTGTACGAGGACAAGAAGGGCTAGACAGGCTTCTCTCCAGTTTGACAGTCCCTTGGGGATGCTCTAGCATCCCCAAGGGGCGCTGCCGTCGTCCCAACTCTGCTGCCTCGAGGTGTGGAGATATGCGGAGACCCATCGACCCGCTGGAGCGGATCGCCGCCCTGGGTCCCGTCGAGCCCTACCGGGTCAAGATGGTCGAGTCGATTCGGAAGACCACCCGCGAGGAGCGGGAGCGCTCGCTGGACGACGCGGGCTACAACCTCTTTCGAGTCCCGGCCGAAGCCGTCTTCATCGACCTGTTGACCGACTCCGGCACCGGCGCCATGAGCCAGCACCAGTGGGCCGGGCTGATGCAGGGGGACGAGAGCTACGCGGGCGCCCGCAGCTTCTACCGGCTGAGGGACACCGTCCGGGAGATCTTCGGGCTGCCCGAGGTGATCCCCACCCACCAGGGGCGGGCCGCCGAGCACCTGCTCTTTGCCGAGTTGGTTCGACCGGGCCAGCGGGTGATCTCCAACACCTTCTTCGATACCACTCGGGCCAACGCCGAGGATGCCGGCGCCGAGGCCATCGACCTGCCGGCTCCCGAGTCTCACGACCTTCGCAGCACTCAGCCCTTCAAGGGCGACGTGGACCTGGATCGACTTGCCGCTGCCCTCAGCTCGGCGAAGCCGGGTGAGATCGCGGGAGTTGTGATGACGGTGACCAACAACGCCGGCGGTGGCCAGCCGGTCTCCCTGGCCAACCTGAGGGACGCGAGGACCATCTGCCGGCACCACGGGATCCCCCTGATCGTCGATGCCAGCCGGATCGCGGAGAACGCCTTCTTCATCAAGGAGCGCGAGGAGGGCCTCGCCGAGAAGTCCGTGGCCGAGATCGTTCGGGCCATCGGGGAGTGCGCCGACATCTTGACCATGAGCGCCAAGAAGGACGGGTTGGTGAACATCGGGGGACTGCTGGTGCTGCGGGACCCCGTGCTGGCGGAGGGGATCCGGCGGCGGATGGTGATCACCGAGGGCTTCCCCACCTACGGCGGGCTGGCGGGTCGGGACCTGGAGGCCATCGCCGTGGGGCTTCGGGAGGTGCTGGACGAGGAGTACCTGGCCCACCGCATCGGTCAGGTGGCCTTCCTGGCCGGCCTGCTGCGGGATCTGGGCGTCCCCATGATCGAGCCCCCGGGCGGGCATGGGGTCTTCGTGGATGCCGGTGCTTTCCTCCCCCACATCCCCAGGGATCGGTTCTCGGGCCAGGCCCTCGCCCTCGCCCTCTACCTGGAGGGTGGGGTCCGCACCGTCGAGATCGGGTCGGTGATGTTCGGGGAGGATCCAACCGGGACCCGGCCGGAGCTGGTCCGTCTAGCGATCCCTCGACGGGTCTACTCCAATGCCCACCTGGGCCACGTGGCCGGCACCTTCGCCGCCCTGCGGGAGCAGCGCTCCTCCATCCGGGGGGTGGCGATCGTCGAGGAGCCTCCCGTCTTGCGCCACTTCACCGCGCGCTTCGCGCTGGTGTAAGGTTGTAGCACCCCACCCCTCTCCCCTCCCCACTGCGGGGAGGGGCCGGGAGTGGGGTCCTTCATTCCCCGTAGCTAGAGCCGCAGCCGGCCGCGGCGTTGGGTCCGCGTCCTGAGCCTCAGCAGCATCCCCAGTAGCAGCACCAGGGCGGCCACGCCCAGATAGGGAAGCAGTTCGGGAAGCCTCTGGAGGGGTGAGGAGGGCATCAGGGTCTCCACGACCAGTCCGTCCAGGGCGAAGGGGCCGGTCGTCGTTATCTGGAGGCGGTGGAAACCGTTGGAGAGGCCGCCGGCGACGGGCAGCAGCAGCTGCCACTGCGGTTCCTGCGCCGTCTCTTGCAGCAGCGCCCTGCCGGCCTCGTCTCGAGGCAGCCGGTTGGCTCCCTGGGGAGAGCCATCTATCTCGACATAAGCCGCACCGAGGGCGGGCCCCCTGGGAACCACCAGGGTCAGATCGGAGCCCTGGAAGAAGGCTGTGACGGAGGCGCCCGCCTGGGTGGCTTTCTTCATCCCCCCCAGGCTCGCCTGAGGCTCGCTAACCTGGGCCCAGCTCCCCTGATACCGAAGGGCCCAGTGGTCCTCCTGGGAGTAGCCTCGACGCACCGCCGGTTCGGTGGAGCCCAGCGCCTTGACGGCGTCGTAGACGGGATGGGTGCCGAAGTCGGGCTCGACCATCCGGAAGTAGTAGAAGGGCTGATCCTTCTCGTGGTCGTCCGCCCGCTTGAAGAACCAGAGGTTCATCACCCCCATCCAGGGCCACTCCTCGGCTGCCCGCTGGAAGCCCCGCACGGTGTACCGGGCCTGCAGCTCCTCGCTCACCCGACCGAAGATCGGTTCCGCCGTCACCGAATCGGGCTGGGCGTTCCACCCCATCTCAGATGCCCAGATCGGTTTGGAGGCGTCGCCGTTCTTCACCATGATCTCTCGGATGAGGAGCGGTCGGGAGAAGTTCACGTCCTTCATCGCCAACCGGTGATCGTCCGGTCCCGAGCGGAGACCGTAGGCCATGACCGACAGGATGTCGAAGTAGTCCCTGGCTCCGGCGTCGTACATCTGCTGCAGGTAGATCTGGTCGCTCAGGGCCCGCCAGCTCTCTTCGATGGTGGGGGCCAGGGCGGCCGAGATGATCGCACAGTTGGGGTCGGCCTCCTTGGCCCGCTGATATCCGACCTTCAGCAGCCGGACGTACTCCCTGGCGTCCACCGGCTTGCTGCCCCACTCGATGGCGAGGTTGGGCTCGTTCCACAGCTGGTAGAACTTCACCTTCCCCTTGTAGCGGCTCACCACCTTGTAGACGAAGTCGCCGTAGTCGTCGAAGTTCTCCGGTGGGGTGTGGGGCCACGCGTTGTTGGGGTGGGCCCACTTGGGGGGCAGGTCCAGCCGCACGATCATCTGGATGCCGTACTGGCCGGCAAGATCGACGATGTTGTCGTACTTGTCCCAGCTGCTCTGTCCGTACTTCTCGTCCCAGTACATCCCCTTGGAGGGTTGCTCGATGTCCTCCCAGGGGAACTGCTGGCGGATCCATCCGATGCCGGCGTCCTTGATCATCTGGAGGGTCTGCCGTCGCTTGGCGACGTCCGCCTCCTGCTCCAGGAAGGTGTTCACCCCCATGGGATTGACCCCCGCGTAGCGGATGGGCGCCATGTCCGCCGTGTCCACCTTCCGCATGGTGAGGCTCGAGGTGAAGGCGACGATCTGGTTGCGGTGCTCGTCGCCCAGCTTGGCCAGCAGGGTGGAGCGCAGCCCGCCCAAGTCGGCTGCCAGTAGGATGGCCGCTATCGCCACCGGTACCAGCAGGATGGCGAGCCAGCAGCCCAATTCCTCGCGTCTTCGTCTGAGAGATCTGTGCACGAGGGTACCCTTCCAACCTCTCCCCCAACCACTCCCCGACACGGGAGTGGGGATCCTCCCCCTTCCCTCGTAGGGAAGGGGGTTGGGGGGGTTAGGTTCGTAGTCTGTCTACAGCAGTGGCGTGATGTCGATCTGGTAGTCGGTCATCTCCGCCTCAGGGGAGGCACCCTGGACGAAGTTCACGACGCTGGACAGCACCTCGTTGGCGTGGTGGGTGTCGTTGGTGGCGACGGCGATGCCTATGACGGCCCGCTGCCACAGATCCTGGTCCTCGACCTCGGCAGCGGAGACGTTGAACTGGTTGTGCACCCGGGCGATGATGGATTTTACTACGTGGCGCTTTTCCTTCAAGGAGTGGGCGACTGGAAGGTGCAGCACCACACGGACTGCGCCGACGATCATGATGTGCCTCCTCGAGGGAGTTGCGAGCAGTCAGCCCTCATCCGGACCCTCCCCCCTCGGGAGGGAGGGCAAGGGGCTCTCCCCGTCTCCCTGTCTCCCCGTCTCTTCGTCGCCCCTGTTGGCGACCTCGCGATAGATGTCCAGAAGACGCGGGGCCACCCGGTTCCAGTCGAACCGTTCCTGGGCCGCCTGCCGTCCCTGGGCGGCCATCTGCCGGCGCTGCTCTCCGTCCTCCAGCAGCCGGAGGACGGCCGCCGCGAACTCCTCCGGCGAGTCGGCCAGCAGCACCTCTTTGCCCTCGACCAGGTCGATCCCCTCGGCGCCCATCCGGGTGGACACTACCGGTAGCCCCATGGCCAGTGCCTCCAGGATCTTCAACCGGGCACCGCCGGCGATTCGGATGGGAGCGACGAAGATGCCGCTGCGGGAGAAGTAAGGCCGGATGTCCTCCACAGCCCCGGTGACCACCACGCTCTTCTGGAGAGAGGCCAGCCGCTGCACCGCCGGGGTGGGGGCCCGGCCGACGATCTGGAGAGTGGTCTCGGGACGCCGGGCGGAAATGGCCGGCAGGATGGCAGAGACGAACCACTCCACGGCATCCACGTTGGGCCGGTAGTCCATGGTGCCGGTGAACAGAAGCGCCGCGGGATCGGCCGTGGACGACGGCTCGCTCTGGTAGTGGGCGCAATCCACGCCGTTGGGGACCACCCACAGCCGAACCTTGGGGGCCAGCCCCCGAAGGGCCGCCGCATCGGTTTCCGAGACGGCCAGGGCCGCATCGGCCAATCGGCATGCCCACGCCTCGTACCGGCGCAGCTTCAGACACTGCGCCAGGGAGTAGAGCGCCTTGGGCCAGGAGGCGGCATGTCGAGCGTCCACTGCCGCCGCTCGGGCCTGAAGCCGGTACTCGGCGTTGTGATCGTCGAAGACCAGGTGGGCACGAGGAGCGGCCGTCCGGACGGTGGGTAGGTAGCGAGCCATCTCGAGGCCGGCGACCTGGATGACGTCGTAGCGATTGCCGTTGGCCACGGCCCGCAGAGTGTCGGCGATGCCCTCGGACCGGAGGCGGAAGGCGAGGTCGGGGTGGCTGGAGGTGAACAGAGTCCCCAGCCGCGCGGTCGGGCTTCGGTCTGGAGGGACGGGGAGGACCCATATCTGACCGCACAGCTCCTGGAGGGGCGCGGCCCTGTGGAGGCTTTCCCCGGGACGGACAAACGAGATCAAGTCCACCTGATGGGCGGAAGCTGCCGCCCGCAGGAGTTGGTAGTTGCGGATTTGGGTGCCCTGATGTGGAGGGAAGGGCAGCTGAGGGGTGAGAAACAGGACTCTCATCGACTTCCTTGAACGGCTTTATGATACACACCCAGGGTCTCCCGGGCCGTTTGCTCCCAGGAGAAGGCCGCCGCGCGCTGGAGGCCCAGCCCGATCAACCGCTGCCGCAGCCCCCCATCGGCCAGAAGCCTCCCCATGGCCGCTGCCAGCTCCTCAGCATCCTCCGGACCGACCGAGAGCGCGGCATCCCCTGCGATCTCGGTCAGGGAGGGCACGTTGGACACGATCGCCGGCGTCCCGCAGGCCATGGCTTCAAGAACGGGGTGGCCGAAGCCTTCGTAGAGAGAGGGCAGGACCAGGCAGGTGGCGCAGTTGTAATAGTATACCAACTGCTGGGCCGCCACGGACCCCACGAATTTGACCTCTTCCCCGAGTCCGAGCTCCTCTCGCACCCGGAACAGCTCTTCGTTGAGCCATCCCTTGCCGCCCACCACTACCAGGGGCACCCGGTGGGCCTTCCACACCCGGGCGAAGGCCCGCAGCAGGGTGGGAAGGTTCTTGCGGGGCTCCAGGGTTCCCACGAAGAGGATGAAGCGCTCAGGCAGCCCTAGCTCTCGCCGCCGATGCTCTATCTCCTCCGGCTCCAGGGGCCGGCATTCGGGAGACACGCCCGAGTGCACCACCGTGACCTTCTCCGGATCGACGGATAGCAGCTCCAGCAGATCCCGCTTGGTGGCGTGGGACACGGCGATCACCTGGTCGGCGCTCTGGACCGCCCGGGCCACCTGCCCATAGTAGCGGCCGCTATCGGGCGTCAGGAGGTGGGGGAAACGCAGAAAAGCCAGGTCGTGGATGGTGACCACGGAGCGGCATCTACGCCGAAAGGGTGGGATGAAATCCGGGCTGTGCAAGACGTCTGCCGGAAGACGCAGCAACTCGATGGGTAGGGCGATCTGCTCCCTCGGGTGATGAGGGGGCGTGGCCAACCTGGATCGTCGCACCGCGGCGGGCCAGAACTGTCCAGTGGGGGCTTTTCGGCTCTCGAGCAACAGGAGCTCGTCGCCGCTTTGCAGCCCCACCAGGGCACGCACCAGCCTGATGGTGTACTGGCTGATGCCTCCCTGGGCGTAGGACACCAGCCGCACGTCGATAGCTATCCGCATGGGAGCTCCGTCGAAAAGATGTGGGGCGGTGGCTGCGCCCCCCAGCAAAGTCGCGGTTGAGTGCTAGGGTTGGGACTCGCCGACCGCCGTCCGCTGATTGCCGGCGGCCGATGGCCGATCGCTATCCACCGGATCCACCCAGTAGCGGCCCGAGGCGTAGTGGAGGTAGCCCATGCCGATCTCCGGATCATGGGGGAAGATCAACAGGATCCGCTCCTCCACAGCCCATCGCTGGATCCTCCTCCGGGTCTCGATGCTGCGCATCGGCTCCAGGTCGTAGGCCGCGACCCAGGCCAGCCTCTCCATGTGGACGGCGAAGGGCGAGACGTCGGCGGTGTAGAGGGCCTTCTGCCCCTCCGACTCGATCAGGACGCTCTGGTGGTGGGGCGTGTGGCCCGGGGTAAGTATACAGCGAACGTGGGGGGTGATTTGAGTATCCCCCTCGATCGATTCCAGCCGGCGATCCTCCCACAGCGGCAGCAGGTTCTCCGGAAGGTAGGTGGCCCTGGTGCGTTCGTTGGTGTGGTTGGCGTCCTCCCACTCCCCCTGTTGGACGACGTAGCTGGCGTTGGGGAAGGTGAGGGACAGCCGATTCCCCTCCTGAAGGGTGTTGCCGCCGGAGTGGTCGGAGTGCAGGTGGGTGTTGATCACCATCTCCACCTGGTCCAGCCCCACCCCCAACTCCCTCAACCGTTCCGGCAGCTGCCCGGTTCGCAGGATGCCCATTAGGGCGAGGGTGCGGTGCCCCATCTTGCTGCCGTAGCCGGCGTCCACGACGATGAGGTGGCCTCCGTCCTTGATAAGGAGGCTGTTCACCCCCATGCCTACCCGGTTGAGGTCGTCGGCCGGGTGCTTCTTCTCCCACATTATCTTGGGCACCAGTCCGAACATTCCCCCGCCGTCGACGCGGGCGAAGCCGTCCGATATGAGGAAGATCTCTACGTCACCGATGCGCACCTGGGTCTCCATTCCTATTGGAGTGCGAGAGTGCGGAATGCGTGGTTCGGCCGGCCGGCCCTTCGTGCTTCGCACCACGCATCTCGCACTCGTTCTGCATGCCCTAGATCGGGTATCTCTTCAGTTCCTCTGCCAGCTCGGTGTTTGGGAATACCCCTTGCCCCTCCTCCAGCATCGACTGCCGATCGTAGTAGGGCCACATATGGGTTAGCAGCAGCCTCTTTGCCCCCGCTTTCGTCGCGACGTCGGCCGCCAGGGCCGGCGTCAGGTGGATGGCGTGCGCCGGATCGAAGTCCTGCTGGCTCACGGTGGCCTCGCACAGCAGCAGGTCGCATCCTCTCGCGAACTCCGCCAGCTCCGGGAAGGGGGCTGTGTCCGCGGAGTAGACCAGGGAGGAGTCCCCACCCTCCAGTCGCAGGGCGAAGGCCGGAACCGGATGCACGGTGCGGAGGAAGGAGATCTGCAGAGTTCCGATCCTGAGGCCGGCCTGGGGATCGTACTCCGTCGTCCGGAAGACTCCCTCCACCAGACGCCGCGGCTCGATCCTCAGCACCTCGGCAAGTCGAGCGAACCGCTCCACCTCTCCAGGTGGCATGTACGCAGGCAGGGGCGGGTAATCCTTCCCCCTGGCGTACAACCGCGAATAGAAGAGAGGGAAGACGTCCAGCAGGTGGTCGGCATGGATGTGGCTGAACAGCAGCTGCGTCAAGCCCTCCAGCTCCCCGGCTTCCTGCAGCCGACTGACGACCCCGTTGCCGCAGTCGATGAGAAGTCTGGTCTCTCCCTCCACCGCCAGGTAGCCGGAGCTAGCCTGGTGAGGCCCCGGGTAGGCTGCCCCGGTTCCCAGCACCACCAGTTCCATCTCTTGGCCCTCAGCTATCAGCTATCAGCCCGTCGGATCACGGTAGAGAATAGTAGCACAATCCAGCCCAAAGATGGCCGCAGCAGGCGGGAAGGCGGGGTTCCCGGGGGAGAGCCAGTACACGACCACAGAGAAGGTGATATGTACTGTCATGCTGAGCGCAGCGAAGGATCTCCCCGTGGCGAGAGGAGATCCTTCGCTGTCGCTCAGGATGACACCTGTCAGAACCAATGTGGCGGAGTACTAGGTTGCGGGAGGCTCGCCCTCCGGCCCGCTGCCGACGGCTTCAGAAAGCGCCCTTGCCCTTGAGGACGACCCAGATGGTCTTCCAGAGGATCACCAGGTCCAGGATGGGGGAGTAGTTCTGGATGTAGTAGAGGTCGTACTCGGTGTTGAGGAACATCGGCCGGTCGCTGCGACCGTTCACCTGCCACCATCCGGTCATGCCGGGCATCACCGAGAGTCTCTTCCGCTGCCACGGTTCGTATCGATCCACGATCCAGGGTTGCTCCGGGCGGGGGCCGACCAGGCTCATCTCGCCCCTCAGCACGTTGAACAGCTGAGGAAGCTCGTCGGCGCTCATCCGTCGGAGCACGTGACCCACACGGGTGACCCGTGGGTCCTCCTTGACCTTGTAGACGCCGTTGGCGTAGACGCCCTTCTCCTCCAACGTGGGGATCAGCTTGTCGGCGCCGTCGACCATAGTCCTGAACTTGTACATCCAGAACAGCCTGCCGTTCTCGCCGACGCGGCGCTGCCTGAAGAGGGCCGGGCCGTGGGAGTCCAGCTTGATGGCCTGGGCTATCAGCAGCATCACGGGTCCCAGCAGCAGCAGCAGGATGGAGGAGATGATCAGGTCGAAGGCTCGCTTGAAGGCTCGATCGAAGCCGGTGATGACGGGGTCCCGCAGGCCGATCAGCGGGACGCCCCAGAAATCCTCCACCTGCGCCCGGACCGAGACCATCTCGAAGAGGTCGGGGACGACCCGCACCCGCACCGGGTGGGTCTGGAGGCTGAGGACGATCTCCGCGATCTTCTCGTGGTCCCTGCTGGACAGGGCGACGATGACGTCGTCCACCGAGTGGCTGGCGATTATGTGGGGCAGCTGATTGGTGTTTCCCAGCAGCTGGAAGCCTTCGTCGACCTCCTCCAGGATGGGATCGTCGTCCACGAAGCCGACGACCACCAGGCCGCACCAGGGTTGGGAGCGGATGATGTAGGCCAGCTCTCGCCCCACCTTGGTGGCTCCCACCAGCACCACTCGACGAGCCGTATAGCCTCCGGCGATCAGGGAGCGCACGATATAGCGAGCGGCCAGCCGGTAGTTGAGGAGCAGCGCCAAGTCGATGGCGAAGAAGTAGGTGAACAGAATTCGAGACCGGAACTCGACGTTGAACAGGTAGAAGAAGGAGGCCAGGGCCAGCATGCCGGCCATGGTGCCCAGCAGCACCGCGCGACCCTCGTCCACGAAGCCGGAGAGCCGGCGGGGATCGTAGGCGCCGAAGAGCCGGAGGAAGAAGGCCCAGAAGAGGGCCACGGCCAGCATGATGGATAGGTCGAGAAAGCTCATGCCGACGCTCTCCCTACCGACGGGGATCACACCCCTGGTCATCTCGGCCAGGTAGAGCGCCAGTTCTGTGAACAGGATGTCGGCCAGGAAGAGGAAGAGGATGAAGCGGTTGCTGAACTCCTTCAAAGCGGGCAACCCTCCTCGCGGATAGCTATCCTACTAAATCAACGTAGAGCTGTCCAGTCCTCTTCACCATGGCCTCCTGGGAGAACCGCCGGAGGATCACCTCCTTTCCGGCGGACCCCATGGCTCTGGCGTCGGCTGGATTGGACAGGAGGCGGGCCACGGCTCGAGCCGCCTCCTCCGGGTCGCCCACGGGCGTCAGCAGCCCGGTGGCGCTGTCCTGGACTATGTCCCGCGTTCCCACGGCCGCCGTGGCCACCACCGGCTTCTCCAGGGCCATGGCGTCAAGCACGGTGTAGGGGAGCCCCTCCCAGAGGGAGGTGAGGACGAAGACGTCCATCACCGCTATAACGTCCAGCACGTCCGTTCGGTAACCGAGGAAGTGCAGTTGACTCTCTACTCCCAGCCCCCGAGCCAACTCCTCCACCTGGTCGCGCAGCTCTCCGTCGCCGCACCACAGGACCTGGACGCCGGGGATCGCTCCTACCAGGACCGCGACCATCCGAACGAAGTCGAACGGACCCTTTTGAGGGGTGAAGCGGGCCACGGTGCCGATGACGTGACTGGCCCCGGGTGCCAGCCTCTCCCTCAAGGGTGCCACGGTCCGGTGGTCTCGCGGGGCAGGTAGCTGAATGCCGTTCTCGATCAGCACCACCTGATCGGGCGAGATGATCCTGTTGTCCACGGCTTCGGCCATCTCGGTGGAAGACAGGGTTATCATCCGGCGGGTCACCTTACCTGCCACCCGCTCCAGATTCAGGTAGAAGCTTCGCTGGGAGCCCGCCTTCTGGTTCAGGAAGTAGAAGCCATGGGGGGTGTGGACGATGGTCTTCACCCCGGCCAGGCGGGCGGCGAAGCGACCCAGGAAGCCCGCCTTGGAGCTGTGGGTGTGGACCACGTCGTAGCGGCCGCGAGCCATCAGGGCGTACAGCCGGAAGAAGCTGGCGAGGTCCGAAGAGGGGGAGATCTCCCTCCGCATGGGGACGTAGCGCTGCGGGATGCCGGCCTCGCGCACCTCGTCGCTGAAGGTGACGTCGTCGAAGGCTTCGGAGCGGAGCCGGGGCGCTGC
>JAJZRD010000324.1 GCA_021845945.1 Chloroflexota bacterium
CCTTCCCGCGCTGGGCGACGGCGAGCGCCGGACCGCCGATGCGGGGGCTGTGGCCGCCGCGCGGAGGTCCCTGGCAAGCGTGGAGACCGGACTCGCCGCGGCAACCCCGGAGCCTCTGGTTCAGGCAGCCGCGGAGGAGCTGAAGGCCTCGCAGCAACGACTGGCCGATGCCAGGACCGCCGAGGAGGCCGCCCGGATACTGGAGCAGGCCCAGGAGCGGCTGGCCGGCCAGGGAAAGGCGGAGGACTACGCCTGGCAGCGGGCGATGGATGGGCTGTCCTCCGTCTGGCGGGACAGCCCGAGCTTGGGGACCCTGGCCCGAGCCATAGGAGCCGGCGATCAGAAGACCGTGGAGCGGACGGCGGCCGACCTGGCCCAACGGGCCGAAGCCATGGCACCCGAGGAGAAGCAGGAGCTGAAGCTGGCGCTCCAGGCCGGGGCCAATGCTGCTCGGGACGTCCCCGACCTGGCCGGATCCCTCCGGCGGGCGGCCGGTCAGGTTGGACAGGCCGGCGGCTCCGATACAGGGGGGCAGGGCGGCGCAGCCGGCGCCATGGGCGACGTCGCGTCGCTACTGGAGCGAGGGATGTCCCGCTCCGCCGGCCTGCAGGCGGTGCAGCAGGCGACGGCGGCGGTAGGACAGGCCCGGGCCGGGCTGGGACCGGTGGCGGGCAGCGCCGTAGCGTCCGGCGCCCTGGCATCGGGGCCGGTCTCCGGGAGCGCGTCCGGAGGCCGGGCAGGCAGCGGGTCCGGCGCACAGGCGGGCAGCGGGTCCGGGAGCGGATCGGGGACGGGTTCAGGCTCCGGCTCGGGGAGTGGCGGCTCGGGATCCGGGGGCGGCGGCTCCGGGTCGGGCAGCGGGAGCGGTTCCGGGGGCACGGGTGGCTCGGGTGGCGGCGCGGGCGCCGGGGCCGGTGCCGGGGGTGGTGCCTCGTCCGGACAGCCGGGGAGCGGCAGCGCCGGGGCCACCCTGGCCGGCGGCAGTGCTGCCCCGAGTCTGCGGGGCGCCACCAACTACGACCCCGTGTACGCGCCGAGCCTCATGGGTGGCGGCGACGGACCGAGGATGGATGCCAGCGGCGGCGCGCAGGGGGCGAGCGGCGAGACGGTGGAGCTGCCCGACTCGCCCCTGGAGTTGGGCTCCGTTCGGCCATACGACGAGGTGTACGGCCGGTACGAGGCAGCCGCGCGCCAGTCGCTCTCCCGCCAGCCCCTGCCGCCGTCCCTCCAGGGCCTGGTGCAGCGCTACTTCTCGGCCATCGCGCCAGACGGTAAGTGATGAGCAGGATTGAGTAGCCTTCGGCTGTTGCGTCGTCGCTCTGATACGGTATCACGACGGCTTTCGAACCGTAGGGCGGGGGCTTGTCCCCCGCCGCCTGACGGTCACTGCGGGGGCGATTCGGTTGCTGAAGGAGCTGTACCCACAACGCAAGCGAACCAGGCTGGAGCAATCGCTGTATGCGGATGTGTCGTCCATCTGTTCCGTGACCATCTGCACGCTCAGTCGTGCGCCGGTGTTTCAACACGGGGCGTTTGCGGCGGGCTGCATCGACCTGTTGGTCTCGCACGCGAAGAATGGGGAGGTTCGGCTTCACGCCTATTGCCTCATGCCAGATCACTTGCATCTGCTGATCAGTCCGTCCGAACAGGAATCCATAATCGATTTCGTGCGCGAGTTCAAAGCCATATCCACGAGGATGTCGTGGCAACACGGCTTCAACGGCACGATCTGGCAGCAGGGTTTCCACGACCATTTCTTGCGTCGGGACGAGGACGTCGAACTGGCGGCGCGTTACATTCTGGGCAATCCGGTCCGCAAGGGTATGGTGCAGAACCGGCACGCGTATCCGTATTGCGGGTCGCCGGTATACGACCTGTAGCCACCGGGCGGCGGGGGACAAGCCCCCGCCCTACGGATTTGGGGGCGGGGCGGCTCAACCGCAGTGTTGCGTCATACGGATTTTTGGGGGTGGGGCTCGTGAACCGCGATGGTACGTCATCTGCCACGGAGGAACTGCAAGCGCAAGCGGACCTGGTCAGAGAGAGGCTTGCTTCGGTTGTTGATGCCCTCGGCCGGGTCATCGTTGGCCAGTCCGAGGTGGTGGACCAGGTGCTGACGGCCCTGGTGGCGGGGGGGCACGTTCTGCTGGAGGGGGTGCCCGGACTGGGCAAGACGCTTCTGGTGCGCACCCTCGGGCAGGTGACGGGGCTCACATTCGGGCGTGTCCAGTTCACCCCTGACCTGATGCCCGGGGACATCACCGGCACCCAGCTGTTCGACCGTGAGACGGGCGGTCTCACCTTCGCTGCCGGCCCCATCTTCGCCAACCTGCTGCTGGCGGACGAGATCAACCGCGCCACCCCACGCACCCAGTCCGCGCTCCTGGAGGCGATGCAGGAGCACACCGTCACGGCGGGTGGCCAGACCCATCCCCTGCCGGAGCCCTTCTTCGTCCTGGCCACCCAGAACCCCCTGGAGATGGAGGGTACCTACCCTCTCCCCGAGGCGCAGCTCGACCGCTTCCTTTTCAAGGTGCTGGTCCCCTTCCCGCCGGACGACGACCTGGCCCTGATCGCCGAGCGCACCACCGGCCTGGCGCAGACGGCTCCACCCGAGGTGCTGCAGCCGGAGGAGCTGGCGCGGGCGATGGAGCTGGCGCGGCTGATCGTGGTGGCACCTCACGTGATGCGATATGCGGTGCGACTGGCCGCCGCGACACACCCGGATCGCTCCCCCGTGCCGGAGGTTCAGCGTTTCGTCCGGTACGGCTCCAGCCCTCGAGGGCTCCAGGCCCTGGTGCTGGCCGCCAAAGTGGCGGCGCTCCGGGCCAGCCGCTGGAACGTTGCCTTCGCCGACCTGGAGCAGATGGCGGCGCCGGCCTTGCGCCACCGGATGATCCTCCAGTTCGAGGCCATGGCCGAGGGGATCACCGCGGATGCGCTTGTCGGCCGCATCCTATCCGCGATAAGTCATGAGTAATGAGCGGGAACTGCCAACCGTGAGAGGTGCAATATGAGCGAAGAGCACCCAAATTCTCATCACCCATCACCCATCACTCATCACTCGTTTCCCGGCTGGAGCCCCGCCTTCGGGGCTGCCCTGGAGCGGCTCTCCATCGCCGTCGGGAGGCCGGCCAAG
>JAJZRD010000325.1 GCA_021845945.1 Chloroflexota bacterium
CCGGAACAGCTGATCGGCCGCCGAGACTGTGCCCTATCCGACGGTCGACCACTATCGGGTGCACGGGACCCGTCAGGCCATCTTGCGGAGACGACGGATCCTCTCGTCCATGGAAGGATGAAGGTTCAGGAGAGAGAGCAATCTGAGCAGAAGGGCCGAGAAGGGGCTGGCCGAGGAATGGCCGGGGTCCGCGGCTTCGGCGCCCTCTTGCGGCTTCCAATTCCGCAGCTTCTCCAGGGCGCTGATCATCGCCCCTGGGCGACCGCAGATGCGCGCGCCGGCCAGATCGGCATCGTTCTCCGAGCACCGGGTCCGGTGGAGGGTGAGGAACAGTCCGGCCGCCATGGAGGCTACCGCCAGCCCCTCGCGCCACCGGCCGGCCTTCTTCGAGTCCCCGCTCTCCCCGGTTGTCCGGAGAAAGGCTCCCCCCAAGGTAGCGACCGAGGCCGCGAAGGCCCCGATGGCAGCGTGCAGCCGGTCGCGGTTCTGGATGTGGCCCAGCTCGTGAGCCACCACGGCGGCCACCTCATCGTCGTCGAGAAGCTTCATCAGAGAGTCGGAGACGCCGACGACGGCATGATCGGGGTCGGTGCCCGTGGCGAAGGCATTGGGCTTGGGAATACCCATCCTGTAGACGGCCGGCTTCCGCATTCCGGCGCGCTCGGCCATCTTCTCCACTATCCTGTGCAGACGTGGGCTCTCCTCCGAGGGGACGGGACGCGCTCGCAAGGCCGCAAAGGCCACCTGCTGCCCCAGCCGATATGTGAGCACATTCATCAGCAGCGACGCGCCGAAGTTGGCGGCCAACCCGGCCCGGTTCCGTTCCTTCTTCGCCGTCATGCCCACCAGGGCACCGAGGCCCGCCTGCAGTCCGGTCATCACCAACTTATTGTCCAGCTTCACCGATAGGCCTCCTCGCGCCCGGAAATATGGTTGCCACGCACCGCTCGAACGCCGGACACACCGATGGCCGGAACGGTTCGCAGCGGGTCTCTCTGTTCCGCTCCCAGAGATCGGCCCGACAGGACGATAGGCCGATGGAATCTGTTGATGCCTGGCTGACGACGGCAGAGAGGTGTGTAGTATTATATGATAGCGCAAACTATCACTAGTGGAAAGGGGTCTACGCCCTCAGGAAGCGCGCCGGCTCCGAGAGCAGCAGGGATAAGCCGGCCCCGAGGACCAGGGGGAAGGGGTTGCAGTCGATGCGGGGGAGGGTCGACGGGTTGCAGTTCCGGGCAGACTGGGATAGAGTCTCCCGAGAGAAGAGACCGTACCCCTCACCGGTGCCTCTGGGGCAGCCCACAGCACGTTCATCGCTGAGCTACAGGCGGGATCGAGACCGAAGATGAGCACGACGCCGGACTATTACGCCATCCTCCAGGTGACCCCTCAGGCGGACAGGGAAGTGATCGAGGCCGCCTATCGCCGCCTGGCAGCCAAGTATCACCCCGATGTGGATCGCTCGCCTGGAGCCACCGAGAGGATGAAGCTGCTCAACGCCGCCCACGAGGTCCTTTCGGATCCAGAAAAGAGAAGGGCCTACGACCTCCGTCGAGCGGTCTCTCCCCTCGAGCAGCCGGGATGGCGGAGGCAGCAAAGCCCCCGGGTTGACCTCAGCGAGTGGATCACGACGGCCGGGTGGACGATCGCGACGCTTGTTGCCTCCGCGGCAGTAAGCCGGTATGGATTGAGAGGCCTTCTCCTGGCAGGCCTGCTGCTCATGGCAGTCTGGTTGATCACAGCCTCGCGGAAGGGCTCATGATCGACACCGTCATCCTCGACCTCGAGGGCGTGATCGTAGACACCGAACCCACGTCTCGAAACCGGACGCGGCCATCTCCAGAGACCCCATAGACCCCACTCACCTTCCCGGTCGGGTCGTAGAGCTGCGGGCATTGCCACAATCGGAAGACACCCGGCCCACCGCAGAACGTGCGTTGCCCTCCATATTGCCGACGGGGGCCACGTAATGCAAAATGGCTCTATCGCTCTTGCGGCAGCGCCGAACAGCCGCTGAACGGCGAGCTGGTCGCCGCGGCCCACCTGGGGAAGTAGAGCGAGAGAGGAACCCACCGGGGAGAGTGCACGAAGAACCGTGCGTTGGAGGGAAAGGCAGGAAACCATGAGCGAACCAGCCGGTGAAGGGAAGCTCTTCAGCTTTCCCGACGTGGACGGTCTGCGCCGGCTCCACAGGGAGAAAGCCCGAAACATGGTTTCTAAGCTGATGAGCGCCCGGGAAGCGATCGATCGGTTCGTCCACGATGGCGACTACCTGGGGGTAGGGGGTTTCGGGACCAACAGGATACCCACCGTCCTGCTGCACGAGGTGGTGCGCCAACGGAAGAAGAAGCTGGGCTTCGCCGGTCACACCTCCACCCACGACTTCCAGATCCTGGTAGGGGGTGATTGCCTCGACAGGGTCGATTGTGCCTACGTGGTGGGGCTGGAGGCCAGGGGGCTCTCCGCCAACGCCCGCCGAGCCTTCGAGAGCGGCCGCATCGAGGCAACCGAGTGGAGCAACGCGGCGCTGGCCTGGCGCTACAAGGCCGCGGCCATGGGTCTTCCCTTCCTCCCGGCTCGCGTGATGCTGGGCACCGACACCTATCGGTACAGCGCCGCCAAGACGATCGCCTGCCCCTTCACAGGGGAGACCCTCCTGGCGCTCCCTGCCCTGGCGCCCGACGTGGCGCTGATCCACGTGCACCGGTGCGACGAGTTCGGCAACGCCCAGATCGACGGGATCACCGTGGCCGACCTGGACCTGGCGAGGGCTGCCAAGCGTGTGATCCTCAGCACCGAGTACCTGGTCCCCAACGACCAGATCCGGGAGAGGCCCCACTGCACGGCGATCCCCTACTTCCTGGTGGACGGGGTGGTCGTCCAGCGCTACGGCGGCTACCCCGGCAACATGCCATACGAGTACTTCTCGGACGAGGAGCACCTGAAGGAGTGGCTGAAGGTGGAGCAGGACCCGGGGGAGCTGGAGGCCTTCCTCCAGAAGCACCTCTACGGGGTGCCCGACTTCCAGAGCTACCTGGAGCTGAAGGGCGGTGAGGAGCGGATGGCGCAGCTCCGGACGGAGGAGCTCCTGG
>JAJZRD010000326.1 GCA_021845945.1 Chloroflexota bacterium
TCCGTCGTGTGGTATGCCGAATGATTCTCGTTGCTTGGTCTCGTCGCATCGGGAGCGCATGCGGTTGCCGGTCCTTGAACCGGCGTTGGCTTCGACGCTACATCGTGTTTTCCTCCCATTCGTCCGGGCGAAAAGCCCTATTCTACTCCTTCTGACGGAGGAGGCCGCCAAAACTTGCGCGCTCTGGCCCCGCTCCTCGGAAAATAGGACAGAAGTACTATCGGCGAGCAGAGGAGGGAGGTCGTTAGTCCTTGGCGCCGACGCCGAGCACTACCAGGAGGTAGTGCTCAGCCAGCCACACTGGCTCTTCCGGGTTGCGCCGAAGCAGCTCCGGACCTGGCGCGGTCTGACGCCACATCCGCGTCATCGACGTCATTCTGGTGATGGGGCTGGCGATGGGGGCCGCGTGATCTCAGCCGGCTGACGCCAAGCCGCAACCGGTCCATCCCAGGGGGCGCGTATGAAGCAACCTGAAGGGTCTTCCCTCACCGAGCAACGACCAGGAAGTGGGGCCGTTCTGGAACGCGGCTTGCCACGTGAGGAGGCCTACCGTCTTATCCGAGCGACTGGTACGGAGATGGTGGATGTGCTGCGTTCGGCGAGCGCAGTACGGGATCAGCGGACCAGACAGACCGTCGCCTACTCCCGCAAGGTCTTCATTCCGTTGACCAACCTCTGCCGCGACCGCTACCGTTCCCACATGGAAGCGGCCCAGGAGTGATCTACCGAATTGCCTCACTGTAGGTCGGCGTGGCCAGCTCGACCTCATTGTCCACCGCTGTATTCACCTCGAAAGGAGGCACCTTTCTGCCGTACTGATCGAAAAGTATGCGGATGGTCGGTCGCTGGATGTCGGCGGATGGAGTCGCGGTGACCACGCCACGATGGCCCTGAAGTTTGCTTGAGATCACCACCACTTCCGTCCCAACAGGAAAGGCAGGAAGGATCGAGAAGAAGCGCCGAACGAGCTCACGATTCAGGTGAGTGCCGGCCATCTCCCTCATGGCCGCCACGATCTCCGATGGCGTCAGAGCCCGCCGATATGGGCGGTCCGAGGCCAGAGCCGAATAGACATCGGCGACGGCGGCGATCTCCGCGGCCGGCAGGATCAGCTGTTTTCCGAAGCGAGACTCCATGGACGCACCGAAACGGTTGTCTCCCCTCAGGCCCCTGGGGTATCCGGTGCCGTCCTGCCGCTCGTGGTGCTGCCAGACGATGTGGCGGGCGATAATGTCCGAGGCTCCCATGAACTGCTGAGTTGCCTCGTAGCCTGCTGTTGGATGCTGCTTGACCAGGGCGAATTCCTCTTCAGTCAGGCGACCCGGCTTGGCCAGCACTTCGGCAGGGACCGTCGTCTTGCCGATGTCGTGGCAGAGACAGCCCAGAGCCAGTTGGTGCAGTTCGTTCAGGGGCAGGTACAGCCGTTTTCCCAGCAGCACGCCCGCAACGGTGACCTCCAGCGAATGCTCGAATGTGTAGCTGTCGTGTGTCTTCAGGGAGGCCACTCCCGACAGGGTGTCGGCGGTCATCACCTCGTCCACTATCTTCTCAACGTCCCGATACAGCTTGGGCAGCTGTGGAGCGGCCTTGTCCACCAGCTGTGCAGGGGCGGTCTGTTTGCCATCCTTGGATGGCTGGGGGGTGACGTTCTGGACTACTGTGAAGAGACCGCGCACGTGCTTATAGGTAGCTACTCGCACCTGCTCAGAGATGATCTCGGGTGGCTCGATGTCGTCGCCAATGCCGTCGCGTATGAATACCGCATAGTAGCCCAGGGAGCGAAGGGCGTTGATGTGGCTGGCGCTGAGCTTCACCCCTTGAGACAGAAGGGTGTCGCCTCGGTCGTTGTAGATTGTCCGAGCGAGCACCATTCCGGCCCGAAGCTCATCGAGATAGACCTTTCGCATCCCAGCGCAGTCTCCTGTTATTCCATCTCATAGTTATCTCTAGTTTGGACAAATGAGAGAGGCCCGGCACCAGGAGTGCGGGGGCTTGGCGGGGAGTGTGCTGATGCTTTTGGTATGGACAAAACCGAAGCACTTACACGACTCGATCGCTTTCGCCGTGCCGTATACGACCGGGTGCTGGGCCACCGCAAGGATACCATGTTCGAGCTGATGGAGGCAGTGCTCGTGGCAGATAGGCCCGCCAACCTCGTCCACCTTAGCCTTGAGGCGGTCTTCCACCACCGCTGGCCGAGTGCCCCCGATGCCCTCTCTGACGGCAGCCTGGACGTGGGTGAGCTGCGCCGCCTCATTGCTTGCGAGCTCGCTTCCGAGCCAAGTGTCGGCAGGCCGATCTGGGCTCTGGATGGCACCGTCTGGCCTCGCCCTGCCGCTGCTACCAGCCCCGGGCGGACCTGGGTTCATAGGACTGCTCCAGGCAGGCCCCAGGAGGGGGTGGTGCCGGGCTGGGAGTACCAGTGGCTGATCGACGTGCCAGTCGAGGGCACCAGTTGGGTCCGTCCCATCGATGTCTCTCGCCGCACCCCCACCTCTGGCAGCCCCACGACCCTGGCCATAGCCCAACTCCGCGGCGTCCTGGCCTATCGCCCGGTGGTTGCTCATCGGCCCATCACCACCATGGACTCTAGCTACGACGTCCTCGACCTCGGTCACGCTGTCCATGATCGGTCCACTCCTCTCGGGGCCGACGTGCTCCTCAGGCTCCCCAAGCGGCGCCGCTTCTTCAGGAAGGCGCCACCCCATAGCGGCAAGGGAGCCCCTTGCAGACACGGTGCGGTCTTCAACGTGAGGAAACCCGAGACGTGGGGAAGCCCCGACCATTCGGAGAGCATCCTCGACCCCGAGCGGGGGAGGGTCCAGGTGGACGTCTGGGACGAGATGCACGATCAGCACGACTGGAAGCTCTCCTTCCCTGTAGTGCGTATCCAGGCCGAGCGTCTGCCCAAGGCGGGACGCAAGCCCGAACCCCTCTGGCTCGCCTGGCGTCGTGTGGTATGCGGAATGATTCTCGTTGCTTGGTCTCGTCGCATCGGGAGCGCATGCGGTTGCCGGTCCTTGAACCGGCGTTGGCTTCGACGCTACATCGTGTTTTCCTCCCATTCGTCCGGGCG
>JAJZRD010000327.1 GCA_021845945.1 Chloroflexota bacterium
ATGACCTCCGACCGGGTGTACAGGAAGGCCATGGCTCCGAGCGTAGCGCTGGAAAGGCTGGTGGCTGCCGCGGGTACCCAGTTCGACCCGGAGATCGTGAAGGCGCTGATCGACGTGCTGAGGGAATCCGGAGTCCCGCTGGACGGCGTAGCGGCGCCGCGAAACCCCTGACCCCATCTTCTTCCCGGGAGCGGGCGCATGTACTTCGGCTCGGTAACCCTCGTCGCGCTGGCCCTGGCGCTGGCCACCCGCAGGCCGGTGGGCCGGCTGATGGAGCTCCGCTTCCGTCGCATCGGCATCCTATGGTTGGCCATCGCGCTGCGCTTGCTGTTCGTGCCGGGGGCGCTGTACTCGCTGTGGCGCGCGGTCCCCTTTCCGGGGCTGCCGGCCGTCGGCAGCATGATCTACGTCTCTTCTTTCCTGCTCGTCGTGCTGTTCGCCTGGTTCAACCGCCGCATCGTCGGCGTCTCGGTGATCGGGCTAGGCCTCTTGATGAACGCCGCGGTCATTGGCACCAACGGGGGGCAGATGCCCGTCGACCCGGGGCAGGTAGCCGCCATCGGCCAGTTGAACGAGTTTCTGGATGCCGAGAACCGGGGTGAGTGGTCCACCTTCACCGTCATGAAGCCGGAGACCAGGCTGGCCTTTCTGGGCGATCGGCTCCCCGTGCCCATGCCCTTCAAGGAACCGTCGATCCTCAGCCTGGGCGATCTCGCGATCACCGCGGGCATTCTCCTGTTCTTCTTCGTGATCCCGACGGATCGTCCCTCGCCCTCGCCGTCGGAGCAACGGGCCTAGCGCTCCGGATCCCACCTCCACAGCTGCCCTCCCATGGTAAGGGCGTAGGCAGTCTCCCTCTTCGAGAACTCTGGAGAAGGCACCACCGCCACGGGGGCGCGGTCGCCGAGGGTCTCCCCCAGCCGCTGCCACCTGACGCCGTCATCCTGGGACAGGTATACGCCATCCCCGCCCGTCGCCAGCAGGGCGTGGCTCCGGGCGAAGTCGGGGGCGGCGGCCAGTGAGACCACCGGGCGGCCCCGGGTCCCAACCCAGGCGGGCAGCCATATGGGTCTCACCCCTTCGCGGGTCCGCTCCTGGGCATCGGGGACGACGTGATAGACGGCCTCACCGTTGCCCACGAAGAATCGCTGGTCTTCGCCGAAGCTGTCCGGCACCGCCAGAATCGCTACCTTGACGTCGGCATCCCTGGAGAAGAGCATCGACCAGCTGCCCCCGGTTAGGGTGCGGCTCCAGACCCGCAGCCGGCCCCGGCGGTAGTAGAGCGGCTCTCGCCAGGTGGCTACCAGCAGCGTCGGCTCACCTGCCGGGTCGAGAGCCAGCTTCGCCGACACCGGAATCTCGTCCTCGGCCGGAGCCTCCAACGGGCTCCAACCCGCCCCGCCGTCTCGAGACCACTGGAGGGCGCTGCCGGTGGCCGCCACCATGACGGGCTCTCGCGAGAAGGCCGGGGATAGCGCCAGCAGGCTGACGCTCTGGTTGGCGAGGCCCAGCCTCTGCCAGCTGGCCCCCCGATCCAGGCTGCGGAAGATCCCCAGGGAGGTGGCGGCGTACAGCCCGCCGTCGATGGCAAAGGCCGGCGAGAGAACCAGGGTGGCGACGGTCAGCCCCTCGATGCCCGACGAAGAGGGCTGCCAGCTCCGGCCCCCGTCCTCCGACCTGAGCACGCCGTCGGAAAGCCCCCAGGCGAAGAGGGTCCCGTCGGTCTCGAACCCCGGCGACAGCGCCAGGTCGACCAGGTAGGAGGCGGCCAGTCCCTGGTTGGCCTTCTCCCAACTCTTTCCGCCATCCGCCGATCGGAGTATCCCCCCGGCGACCAGCCCCGCCAGGATGACCTGTCCGGAATCCCTGCTGGCAGGAGCTGGGCTGCCGATGCCCAGCGCCAGGATCACCTCCGGTTCGGCTGCCACCAGCCGCCAGGATTCACCCCCGTCGGCGGAGATGGCGATGCTCTGCCCGGTCGCGGCCACCATGGTCCGGTCCCGTCCGAACTCCGGGGAGAGGGCCAGGGCGTTGATGCAGCTGTCGGGCAGGCCGCTGTTGAGGGGGCTCCAGCTGGTCCCGCCGTCGCTGGAGCGCAGGACGCCCTGCTCCTCCGTTCCCATCAACACCGTTCGGTCGCTGGCGAACTCCGGAGAGATCTTCACACACTGGATGCTATCACCGCCCCGGCTCGCCGAGACCTGCCTCCAGGAGCGGCCGCAGTCGGTGGTGAGCTGCAGCCCCTCCTCGGTGGCAACGAAGGCGGTCTGATCCCGGCCGAACGCGGGCGACAGCGCCAGGTCGATGACCGAGAGGTCCGGCAACCCGGAATTGTGGGTCTTCCACTCCGCGCCGCCGTCGGTGCTGGAGAAAACCCCGTCGGCCAGGGTGCCCGCCACGAGGGTGATGCCTTTGTCGCTGGTGGAGGCAGCTGCCAGGGCTACCACGCCGGATCCCCGTCCCAGTCTGGCCAGGAAGCTCCAACTATCCCCGGCGTCGACGGATCGGTACGTGCCGCCGTCCGCAGATCCCGCGAAGAGGGTTCGGTCCGTCGCGAAGAAGGGGGAGAAGGCGATAGACTGAGCCGCGAAGCTGTTGAGCAGATCGCCGGAGGGCTCCCAGCTCCGACCCCCATCTCGAGAGCGGAATACCCCGGCGTTGGTGGCCGCGAAGGCCAGGTGATCCGCCGAAAAGTCCGGCGATAGGACGATAGTCGGGACGGTGCCACCCTGCCGTCCAGCCATGGGAATCCAGTGACCCACTTGATCTCCTCCCTTGGCCGCGAGCCCCATCTTGGGAGAGGCCTGCGGAGATGTGCGAAGGTTCGAGAAGCGGCCCCAGGGCCGCGGTGCCGACGCTCGATGTCGCGCCCGATCGAAGGTTTCGAGGGAGTCGATGATACCAGTTTGGGGCCCGGCAACCAAGGCACCCCCTGGTTGGCCGCAAACCTCCAGTTTCTTACCCGAATGGGTAATGTGCTAGCGGCCCTATCTGCCGATAATTAGCAGTGCGCAGGTGGCGTGTGTTGAACAGCTAACCAGGAGATGGTATAGTCGGCGTGAG
>JAJZRD010000328.1 GCA_021845945.1 Chloroflexota bacterium
TCATGCTGAGCGCAGCGAAGCATCTCCCCGTGGCGAGAGGAGATCCTTCGCTATCGCTCAGGATGACACCTGTCAGAACCAATGTGGCGGAGTACTAGGTGCATCGTTCCTCAAATGCAATACTGTAGGGTGGGGTCTTGTGCCCCGCCGCTCGGTGTCAGATGTGCGGCCAGCGGCGGGGATAAACCCCCGCCCTACTTAAGGGACGACGCCCTTAGCTAATCTGGAAACGCCGCTGTAGCGTCGGGGCTTGTCCCCGACCAGGACTGCTGGGAATGGGAGATCTGCCTGAAGGGCCCGATCCGTGCAGGCAGGGGCATGAAGGAACCGGTGGAGGTGTGAGGGATGGACGAGCGGGTGCCGCTCTACGATCAGTTCAGCGAGAGCTACGACGTCATGGTGGCCTGGGAGGAGCGGCTGGAGCGCGAGGAACCCTTCTTCCGGGAGATCTTCCAGCGGGCCAAGGCCCGGCGGGTGCTGGACGTGGGCAGCGCCACGGGCGGCCACGTCCTCCGCTTCGCGGAGATGGGCCTGGAAGCGGTGGGAGTGGATCCCTCGGCTGAGATGGTGCGCCGGGCCGAGGCTCGGGGCGCAGGCCGCCGGGGAGTACGGTTCCTGCAGGCCGGCTTCGGCGAGTTGGCCCAGCGAGTGGGTGACGGCTTCGACGTGGTCACCTGCATTGGGAACACCCTTCCCCACGCCACCACTCGGCCCGATCTAAACCGCGCCCTAGCGGACATGGCCGCGGTTCTGCGACGCGGCGGGCTGCTGGTGATCCAGCAGCTCAACTACGACCGGATCCTGGCAGAGCAGCGCCGCTTCCTGGGGACATCCTCCGGGGTGCGGGGCGAGGTAGAGTATCTCTTCTTCCGCTTCTACGACTTCCACGGGGAGAAGCTCACCTTCAACGTCGTCACCTTCAGGAAAGAGGCCGGACAGTGGAGCTTCCAGGTGGGCTCGACCTCCTTGCGGGCGACCCGGCAGGGAGAGGTGGCCGAGGCCCTGGCACGCGCGGGCTTCGATTCGGTCCAGTGGTACGGTAGCTATGGCAAGGAGCCCTTCGACCCCGCCTCCTCGGGCGACCTGGTGGCGGTTGCTGCCCGGCGGTGAACCTCTCCCCGGCCCCCTCCCCGACACGGGGAGGGGGCCGGGGAGAGTCAAGGGGGTGTATTGGGGAGCCCTCCTTGCCCGCCGGCCCCCTTCCAGGCTATTATCAGGCACACTGACAATGTGGATACGAAGGTAATCCACCGGGATCCGATCCCCTGCCGGCGCTGGGAGATGGGTCCGCTCCCGAGAGACGCCGGTAGTCAGGTATTGTCGATGCTGACCGAGAGATGGCAACGGAACCTGGCAGCGCTTGCCTTTGCCCAGGCGCTGACCATGGTGGCCTTCAGCTTTGTGTTCTCCTTCTTTCCCCTTTACGTCCAAACCCTGGGGGTTCACGGCACCGAAGAGGCCGCCCAGTGGGCGGGGGCCATCATCGCCTCCACGGCGCTAGCCATGGCTATCTCCCAACCCATCTGGGGGAACCTGGCCGACCGCTGGGGCCGGAAGCCGATGCTGCTGCGCTCCATGGTGGGGGGCGCCTGCACCCTGACCCTGATGGGGATGGTCAGCGCGCCGGAGCACCTGGTCGTCCTGCGCTTCGTCCAGGGGCTGGTAACCGGTACCGTCGCCGCCGGAAACGCCCTGGTGGCCGCCTCGGCCCCCAAGCGGCGGCTGGGGTTCGCCCTGGGGCTGATGCAGGTGGCCTTCTTCTTCGGCTCCTCGGTGGGCCCGCTCCTGGGAGGGATCATGGCGGACCTGTGGGGCTTCAGGGTCCCCTTCTTCGCCGCCGGGGTCCTGATGGTGTTGGGCTTCTTTACCGTGCTGACCCTGGTCCACGAGGACTTCCAGCGTCCGGTGGCCACTGCGCAGGGGGCCAGTATCTGGAGACAGAGCCGGGCCCTATTGGCCATGCCCCTCTTCCCCGCCCTGCTGGTGGTGGTGTTCATGATCCAGCTTGGGAACGTGATCGTGAGCCCGGTGCTCAGCCTCTTTATCGCCGAGCTGAACGCCAGCGACAAGGCCGGCACCGCTGCCGGTCTCGTGCTGGCGGCCACCGGTGTGGCCAGCGCCATCTCCGCGCTGCTCCTCGGGCGGCTGGGTGACCGTGTGGGCCACGGCGTGATCCTGCCGGTGTGCCTGGTGGGGGCCGCGCTCAGCTACTTTCCTCAGGCCATGGTCCAGCAGGTTTGGCAGCTGCTGCTGTTGAGGGCGCTGCTCGGGGCGTTCCTGGGCGGGCTGATGCCCAGCGCCAACGCCATGCTGGCGTCGCTGGTGCCCCGAGAGCGGCGGGGCGCCGCCTTCGGGATCAGCTCCAGCTTCCAGGCTATGGCCAACTTCGTGGGACCGCTGTCGGGGGCGGCCATCACCTCCAACTGGGGGCTGCGAGCGATCTTCGGCATCACGGGCAGCTTCTACCTGCTGGCCTACGGCTGGGTGGCGTTGGCGGTTCGGCGGCGACCGGCCGCGGCTCCCCAGCCGCAGGTGGAGCCCGCATCAGCGGTCCTCACAAAGACCCTATCGCAAAGGGAGAGGGATTAGCAGCGTCCCGGCACCCGCCGCACCAGCCTCGGCGCGATCGCCCACATGGCCAGGATGCTGAGCAGGCCGCAGGCCGCCCCCGTGCCGAAGGCGGTCAGGTAGCTGCCGGTAAGGTCGAAGACGTACCCCGCGAACCAGACTCCGATGGCGCTGCCCAGTCCGTTGGCGATCCCCAGGGTGCCGTAGATGGATCCGAATCGGCTGCCTGCGAAGAGGTCCGCCGAGACGGCGGGGGTGAGGGGAGCCGTGGCGCCGTAGCCCAGGGCGAAGACCATGGCGTAGAGGTAGGTCAGGGGCAGAGAGGGGGCGTAGCGGGTCATGCCGAGCAGGAAGATCGCCGCCAGGGTGGCGCTCAGCCCCAGACTCCAAGTTATCTCCCGCCCAAGCCGGTCGGAGACCCATGCCCATCCGATCTTGGCCTCCACGCTGAATAGCCCCACCAGCCCC